>NZ_CP080519.1:4021000-4359000 GCF_019468465.1 Amycolatopsis sp. DSM 110486 | reverse complement strand
CGTGCAGGTCGCGGTGGCGCGAGCGGTCCACGCGCACCTCGACGACCCGCAGGCCCGGCGCGGGCTTCAACGCGGCGCGGAACTCCGACACCGAAGAGGCCACCACGTGCGGCACCCGGTAGCCCGCGCACAACGCGCCCAGGTCGGCGCCGTGGGGAGTGCCGAACACGCGCTCGAAGCTGTCCGCGTGCTCGGGTGCGCCCTGTTCCAGCAGCGAGAAGATCCCGCCGCCGTCGTCGTTGAGGACGACGATGGTGAGGTCCGGACGTTGCTCGGCGGGACCGGTCAGCAGGCCGGAAGCGTCGTGCAAGAAAGTCAGATCGCCCAGCAAAGCGTACGAAGGCGCGCGGTGCACGGTGGCCGCACCGATGGCCGTGGAGACCGTGCCGTCGATGCCGGCGACGCCGCGGTTGCGGTGGACGAGCACGTCGGGACGCAGGGTCCCGGCCAGCGCGACATCGCGGGTCGGGTTCGACGAACCCACCACCAGAAGAGCACCCTGCGGCAGGGCGTCCACCAGCTCCGAAGCGACGCTCAACCCGCTGGGCCACGGCTCCTCGGCCAGAGCGAGAGAAACGGCCGCGGCAGCAGCCGCGTCGGCGCGTTGCCAGCCCGCGAGCCACTCCGGGTCCGCGGGCTTCGTGGGCTCGGCGAACCACTGGCCGACCTGGCGGACGTTGTGCGCCGGCGCGGGCCAGTCGGAGTCGGGGCGGACCAGCAGAACTTCCACCGCGGGGTCCGAGAGCACGTTCTGGACCTGCCGGAACACCGTCGGCCGGCCGAGGCACAGGACCTGCTCCGGCTTGTGGCGTGAGATGAACTCCTCGACGCCCAGCAGCCACGCGCCCGACGAGATGGCCGTGGAGCCGGACAGGCCCAAACCACCGGTCTCCGAAACCACCGGCCAGCCGTGCTGCTCGGCCCACTCGCTGGCCGCCTGCACACCGGTGTCGCACGCGATCACGAGGCCGTGGCGGGCCGAGGGGACCACAAAGGACGGCAGGGCGCCGAAGTCGGGGAGCTCGGTCCAGCGTTCGCCGTCGGCGCGGCCTTCGGTGGACTCGTACCACTCACCGTCATCGTCGAGGTCCGGCACCAGCGGCTCGCGGAACGGGATGTTCAGGTGCACCGGGCCGCTGCGCCACTCGCCGTAGGCGGCGTTCCAGGCGCGGCAGATCTGGCTGCGCCAGTAGGAGTTCTGGCCGGCGCGCCGCTCGGCGACGGCCAGCTCGTCGAAGTAGCGCACGGCGTTGCCGTAGAGCTGGTACTGGTCGATCACCTGGCTGGCGCCGGCGGAGCGCAGCTCGGGCGGGCGGTCGGCGGTGAGCACGATCAGCGGCACGCCCGCGCGGTCGGCCTCAAGCACGGCCGGGTGGAAATTCGCTGCCGCCGTGCCGGAGGTGCAGACCACCGCCGACGGCCGGCCCGTGCGGGCGGCGATGCCGAGCGCGAGGAACGCCGCACCGCGCTCGTCGATACGCACGTGGAGCTGGAGTCGGCCGGCCGCGGCCGCGTCGTAGAGCGCGATCGACAGCGGCGCGTTACGCGAACCCGGGCAGAGGACGACGTGGGACACGGTGTTGCGGACCAGTTCGTCGACGATGACCCTGGCCTGCGCGGTGGAGGGGTTCACCGGCAGGCTCCGGGTAAATCGCCCACGGACGCGCTACCTCCCGCGGAGGCGGCATCAGGCTCAGCAGAGATGTCCACAGGTCCTATTCTCCCAAACGTGGATGACGCCCGAGTTTCCGAGCTGTTCGACCCCGCCGCGTGGACCGAGGTCGAAGGTTTCGCCTTCACCGACATCACCTACCACCGCTCTGCCGAGAGCCGCTCCGGCAAACGGGTGGTCCGCGTCGCGTTCGACCGTCCGGAGGTCCGCAACGCCTTCCGCCCGCACACGGTCGACGAGCTCTACCGCGCCCTCGACCACGCCCGGATGAGCTCCGACGTCGGCTGCGTCCTGCTCACCGGCAACGGGCCGTCGCCCAAGGACGGCGGCTGGGCGTTCTGTTCCGGCGGTGACCAGCGTATTCGCGGACGCTCCGGGTATCAGTACGCGAGTGGGGAGACCTCCGACACGGTCGACCCCGCGCGCGCCGGCCGGCTGCACATCCTCGAGGTCCAGCGCTTGATCCGGTTCATGCCGAAACCGGTGGTCGCGGTCGTTCCCGGCTGGGCCGCGGGCGGTGGGCACTCGCTGCACGTCGTGTGCGATCTCACGCTCGCCTCCGCCGAGCACGCGCGTTTCAAGCAGACCGACGCCGACGTCGGCTCGTTCGACGCGGGCTACGGCTCCGCCTACCTCGCGCGCCAGGTCGGGCAGAAGTTCGCGCGCGAGATCTTCTTCCTCGGCCGCGACTACACCGCCGAGCAGATGCACCACATGGGCGCGGTGAACGAGGTCGTCCCCCACGCCGATCTGGAAAAGGTGGCACTGGAGTGGGGCTGGGCCATCGTCGGCAAGTCCCCGACGGCGCAGCGCATGCTGAAGTACGCGTTCAACGCGATCGACGACGGCCTCGTCGGCCAGCAGCTCTTCGCCGGCGAGACCACGCGGCTGGCGTACATGCAGGACGAAGCCGTGGAAGGCCGCGACGCGTTCCTGCAGAAGCGGGACCCGGATTGGTCCGACGTCCCGTACTACTACTGATCCACCGGGAGACCTTGTGCGTGTGGTGTGGCTCGACGGGAGCGCCGAAGCGGTGTCCGCCCTGGACACGGCCGTGGCGGCGGCGCTGGACGGCGGCGAGGCCGTGCTGCCGCTGTCTTCGGCCGACCCGGCGGCGCCCGGCGTGCTCGAGGCGATGGCGCCGGACACGCCGGCCGAACCGGACACGGCCGTGATCATCGCCACGTCCGGGTCGACGGGCGCGCCGAAGGGCGTGCTGCTCTCGCCGGGCGCGCTGACGTCGTCGGCCACTGCCACGCACGCGCGGCTCGGCGGCGCGGGCCACTGGCTGCTCGCCACGCCGGCGCACTACATCGGCGGCCTGCAGGTACTGGTCCGCGCGCGGCTGGCGGGCACGAAAGCCGCTTTCCTGACCGGGGCGGGCTTCCGGCCGGACGAGTTCGCCGCCGCCGCCGCGCCGGTGCTGGCCGAGGACGGGCCGCGGTACACGGCGCTGGTGCCGACGCAGCTCGTCCGGCTGCTCGACGACGGCGGGGCCGGGCTGTCCGCGGCCCGCGCGTTCGACGGGATCGTGCTGGGCGCTGCGGCGACGTCGGCGACGCTGCGTACGCGGGCTGTCGAGGCCGGCGTGCGGATCGTTCCCGCGTACGGCATGAGCGAGACCGCGAGTGGCTGCGTCTACGACGGGGTGCCGCTCGACGGGGTGCGCGTCGAGCCGGACGCCGATGAGCGGCTGCGGATCTCCGGGCCGGTGCTGGCCCACGGCTACCGGCTCGCGCCTTCGCTCACCGAGGAGTCGTTCCAGGACGGCTGGTTCCGCACGTCCGACCGCGGCCGGCTGCTCGACGACGGCCGCGTCGAGGTCCTCGGCCGCGCGGACGACGTGATCAACACCGGCGGCGTGAAGGTGTCAGCGGGGTCGGTGGAGCGGGTGCTCGGCGCGATCAAGGGCGTGCGCGACGTCTGCGTGGTCGGGATCCCGGACCCCCAGTGGGGTGAAGCGGTGGTCGCGTTGGTGGTCGCGGAGGGACCGGTCGCGGGCGAAACGCTCCGCGCCGTCGTCCGCGAGGAACTGGGCGCCGCGGCGACGCCGAAGCAGGTCGAGTTCACGGCCGAATTGCCGTTGCGGGGCCCCGGGAAGATCGACCGGGCAGCCGTCAAAGCCCTGTTCGCCCTCCGGACGGCGTGAAATCCCGCCGGATCGTTGACAGGGTGCCAGTGATCACGGTTGCCTCGGGGTATGACGAGGTGGACGAAGGCTGCCGTGGCGGTCGTGGCTCTTGCGGTGGGGTTGGTCGTCGGCGCGGGCGCCGCGTCGGCCGACGAGCCGAACAGCAGCGGGACCCTCACGTGGCAGGTCACGGGTTCCTGATCGGGTGAAGATCGCATGGCGTTGAATAACGACCATGGCGACAGTGAGTGAGTGGATCGAAGGCGCCCGCCCGCGGACGCTGCCCAACGCGATCGCGCCGGTGGTCGCGGGCGTCGGGGCGGCGATCGCGCTGGACGCGTTCTCGTGGTGGCGCTCGGTGCTCGCGCTGCTGGTCGCGCTCGCTCTGATCATCGGCGTGAACTACGCCAACGACTACTCCGACGGCGTGCGCGGCACCGACGAGAACCGCGTCGGCCCGCTGCGCCTCGTCGGCTCCGGCACGGCCGCCCCGAAGGCCGTCCTCGCGGCGGCGCTGGTGTGTCTTGGCCTGGCCGGCGTGCTGGGCCTGCTGCTCGTGGCCCTCACCGGCTTCTGGTGGCTGCTGATCATGGGCGGCGTCTGCATCCTCGGCGCGTGGTTCTACACGGGCGGCAAGAAGCCGTACGGCTACTACGGCTTCGGCGAGATCGCCGTCTTCGTGTTCTTCGGCCTCGCCGGCGTGCTGGGCACCGTCTACGTGCAGGCCGGGCGCGTCAGCTGGGCCGGCCTGGGCTGCGCCGTCGCGGTCGGCTGCTTCTCCACGGCGGTGCTGACGGCCAACAACCTCCGCGACATCCCCACCGACATCGAGTCGGGCAAACGCACCCTCGCCACCCGCCTCGGCGACAGCGGCACGCGCCGCTTGTACCTCGCACTGGTGACGGTGCCGTACGTGCTCACCGTGGTCCTCGGCATCTGGCACCCGCTGCTGCTCATCGCCCTGGTCACGGCACCCATGCTGCTCAAGTCCGTCCGCGCGGTCGGCGGCGGCAAAGTGGGCCGCGAACTCATCCCGGCCCTACGCGACACGGGCCTGGCCATGCTCGCCTGGGCGGTCCTCAGCGCGGTGGCGCTGGCGTTCTAGCCACAACCCACGCAACACGCCCCTGCGAGGACCTGCACGGACGCGGACCTACCCCTCAAACCGACCGGTCAGCAGAAACTCATCGAACTTCGCCCGATACGGCGCGATATCGAGATCCTGCTCCGCCAACCACTCATCCGAGTAGTACGTGTTCGCATACCGATCCCCACCGTCACACAACAACGTGACGACAGACCCGGCCTGCCCCTCGGCGATCATCCGCGAGATCAGCAAAAACGCGCCGTACAGGTTCGTCCCCGTAGACCCACCGGCCCAGTGCCCCGTGTGGTCCCGCAACAACCGGATGGCGGCAAGCGACCCGGCATCCGGCACCGAGAACATCTCGTCGATCACCCCGGGCACGAACGACGGCTCCACCCGCGGCCGGCCGATCCCCTCGATCCGCGACGGCATCCCCGTCGAGTAGTCCAGCGCCCCGGTCTCCCAGGCACTGAAGAAGGACGAGTTCTCCGGATCCACCACGGCGATCTTGGTCGTATGGCGCTTGTACCGCACGTACCGCCCGAACGTCGCGCTCGTGCCGCCCGTCCCGGCGCCCACGACGATCCACGACGGCACCGGATGCCGCTCGGCGCGCATCTGCGCGAACACCGATTCCGCGATGTTGTTGTTGCCGCGCCAGTCGGTCGCGCGCTCGGCGTAGGTGAACTGGTCGAGGTAGTGCCCGCCGCACTCGGCGGCGAGGCGTTCGGCCTCCGGGTACATGTCCGGGGCGCGGTCGACGTAGTGGCAGTCGCCGCCGTAGAACTCGATGAGGGCGATCTTCTCCTTGCTCGTGCGCCGCGGCACCACGGTCACGAACTTGAGGCCCAGCATGCGCGCGAAGTACGCCTCGGACACCGCCGTCGAGCCGCTGGAGGCCTCGATGAGCGTGGTGTCCGGGCCGATCTGGCCGTTGACCAGGCCGTAGAGCAGCAGCGACCGGGCCAGCCGGTGCTTGAGCGAGCCCGTGGGGTGCACGGACTCGTCCTTCAGGTAAAGGTCGACGCCCCATTCCTGGGGCAGTGGGAACACGTGCAGGTGGGTGTCGGCGCTGCGGTTCGCGTCGGCCTCGATGATGCGGACGGCCTCACGCACCCAGGCCCGGTTGTGGAGCCTGCTCACGCGGCCTCGTCGCCCGGGTTCGACGGGAGGTCGCCGCGCAACTGGGCGCGCAGGGCGGCCCGCGCACGAGCCCGCGACTCGTTGCGCTTGGCCAGCCCGGCCGTCACGCGCGCGTTGAGCTTGCGGAACAGCAGCAGACCCAGCGGCAGGCCCACGACGAGCCCGATGAGGAGGGACACCAGCAGCGGCACCCCGACCAGCGACAGCACCCAGGCGACCACGGCCACCAGCGCGAAGCGCGCGACCAGGTACAGCGTCAGGTCACGGGGCAGGTTTTCCGGCGATTCGGGTTCCGGCGATTCGCTCACATCAAGGGAGGCTACGCCTTGTTCTCGGCCTCTTCGTCCAGGCCCGCGTTGTTCGGGCGACCCTCGAAGCGGGTCGAGAGCACCACCGTCGTGTTGGTGCGCCCGACGCCCGGGATGCGCCGCAGCCGCCCGAGTGTGTGCTCCAGCTCGTCGACGGTCGACACGCGCACCTTCACCACGAACGCCTCGTCGCCGGCCACGGCGTAGCAGCTCTCCACCTCGGCGAGCTCGCCGAGTGCGGTGGCCACGTCCTCGTCGGTGGCGGTGTCCGTCGGGTGGATGCCCACCAGCGCCGTGACGCCCAGACCGACGGTGCCCGGGTCCACCATCGCGTGGTAGCCGGTGATCACCCCCGCGGCCTCGAGCTTGCCCACGCGCTCGTGCACCGACGAGGCCGACAAACCGACGGAACGGCCGAGGTCGGCGTAGGTGGCCCGGCCGTTGACCCGCAACGCCGCGATGATCTTCCGGTCCAGCTGATCCACCGGCTCATTATGCTTCGCGGCCCGCGCCGGTCGCAGGGAAGGTAAGACGCCCGGATCAACGGACAGAGTGTCTACTGCGTCACAACGTCGCCGATGGCCGCTATCGCCCGCGATGCCCCTTTGGCGCGTCTTTACCTGAGGCCGCCGCTCCGCAGAAGAAAACCTCCTGGTCAGAGCCATTTGAACAAGGACTTCACACACGGGAGGACGCCAGAGGTTATGTCCCTTTTGCACTTTAAGGGCTCTTTACTCAAGGACAACCGTTCGAGTACCCGACGGGTGAAGTGCCACGATTGCCGCGTTGGCTACCCCGGCGCGACGGGCGAAAGGCCCGATGCCTCCGGTATAGCAAGTAGGTCGTTAAGGAGGCGGAAAATGACCGCGACGATGGGCGGAAGGTTGCTCACCCCGGGAGAGGTGGCCGCCTTGTTCCGGGTGGACCCGAAGACGGTCACCCGGTGGGCCACGGCCGGCCGGATCGGCTCGATCCGGACCCCGGGCGGGCACCGCAGGTTCCGCGAGTCCGAGGTGAACGAGCTCCTCGCCGAGCTCACCACCGACGCGAGCGAACCGGCCCGCAAGGCCTGAACCACCGCGACGAGAGGGTCGTGAGTGGTAAGAGGTGACTTCCCGCACCTCTTACCGGTCACGACCCTTCGTCGTACCCGGGGTTCGGGCCGGCGCGGCGTTTTGGGGCTAACCTGGGGAACCGGCAAGGCCTTGCACGACGGAAGGACCGGGCATGATTGCTCTGCTCGCAGCGGTGGGCGCGATCACCATCGCCGTTCTGTTGTGGCGGGCCTTCGGCGCGCAACGCATCGGTGTGCCCGATCGGCGGCCCACCCTCGCGCCCGACGACGACCCCGACTTCCTGCGCAAGCTCGGCGAGCAGCAGCGCAAGCGGCCCACCGACGACCCGGACGCCTGAGCGCCGGCAAGACGTAAAAGCGCCCCAGCACGTGCGGCCGGGGCGCTTTCGCAACGCTTTACGAACCGGGCTCCGTGCTACCGAGCAGCGGTACTGAATCAGCGGTCTTGGCTCAGCGGTACTGCTGCGCCCCGAAGCCGTCGGCCACCGTCGCCGCCAGCTCCAGCAGCGCCAGGCGCGTGTCGCCGCCCAGGCGTTCCAGCTCGACCTCCGCGCCCTCCTCGAGGTGCGCGTCGAACGGGATGCGGCACACGGCGCGGACCTTCGCGCCGAAGTGGGCCGAGAGCTTGTCGAGGTCGACCGAGCTGCCCTTCGGGCGCACGGAGTTGATGACCACGACCGAGCGCTTCACCAGGTCGCCGTAGCCGTGGGCCTCGAGCCAGTCGAGCGTGGCCGAGGCGCTGCGGGCACCGTCGACCGAGCCCGACGAGACGACCACGAGTGAGTCGGCGACGTCGAGCACGCCCTTCATCGCCGAGTGCATCAAGCCGGTGCCGCAGTCGGTGAGCACGATGTTGTAGAAGTGCTCCAGCAGGTTGACCGTGCGCCGGTAGTCGGTCTCGGAGAAGGCCTCCGACACAGCCGGGTCCTGCTCGCTGGCGAGGATCTCCAGCCGGCTCGAACCCTGTGAGGTGTACGAGCGGACGTCGCTGTAGCGGGTGATCTTCTCGGCGTCGCGCAGCAGGTGCCGCACGGTCGCCGTGGTCTCGATGGCGATCTTCTGCGACAGCGTGCCGCGGTCCGGGTTCGCGTCCACGGCCACCACGCGGTCGCCGCGCAGCGAGGCGAAGGTCGAGCCCAGCGTGGTCGTGGTGGTGGTCTTGCCGACGCCGCCCTTGAGCGACAGCATCGCGATCTTGTAGCACCCGCGCAGCGGCTGGTTCACGCGCGCGATCAGCTCGCGCCGGCGCGTGTCGGCCGGGCTTTCGCCGGGGTTGAGCAGCTTGCCGGTGCCCACGAACAGCGCCTTGCGCCAGCCGGACTGCGGCGTGCGCTTCGCCTGCTTCACCAAGTGCGCGGTGGTCAGGTCGTCGGGCACGGCCGAGTGCCGGCCGCCCGGCTGCGGCAGGACCGAAGGCTGCTGCTGCGGTTGCTGCTGCTGCGGGTAACCCGCGGGCGGGTACTGCTGCTGCGGCTGCAGCGGCGGAAGGTTCTGGTCGTACTGCTGCTGCGCGTACCCGGGCGGAACCTGGCCGGGCTGCGCCGGCTGGGCCGCCTGCGCGACGGGCTGACCCGGCACGGCGTGCGGGCCCGAGTTCGGGTTGGGCGAGGCCACGACCTGAGTCGGCTGGGCCTCATACGCGTCCGCGGACGGGTGCGGCGTCGAGTCCGTGCGTTCGTCGGAGAACAGTTCGGCCGCCGGTTCCGGAGCGGGTTCGGGCTGTGCCTGAGCCTGCTCGGGCGGCCCTGGAACACCGCCGGACTCCGCCCGGGTGGCCGCCTCTTCGCTGGGTCCGGTCACCGCTGCCAACCTCCCGATCGCACCGCCTGCTGGATCCTCAGGTATCGACGGTAGTCGGGTGGAGTGTTACGAACCGCGTGGACCCCCGGTCAGTTCACCCCTGCGTAGGAGTGCAGTCCGGCAGTCACCAGGTTGATGAAGAACAGGTTGAAGATCGTCACCGCGAAACCGACGATGTTGATCACGGCCGCCCGCGTGCCGCGCCATCCCGCGGTGGCGCGGGAGTGCAGGTAGGCGGCGTAAACGACCCACGCGATGAAGGCGACGGTCTCCTTCGGGTCCCAGCCCCAGAACCGGCCCCACGCGGCCTCGGCCCACACCGCGCCGCACAGCACGCCGAAGGTGAAGATGGGGAACGCCACGATCGTGGCGCGGTAGGCGATGCGGTCGAGCACGTCGGCGGCCGGGAGCTTCGGGCCGAAGCCGGGGAACTTGGCCGGGTTGCGGTCGTACGCGGTGCGGAAGAGGTAGAGCACGCTCGCCACGCCGGGCACCAGGAACACGCCGGAGCCGATGATCGCGGCCGACACGTGGATGTAGAGCCAGTACGACTGCAGCGCGGGCACGACCGGCGCGGCCACCGTGTAGAGCAGCGTGCCGTTGATGAACATCAGGATCACGACGGGCAGCAGCAGGAAGCCCGTGAGGTGGCGCACCGGGAACTTCCGGATCACGATCAGCCACGCGACCACCGTGATGAAGGTGACCGCCATGCCGTACTCGTACATGTTGCCCCACGGCGCGCGGTGCACGGCGAGGCCGCGCAGCACGATCGCGGTGAGCTGCAGCAGCGCGCCCAGCACCAGCAGCGACGCACCCATGCGGCCGATGCGCTCGGCGCGGCCGACCTCGCGCGGGGCCTCGGGCTCAGCCGGGTTGTCGGCGTCCTCGATCACCGGCCCGCCGGCGCCGACCAGCGACTTCTGCGCGCTGCGCGCGTGGGCCTGGCGGCCCTTCGCGCCGAAGGCCTGCTCGAACAGCGAGAGCAGGAGCGCGAGGACATAGATCGCCACCGTGGTGGTGTAGAACCAGTCGCTGTACTGCGACAACGTCTCGTTGATCTGCATGCCTCAGCTGCCTTTCCGGCCCGTGACCAGCCGTTCGCTGATCCGCTGGAACTCTTCGCCGTACCCTGCCTGGTCGGTGCGCGCCAGCCCGGCGACCTCGATCACGGTACCCGCGTGTCCGTCGTCACCCGGGCGCACCCGCACCCACACCCGCCGCCGCTTGACCAGCAACGATCCGCCCAGGCCCACGAACATCACGATCGCGAAGCCGAGCACGAACACCTGCGTGGGGTCGTGGGAGATCTGGAGGTTCACCCACTTGTTCACGCCGTCGAAGCGGACCTTGGTGCCGTCGTCGAGCGTCACCGACTGGCCGATGGCCAGGTTCTGCCGCGCGACGCGCTTGAGGCGCCCGTCGGCCACTCGGCCCTGGTCGACCTCGAACACCGACTGCCCGCGGCCCGCGTCGAGGCCGAGGTCGCCGCGCAGCACGTCGACGGCGACCATCGGGTTGTTCAGCTCGGGCGCGGTGGAGGTGAGGATCCCGCCGTGGACGAACGAAGTCGGCGCGAGCACCCCGGTGATCGCGAGCTGCTTGGTGCGCCGCTGGATCTCGTCGGTGATGCCGGGCTGGTCGAACTTCGTGGCGCCCTGCGAGAGCATCGTGGTCGTGTCGGTGGGCCGCCACTGCGTGTTCTGCGTGCGCTGCTCGCCGTTCGGGAACGTCACGGTGAACTGGGGCGAGTAGCCGTTGCCCAGCAGGTAGACGCGGTCGCCGACGGTGCGCAGCGGATCGTTGACCTGGAGGTTGTACGGCCGCCACGTGTTGGTCTTGAGGTCGTCGCCCGACTGGTACTGGATGTTCGAGTGGTAGTAGTCGGCCTCGCCGGCGGGCGTGTAGTTCGCGGTGAAGTCGTTGACCTTCACGCAGAACGCGTCGAGGTCGGTGCCGTCGATGCGCAGGCCGGCTTCGAACGAGTCGTAGTTGTAGATGCCGGAGTTGCAGAACTGGCTGCCGTCGGCCTGCACGATGACCTGGCCCTCGTAGCTGTAGAGCTTGCCGAGGGCGAAAAAGATGATCAGGCCGAGCATGCCGAAGTGGAAGAGCAGGTTGCCGGTCTCGCGCAGGTAGCCGCGTTCGGCGGAGATGCTGTAGCCGCCGCCGTCGTCTTCGTCACGCTCGATCCTGCGCCAGCCGGAAAGCTGCTTGCGCACGTCTTCGCGGATCGACTCGGGCGTGCGCGAGGTGCGGACGATGCGGTGGTGCGGCATGCGCGCCAGGTTGCGCGGCGTCAGCACGGGCTTCGCGCGCATCTGCTTGACGTAGTCCCAGCTGCGCGGCGTGAGGCAGCCGATGAGCGAGATCATCAGCAGCAGGTAGATCGCCGAGAACCAGACGCTGGAGTAGACGTCGTAGAACTCCAGCTTGTCGAGCAGGGTGCCCCACCAGCCGTGGCTGGTGATGTACTCGTCGACCTTGGCCGCGTTGAGCCGGTTCTGCGGCAGCAGGGCGCCGGGCAGCGCGGCGAGCGCCAGCAGGAACAGCAGCACGAGCGCGGTGCGCATCGACGTGAGGCCGCGCCAGGTGTTGCGCAGGAAGGCGAGCAGCTGCTTGCCGGCCGAGGGCCGGTAAGGGTGCTGCGGGCTGGCCGGGGGCGCTTCAGTGGTGGTCACAGTGGCAACACCAGGTTCGAGGCGACGGAGTTGCGGAGCCAGCCCATGACGTCTCCCCAGAGTCCGGTGACGAGCAGGATGCCGACGACCATCAGCAGCCCGCCGCCGATGAGCTGCACGCGGCGGCCGTTGCGGCGCAGCCAGTCGGTGGCGCGCACGGCCCAGCGGGCGCCGAGCGCGATCAGCAGGAACGGCAGGCCGAGGCCCAGGCAGTAGACAAGCACCAGCAGGTACCCGCGCGCGGCCGCGCCGCCCGTGGCGCTCGCGAGGCTCGTGACAGCCGAGAGCGTCGGGCCGATGCACGGCGTCCAGCCGAGGCCGAACACGGCACCCAGCAGCGGCGCGCCCCAGATCCCGCCGCCCGGCACGCGGTGCGAGCGGACCTCTCGCTGCAGGCCCGGGATCCAGCCGAGGAACACCAGCGCCATCGCGATCGTGAGCACACCGCCGATGCGCTGCAGCAGGTCCTGGTTGATCAGCAACGTGTCCGCGAGCCAGACGAGCGTGCCGAGCGTCGCGACGAACACGACGGTGAACCCGAGCACGAACAGACCCGCGGCGCCGAGCACGGCGTAGCGGCCCTTCTTGCGTTCCTCGTCGACACTCACCGCCGGCGCGTCGGCTCCCACCAGCGCCGCCAGGTACGCCAGGTACCCGGGCACGAGCGGCACCACGCAGGGCGACGCGAACGAGATCGCGCCGGCCAGCAACGCCACGCCCGCGGCGAGCAGCAGCGGTCCGGAGATCGCCAGCTCGGACACGGAGTTCACGCACTTGAGAGTAGGCAGTGAGCTTCGCGTAAGACGGGCGGGGGCAGCTCACAGGACGTACGCCACAGCCCGAAGGGGACCAAGGTCCCACTCGTGACCGGCGTTGCCGGACGGATCCGGCCGCGCCGGTCACCGAGTGAGCGAGCGGGCAGGCGGGCTACTTCTCGGCCAGCAGGCCCTTCACCGTCGGCATCAGATCCGACGCCAGGACGTCCCGCAGGAAGATCGCGGCGACGCGGTGCTGCTTGTCGAGCACGATGGTCGAGGGGATGAGGTTGCGGGGGTAGCCCTCGAGGCTCAGCAGCACGCGGCCCGAAGCGTCCCAGATGGACGGGTACGTGATGTCGCGGTCGCGCACGAAGTCCTGGGCGACCGAGCGGGCCGGGTCGCGGACGTCGAGGCCGATGAGCTTGGCGCCGAGCGGGGCCAACTCCTTGCTGGCGGTCTCGAGTTCCGGCGCCTCCGCGCGGCATGGGCCACACCACTGGCCCCACAGGTTGATCACCAGCACCTGGCCGGGGAAGTCGGCGATGGAGAGCTGCTTGCCTTCGTTCATGAGGTCGTCGCCGGCCAGCGTGGGCGCGGTCTGGCGCTGCGCGACCGGGTACTTGATGTCGACCTGGCCGCCCGGCGACACGAAGCTGAACGTGCCGCCGGAGACGACGGCGTCCTTGCCCGTGGAGCAGCCGGCCACCACAAGCGCGGCGGCCAGCAGAGCGCCGATCGCCCGCTTCATGCGCCCGTCACCTTCGGGTCCGTGGTGCCCGCGGGTTCGCTGTAGACGATGTCCACGAGGGCCTCGCCGTCGAAGACCAGCGACGTCAGCGAAGCCAGCGAGCACTGACGGTTGCGCGGGTCGTGCCACAGCCGCTTGGCCTCGAGGAACCGCCGCAGCGTCCAGATCGGCAGCTGGTGCGACACGCACAGCGCCTCGCGCCCCTCGGCCTGCTCGCGGGCGCGGTACACCGCGCCGAGCATCCGGTGCGCGATCTCGACGTACGGCTCGCCCCACGACGGGCGGAACGGGTTGACCAGGTGCGGCCACGCCTTGGGCTGGCGCAACGCACCGTCGCCGACGGCCACGCGCTGGCCCTCGAAGACGTTGCCCGCTTCGATCAGGCCCTCGTCGGTCGCAATGTCGAGGCGGTGGGCGGCCGCGATCGGCGCCGCCGTCTCCTGGGCGCGCTGCAGCGGCGACGCGACGACGTGCGCGAGGTCGTGGCCGGCCACGGCTTCCGCGACGGTGAGCGCCTGGCGCTGCCCGCGGTCGGACAGCCGGAAGTTCGGCAGCCGGCCGTAGAGGATCTTGTCGGGGTTGTGGACTTCGCCGTGGCGCAGGAGGTGGACGACAGTGGTCACGGCTTGACCGCCTCGGCCGCGGCGCGGGCAGCGGCCGGGAGGGCCGCCTCGATCACGCCGAACGCTTCGTCGTCCATCGCGGCGTTCACGAACCACGCCTCGTACGCGCTCGGCGGCGCGTACACGCCGGCGTCGAGCAAAGCGTGGAAGAAGGCCGGGAAGCGCCAGGTGTCGGCGGCCTGCGCGCCCGCGTAGTCGCGGACGGCGCCGTCGGCGAAGAAGACGCTCACGAGGTTGCCGGCGTACTGCACGTTGTGCGCGACGCCCGCTTCGGTCAGCGCCGCGTCGAAGAGCCCGCCGAGCCGCTTCGCGTTGGCGTCAAGCGCCGCATACACGGCGTCGTCGGCCGCTCGCAGCGTCGCGAGGCCCGCGGCGACGGCGACGGGGTTCCCCGACAGCGTGCCCGCCTGGTAGACGGGACCGCCCGGCGCGAGCTTGGCCATCACGTCGGCGCGACCGCCGAACGCGGCGGCCGGCAGCCCGCCCGACATGACCTTGCCGAAGGTGTAGAGGTCACCGGCCACGCCTTCCAGGCCGAACCAGCCGGCGCGCGAGACGCGGAAGCCCGTCATGACCTCGTCCATGATCAGCAGCGCGCCGTGCTCGTGGGCGATCTCCGCGAGTCCCGCGTTGAACCCGGCATCCGGGGCGATCGCGCCCATGTTGCCCGCGGCCGCCTCCGTGATCACCGCCGCGATCTCGCCCTCGTTCTCCACAAAGGACTTCCGCACCGCGTCGAGGTCGTTGTAGGGCAGCACGATCGTGTCGGCGGCCTGCGCACCCGTGACGCCGGGCGAGGTCGGCAGCCCGAGCGTCGCGACGCCGGAGCCGGCCTGGGCCAGCAGCGCGTCGACGTGACCGTGGTAACACCCGGCGAACTTCACGATCTTCGCGCGGCCGGTGAACCCGCGGGCGAGGCGGATCGCGCTCATCGTCGCCTCGGTGCCGGAGTTGACCAGGCGCACCTGCTCGACGGGCTCGACGCGGCCGATGATCTCCTCGGCCAATTCGACCTCGCCGATCGTCGGCGTGCCGAACGACAGCCCGCTCGTGGCGGCCGCGCGCGCGGCCTCGACCACCTGCGGGTGGGCGTGCCCGAGGATCATCGGGCCCCAGGACGAGACGAGGTCGACGTAGCGGTTGCCGTCGGCGTCCCACAGGTGGGGGCCCTCGCCGCGGACCATGAAACGCGGGGTGCCGCCGACCGAGTTGAACGCCCGCACCGGCGAGTTCACCCCGCCCGGGACGGCCGCCTTCGCGCGTTCGAACCAAACCTTGGACTGCTCGGTGCCAGTGCTCACCCGTCCAGTCTCGCAAATCCCCGAGCCGACATCGCGCGCGCGGGCGGCGGTGCTCCTAATATGGCCGATCACGGGCGGTTCGCCAGGTACCGCCGAGCCGGCGTGACGGGGAGGGAACGTGACCACGTCCACCCACCGACGCAACCCCTGGGTCGTGCTCGTGGTGTTCTTCGTGCTGGTCGCCGTGGTCGCCATCGTGGGCTCGCTCGCGGCCACGTCGGCGCCCGAGACGTACGCGCGGCTCGTGCTGCCGGAGTGGGCACCGCCGGCGAAGCTGTTCGGTCCTGTGTGGACACTCCTGTACGTGCTGCTCGCGTTCGCCGGCTGGGTCTACTGGCGCACGGACGGCGAGACGCAGGGCTTCGCCATGTACGGCGTCAGCCTGCTGTTCAACCTGCTGTGGGCACCGCTGTTCTTCGCGGGCGGCTCCACGCGGTTGGCCTGCGTGGACATCATCCTGCTCGGCTTCACCACGCTGATGACGATCGGTCTGTTCTACCGCCGCTCACACCTGGCCGCGGTGCTGCTGCTGCCGTACTTCTTCTGGATCGTCTACGCGACGGCGCTGAACGTGGCGATCATCGCGCTGAACGAGAATCTCAACTAGCTTCGCGCGCCGTGAAGACGTGGACGACGGTGCCGCGGCTGAAGGCGGTGGTGCTCACCGGGTCGAGGGTGAGCGGCTTCGTGAAGAGCCGCTCGCCGTCACCCAGCACGACCGGGTGGACGACGAGGCGGTACTCATCGATGAGGCCGGTCTCGATCAGGGACCGGGCGAACCGGACGCCGCCGTGGGCGAGCAGGTAGCTCGGTGCGCCCGTCGGCCGGCGCGACGTAGCCGTCGAGCGAG
This sequence comes from Amycolatopsis sp. DSM 110486, assembly GCF_019468465.1. Taxonomy (NCBI): domain Bacteria; kingdom Bacillati; phylum Actinomycetota; class Actinomycetes; order Pseudonocardiales; family Pseudonocardiaceae; genus Amycolatopsis; species Amycolatopsis sp. DSM 110486. The sequence continues at coordinate 4,342,823 of NZ_CP080519.1, read as the reverse complement.
ACGGACATCTTCAGCACGAGTGCGACCATGCGCAGCGATCGTAAACGGAAACTAGCTGCTCGCGCCCGTGTAGCGACGCAGGCCGGTGCGCCACACGAGGATCGCGACGAGCACCGCGGCGGCCGCGGTGACCAGCGCGCCGAGCACGAGCAGCGCGTCGGCCGGGCGGGCGAGGACGCGGGCAGGCGCCGAGGCGACCACCGCGAGCGGCAGCACGTAGGTGAACACACGCCGAAGCGGCCGGGCGTAGATGTCGGCGGGATAGCGGGCAAGCTGCCAGACGTTCCCGAAGAGGCTGTGCAGGTCGAGCTTCGGCGCCCAGAACGCGAGGCTCGCGAAGATCATCCCGACCGCCCACGTCGTCACCGTCGCGCCGGCCACCAGTACGGCCCACACCGAGAACGCACCGGCACCGGGGAACTGCGGCAGCTCGCCCGCGCCGGCGAATTCAGTGATCCACGCGTGACACGCCGCGAGCAAGGAAGACCAAGGGAATTACCACCGTCAGGGGTCCGATGGGTGCACGATCGGACACGGAACCGGGTACCGCCAGTTAAGGCGGCGCCCGGCCGGGTAACTAGGGCAGGATGCGGTAACGCTCGGCGACGGCGTGGAAAGCCGCCTTGGGCTCCCACGGCAGGCCCGGGTACGTCGTGCCGCCGCGGCCTTCCAGCACCTTGACGATGCCGCCGCCGGCGAGGTCGAGGTCGTCGCGCGGGTCGCCGTCGGGGCGGTGCGGGTGCGTGCGCAGGGCGAAGAGGTAGACGAACGCGCTGTCCACGCCTTCTTCTTCGAAGATCTCCAGGAGCTCGGTCAGGTACCGGGCTTGGCCGGGCTCGTCGCGTTCGTAGACGTCTTTCAGCCGAATCGGCCGGCCGTGCTGGTCGTTCTCGACGATCTCCATGCTGCGCGGCGCGACGTCACCGGCGCCGCGCCAGGTGGCCGTGCCGAACCCCGTGATGACCACGGGTTTGTCCTGTTGCGTCAACGTCCGCACGCCTTCGCGGAACACGTCGGCGACGGCGGCCGAGCGGATCAGCTCCAGCGTCGTGAAGTCGAACAGGTCCCAGTCGACGCGTTCGAACTGGATGGCCGCGTAGGTGACCTTGCCGCCGAAGGTCTTGCGGATCGCGGGCACAGCTTCGCGGAAGAAGTCGTTGAGGCGTTCGCTCACCGTTGCCAAGCGAGCAGGCCGGTCGGCAGGGTCGCCGAGCAGCCGGCCGAGGCGCTGCTCCAGCGTGGCGCCTTCGGCGAAACCCTGGACCATCACCGACAGCTCGGCCCCGGCGACGAACACGACCTCCGCCCCGGTGTGCCTGATCCGTTCGGCGCGTTCGGCACAGTCGGCGAACAGTTCGTGCAGCTCGTCCACAGTCAGGTCGAGCGGGTACGGCGAGAACCACACCTCCAGGCCCAGCTCGGCGGCCAGGCGCCCGGCGATCTCCAGCCGCTCGGGGACGCCGCCGACGAGCTGGACGGCGGTGCAGTGCAGGTCGTCGCGGATGATCGTGAGCTCGCGCCGGACGACGTCCGCGTCGAAGTCGTCCCAGGAAGTGGCCCCGTTCTTGAGGAATCCGGTGTCGTAGGCAATGCCGTTCGCTCTCATGGCGGCGAGACTAACTCGCAAAGTTGCGTGCACGCAAGATTGCGGATCCGCAGGTTTTCGGCTTTACTAGGCCCGTGACCGGTCTGCGTGAACGCAAGAAGCAAGCCACCCGCACGGCGTTGAGCTCCGCCGCGTTGCGGCTGGCGCGGGAGCGTGGGCCGGAGAACGTGCGGGTCGACGACATCGCCGAAGCCGCCGGGGTTTCGCCGCGGACGTACAACAACTACTTCGCCAGCCGGGAGGACGCGATCGTCTTCGCGGTGACCAGCGATCGTGAAACGCGGGTCGCGGCCGCCGTCCGTGCTTCTTTGGGCAGCTTGGCCGACGCGGTGGTGGAGGCCGTGGTCACGCAGTACACCGAGCCCGGCGAGGACGCCCGCGAAGCGCTGCTGCTCATCACGACGAGCCCCGCGTTGCGCACCGCGTACGCGCGTTCGGCGGGGGCCCTGGAACCACCGTTGACCTCCGTGCTGGCGGAGCGCGTGCCGGATGGGCCCACCGCCCGCGTGCTGGCGGCCGCCGTCGCCGCCGCCGTGCGGATCGCGCTCGAACAGTGGGCCCAGCCGGTGACCTCGGGTTTTGTCGTGGTGTCGGGTTCACTGCCGGACCTGCTGCGGTCGGCGCTCGCCCCATTGGTGCCGGCGTTGACCGCCGCTCAGGCCAGGCCGGAGGCGGACAGCGGGTCGTAGCCGGGCGTCCGGATCAGCTCCTGCAGCTGCCTGCGGCGGACGCCGACGTTGCTGCCTTCGAGGACCGGGTACGACAGCGCGTCCATGAGGTGACGGACCGCGGATGATACCCAGTTACCGACCAAACGGTAAGTAATCGAGTTTCACAGGTCAGCGAGCAGGCTGCTGCACGATCGCCTGCGCCGCGACGGTGCCGTCGGAGCCGGGGCGGCCCTGGACCGTGACGGTGGCGCCGGGTTTGAGGTCGGAGAGTTTGCCGGGCTGGGTGAGGCCGACGGTGGTGGAGTCCGAAGTGGACACGGTGACGTCGGTGCCCTGCGCGGTTTTCAGGGTGACGGTGGTGCCGTCGACCTTTTCGACCGTGCCGACGGTGCCGCGGCCGGCGCCGCCGCGGGCGCCGGTGAAGCCGCCGGCGCCCTGGCCCGCGCCCTGTTGGCCGGCGCCTTCCTGGCCTGTGCCAGTGCCCGTGCCTTGACCGGTGCCGCGGCCGCCGAAGGTGCCGCGGGCGCCACCCTGCTGGCCGCCTGCGCGGGCAGCGGCGGCACCGCCGCCACTGGAGCCGGAGCCGAGCGCCGAGTGCGTCCAGGCGCCACCGGCGAAGGACAAGGCGATGACCAGCAGGCCGGCCAGCACGAACGTCGGTTTGCCGAACGGCTTGGCGACCCGCTTCATCTCCTGGTTGAGGTCACCCTCGACAGCCGGGGAAGCCACGATTTCCTCAGGCGACGGAGAAGGAGAAAGCGAAGCAGCCAACGGCGCCGTCACCGGCGGAAACTCGGTCGTCGGCTCGTCGGGAACGGGGTTTCCCAACCCGGGCGACTGGGTGGACGAAGACATGTGCGAAGGCTCCTACTCGTGCCGGAGGGCGTCGATCGGGCGCAGGCGCGAGGCCCGGTTCGCCGGGAAACTGCCGAAGAAGAGACCGATCAGTGCCGATACCGCGAAGGCCAGCACGATCGACGACGGCACCACCACCGGGGTGATGCCCGCGAAGCTGAACTGGCTGCCGACCACGCCGATGACCACGCCGAGGAACCCGCCGAAGAGGCTCAGCATCGTGGCCTCGGCGAGGAACTGGCCGAGGATCGCCGCCCGGGGCGCGCCGATCGCCTTGCGGATGCCGATCTCGCGGATCCGCTCGGTCACGGTCACCAGCATGATGTTCGTGACGCCGATTCCGCCCACCAGCAGGGAAATCGCCGCGACCGCGCCGAGCAGCACGGTGAACGTCTGCGTGGCCGACGTCCGCGTCGCCAGCAGCTGTTCGGAGTTCTGGATCTGGTAGTCGGGTGTGCCGCCGAGGCGGATGCCGTGGCGGGCGTTGAGGATCGCGGTGATCTCCGCCTGCGCGAGCGACACCGAGTCGGCCGACGTGGCCTGCACGGCGATCTGGCTGAGGTTGCCGTAGCCGGCGAGCGAGTTCTGCACCGCGCTGATCGGGGCGATCGCGACGTCGTCGGCGTTCTGCAACCCGGTGCTGCCCTTGGCCTGCAGCACGCCGACCACGGTGAACTGGATGCTGTTGAGCAGCACGTTCTTGCCCACCGGCTCGGCACCGCCGAAGATCGACTGCGCAGTGGTCGGCCCGAGCACCACGACCTTGCGCGCCTGCTTCACGTCCTCGGAGGTGAACAGCGCCCCGTCGGCGATCTGGCGGTTGGTGGTGGCGAAGTAGGCCGGTTCGGTGCCCGTCACGGACGAGATGTCGTACGACGTCTGCCCGTACGTGGCCGTCGCGTTGGTGTTGACCACCGGCGAAGCGGCCTTCACGTCGGGTGCGCCGACCGGATCCACGAGCGCGTGGGCGTCCTGCACGGTCAGCGGCCGGGCCTCGCTGCCCTGCCCGCCGCCCCGCGACGGCGACACGTTCACGACGTCCGTGCCCAGGCCCTGGATGCTGGCGGCGATCGCGGCGGAAGCGCCGTTGCCCACCGCCACCAGCAGGATCACCGAAGCGACGCCGATCGTGATGCCGAGCGTGGTGAGCGTGGAGCGCAGCTTGTTGGCGGTGAGGCCGCGCACGGCGAAGCGCAGCACCTCGAACACGTTCACGCGACCACTCCGACGCTGCGGTTGCGCTCGTCGGCCACGATCCGCCCGTCGCTGACCCGCACCACGCGGTGCGCGTGCTCGGCGACCTCGTCCTCGTGCGTGATCACCACGATGGTGCGGCCCAGGGCGTTGAGCCGGTCGAACACGCCCAGCACGTCTTCGGTGCTGGCGCGGTCGAGGTTGCCGGTGGGCTCGTCGGCGAGCAGCAGCGCGGGCCCCGTCACCAACGCTCGCGCCACGGCGACACGCTGTTGCTGCCCACCGGAAAGCTCACTCGGCAGGTGCTTGGCGCGCTCGGTGAGCCCCACCATTTCCAGCGCGGCCAACGCCCTTGTCCGGCGCGCGGCCCGTCGAAGTCCACTGTAGACGAGTGGAAGTTCCACATTGGACAACGCACTCGTGCGCGGCACGAGGTTGAACGACTGGAAGATGAAGCCGATCTTGCGGTTGCGCAGCAGGGCGAGCTGGCGTTCGTTGAGGTCCGCGACGCTGAAGCCGTCGAGCAGGTACTTGCCCGAGGTCGGCACATCGAGGCAGCCCAGCATGTTCAGCAGCGTCGACTTGCCGGAGCCGGACGCGCCCATGATGGCCACATACTCCCCCGGCCGCACGACCAGTTCGACCCCGCGCAGCGCGTGGACGGCCGTCTCGCCGGAGCCGTAGGTCTTGCGCAGCGCGGAGACCGCGATCACGGGTTTCATCCGCGTCCCCCGCCACCGAAGCCGCCGGTCTGGCCACCGCGGAAGCCGCCGCCGGCGCCGCCGGTGCCACCCGTTCCACCGAAGCCACCGATTCCGCCGCCGCGCTGTCCGGCGCCGCCCGTGGTCGTGGTCGGCGACGCGGCCGTGAGCACCACGCTGTCACCCTCGTTGAGGCCCGACTTGATCTCCACAGTGGACTCACCACGTACGCCGATCTGCACCTGCTCCGGCACATCGCGGCCGTTCTGCTGCACCGTGACGATGTTCGTGGTGCCCGTGGTGGTGACCGCGGCGGCCGGCACGCTCAGCACGTTATCGGCCTCCGCGACGGTGATCACGACGCTCGCCGACTGCCCGGGCCGCAGCCCCGACGGCGGGTTGGTGAGCGTGAGCTGCGCGCCGTAGGACACGACGCTGCCGCTGGTCGTGGGCGTGAGGTCGATTTTCGACACCGACGCCTGGATCGGCTGGTCGGGCGAGGCGTTGAGCGTGACGGTGGCCTTCTGGCCCGCCTTGACCTTGCTCACGTCGATCTCGGCCACGGAGGTGTCCACGAGCAGGTTGGTCATGTCGGTGATCTGGACGAAGCCGGTGGACGACGAGCTGCTCGAGGAGCTGCTCGACGCACTCTGGCCGTTGCCACCGCTGCCGCCGGTGCCGCCCGAGGAGCCGGTGCCGCCGGAGCTTCCGGACCCGCCGCTGCCGGCCTGCTGGCCGACGGTGCCGTTGACCGCGGTCACGGTGCCGGCGCCCGGCGCGGTGAGCACCGTCGCGTCGACGGCCGCCTGGGCCGTGTCGACGTCGAGCTGTGCCTGGTCCACTTTGGCCTGCAGCGAGGTGGTGGACTCCTGGGGCGACTGGGACTGCTGGCCCTGGCCTTGTCCTTGACCGGAACCGGAGCTCGTGGCCGAGGTGGCGGCGTCCTCGCCGTCGGCGAGGTTGTCCTCGGCCACGTCGAGGTTGGCCTTGGCCACCTGCAGCTGTTTCTCGGCCTGCGTGGAGTCGATCGTGGCGAGCTTCTGTCCCGCGCTCACCACGTCACCGACCTTCACGTCGATGCTCGTGACCTTGCCGGAGGTGGTGAAGTTGGCGGCGCCGGTGTAGCCGCTCGAGAGGGTGCCCGCGGCGGAGACCGTTTCGGTCACGTCGCCGCGGCGCACCGGTGTGGTGCGGGTCTGTGCCTGGGCGGTGTTGCTCGCCGGCGTGAATGCTTGGTAGATCCCGAAAGCCGCACCGCCGAGCAGTACGACCAGCACCCCGTTGATGACCCATGTCCGGGTACGCAGCCGCGTCATGGGCGCAACACTGGTGGCGCTGCTTAGCAGTCAGCTGTTGGTTCCCTGTGGGTCAGCTGTGGATGTGGCGCCTCGAGTTGCGGACTCAGTGCTTGTTGCGACGGTGCCGCGCACTCACCGCGAGCAACAGCTGACGAACCGCGTCCACCACGAGCACGGCGCACAGCGCGCCGAGCGCGAGTGCCCCCGCGATGTGCCCACCGAAGTACCGCTGCGAAGCCAGCTGCGCGCCGTCGCCGGCGGTGGTGACGACCGTGACGACGCCCGCGTGCCACAGCAGGAACGCCAGCCACAGCACGACCGCGGCCACGACCAGCTCGCCGAGCGCCACGAACGCGCGCCACGGCTGGTTGAGCCGCGCCGCCTTGGCCGAATCGCCGGGCCAGAGGTCGGCGCCGGTCGGCTGGGGAAGGTCGATCACGGGATCAAGCCTCTCAGGTTTCGGGCCCTGCGTCATTTCGCCTCGTTCGCCTCGACGAGCCGGGTGAGCGCCGCCTTCAGCGCCTCGACGTCACGGGCCCACGCAAGCACGACCGTGCCGTCGTCGAGCTTCACGGGCAGCTCGTCGTATTTGTTCGGCACGCTCCAGCCGCCGCCGAGCACGCGCGCGCCGACGGGGGTGCCGACGTCGGTGACGTCCGCGATCCGCTTCGCCTCGACGCTTTCGCGGCCCTGGCGCAACGCCAGCGTGGTCACTTCCAGCGAGAGGAACCGCCGGCGCGCGTAGACCCACGGGATCGTGAGCCCGCACAGCGCGACCGCGATCAGCAGCCACGGGATCCAGTGCACCGGGCCGCCGGTCGCCAGCTCCGCCACCGCACCGAGCACCGCGAACAGCGGCCCCCAGACCAGGGACACCCAGCCGACGCCGGGTTCGGAGTAGAGCGTGCGGTCCATTACAGCTTCTTGCCGACCTTGGGGAAGTAGTCCCTGGAGGTGCTCGGCACGTACAGCAGCGCCACCAGGATCACCAGCAGCAGCGACGACACCACCGAGAACACGCTGCGCACGAGCCCGAGCTGGAACACCAGCCCCAGCAGCGCCAGCATCGTGACCACGGAGCGGGCCGAGCGCGTGCCCTCGCGGGCCTTGTAGGCGAACAGCACCATGATGATGCTGTAGCAGAGCGCGCCGACGAACAGCGCCCACACGAGCGTGGTGGCGTTGGACTCGAGCTGCGCCATGTCGAGCTTGCGGCCCGGCGCCGTCGCCTTCACGGCCTGGTCGACGAGCTGCTGCTTGAAGAAGATCGTGACGACCTGGCCGATCAGCAGCACCACGGACGCGACGATCGTGAGGATGAACGCGGCCTGCACCGGTCCGGGAGCCTTCGCCTTCGCAGGCTCCTCGGCGTTCTGCATGTACCCCGGGTACGACGCGACGGGCGGCGCCGGGGGGAAGCCGGTCGGGAGCTCTTTCGCCTGCTCTTCGACCTTTTCGCCCTGCTCGGCTTCGTTCGACGCAGGCTCCGGCTTCGCGAGGTCGTCGCTGGTCAGCCCCGCGGGTTCGGCGGTGTTGTCGTCCTTCTCGGCCACTCGTGGACTCTAGCCCAGTGCGGGCTCAGTCGAGCCAGGCGGCGGCTTCGGCGGCCCAGTACGTGAGGATCAGGTCGGCGCCCGCGCGGCGGATCGACGTGAGCACTTCCAGGATCGTGCGCTCGCGCTCGAGCCAGCCGTTGGCCGCGGCGGCCTCGACCATCGCGTACTCGCCGGAGATGTTGTACGCCGCCACCGGAACCGGCGAGATGTCCGCCGCCGCCTTGATGACGTCCAAATAGGACAGTGCCGGCTTGACCATGATCATGTCGGCGCCCTCGGCGAGGTCCAGCTCGATCTCGCGCAACGCTTCACGCGCGTTGCCCAGGTCCTGCTGGTAGGTCTTGCGGTCGCCCTTGAGCTGCGAGTCGACGGCCTCACGGAACGGGCCGTAGAACGCGCTGGCGTACTTGGCCGAGTAGGCGAGGATCGCCTTGTCGCTGTGGCCCACCTCGTCGAGCGCGCGGCGGATCACACCGACCTGGCCGTCCATCATGCCGCTGGGCCCGAGCACGTGCGCGCCCGCTTCCGCCTGCGCCACGGCCATTTCCGCGTACACGCGCAGGGTCGCGTCGTTGTCCACGGCGCCGTCCGCGTCGAGCACGCCGCAGTGGCCGTGGTCGGTGAACTCGTCGAGGCACGTGTCGGCCATCAGGACGGTCGCGTCCCCGAGCTCGTGGCGCAGGTCGCGCAGCGCGACGTTGAGGATGCCGTTCTCGTCGACCGCGCCGGACCCTTCGGCGTCCCTCTTGGCCGGCACACCGAACAGCATCAGCCCACCCACGCCGGCGTTCACCGCCTCCACCGCGGCCTTCCGCAGCGTGTCCCGGGTGTGCTGCACAACCCCCGGCATACTCTGAATCGGCCGCGGCGCGGCGATACCCTCGGCCACGAACATGGGCAGAATCAGCTGACGCGGGCGAAGCGTCGTTTCACCGACCAGCCTGCGCATGGCCGGCGTGGTACGGAGCCTGCGGGGTCGATGCTCAGGGAACACGTCGTTCACGGTACTCCGGCTGTTCGCGGGGCATTTCGCGTGCCCTCGGGAAAAACCACGTTCTGACAAGGTGTCTGGAAACTCCGGTACACGAGAAAGGCCCCTCCCCGGATACCGGAGAAGGGCCCTTCCCGAACCACGAACCGTCAGCTACGACGCGCCCGCTTCGCCTTCCGAGGCGGCGGCAAGGCCCCCTCCGCGCGAAGCCGGGCGGCGTGCTCCGCCAGGGCGTCCACCAGGTGCGGCACGTCGGCCTTCTCCGGCTGGACGTCGACGCGCAGGCCGAATTCCACGGCGGTTTCCGCGGTCTTCGGGCCGATGCACGCGACCAGGGTGCGTGTGTGCGGCTTGCCGGCGATGCCGACCAGGTTGCGCACCGTCGAGGACGAGGTGAAGCAGACCGCGTCGAAGCCGCCGGTCTTGATCATCTCGCGGGTCTCGGCGGGCGGCGGGGCGGCGCGGACCGTGCGGTAGGCCGTGACATCGTCGATTTCCCAGCCGCGGTCGCGCAGGCCGGCGGACAACGTTTCGGTGGCGATGTCGGCGCGCGGCAACAGCACCCGGTCCACCGGGTCGAGCACGTCGTCGTACGGCGGGAACTCGGCCAAGAGCCCTTCGGACGACTGCTCGCCCGACGGGATCAGCTCGGGGATGATGCCGAACGAGCGGACCTTGGCGGCCGTCGAGGCGCCGACGCAGGCGATCTTCACGCCGGAGAACGCGCGGGCGTCGAGACCGAACTCCTCGAACTTCTCCCACACCGCGCGCACCGCGTTGGTGGAGGTGAAGACGATCCACTGGTAGCGGCCGTCGACGAGGCCCTTCACCGAGCGCTCCATCTGCGCCGGGCTGCGGGGCGGCTCGACGGAGATCGTGGGCACCTCGTGCGAGGTCGCGCCGTGGCTGCGCAGCCGGTCGGCCATCTCGCCGGCCTGCTCCTTGGTGCGCGGCACCAGGACCTTCCAGCCGTAGAGCGCGCGCGACTCCCACCACGACAGCTTCGAGCGATGCCCGGCGGCCTGGCCGATGGTCACGATCAGCGGGCCGACGAGCTCACCCGCGTCGTTGCCGAGCGTGCTGAGCGTGGAGTCGAGGGTGCGCTGAGTGTTGATGGTGCCGTTGGCCGTCACCGCGACGGGCGTGGACGGCGGCATGCCCTTCTCCGTGAGCCGGCTCGCGGCCTCGGCGAGGTGCGCCGAGGTGGCGTGCAGCACGAGCGGGCCGGGCTGCGCGGCGAGCGCCGCCCAGTCGACCTCGCCGCGGACGTCGACCTCGGTGTGGGTGCCGCCCAGTGCGACACCGGCGTAGGCCGGCACCGCGGCGCCGGGGGAAACGCCCGGGATCACCTCGAACACGGCGGACGTGCGGGCCACGGCCTGCACCTCGTTCACCACGGCGGGGGTGGTCAGCGGGTCGCCGGCGACCAGGCGCAGCACGAGCCGCCCGGCCTTGGCCTCGGTGGTCAGGTCCTTCGACACGTCGGCGGGCTCACCGACGGCGGGCCGGACCTCGGCGCCGGGGGCGGCGAAGGCGAGCACGGCGGCAGGCACGTCGGGATCGGTCACCACGACCTCGGCCTTGGCGAGCAGCTCCTGGGCGCGGACTGTGAGCAGCCCGGCGTCACCGGGGCCCGAGCCCACGAAGGCGACGCGCCCAGCGGTCTTGCGAGCGGGGGTCATCTCTGGCGTTTCTCCTGTCAGGCGACCGGGTACGTCATCGGCCGCAGGTGTGTGGTGCTGGTCGTTCGGGTGCGGTGCGGGTTGCGTCACTGGGCGGGGCCGGAAAGCAGTGCGCCGGCACCCAGGTCGAGGAGCTCGGCGGCCAACGTCCGGCCGAGCTGCTCAGCCTCGGTGAAGTCGGCGAGTGCGGAAGCCCGCAGCATGTCGACCGCACCGTTCTCGCCCTCGACGGCCGCGGTGCCGCGCAACGAGATCCGTTCCACGACCGCGCCCTCGGAGTCGAGGTCCTCGACGATCTCGGCGAGCGCACCCACGGGTGCGCTGCACCCCGCCTCGAGCGCGGCCAGCAGAGAACGCTCGGCCGTCACCGCGGCCCGCGTGCCCTCGTCGTCCAAACTGGACGCGAGCAGGTGCTCCACGTCCACGTCTTCGGCCCGGCACTCCACCGCCAGCGCCCCCTGCGCGGGAGCGGGCAGCATCTGGATCGGGTCGAGGGTCTCGGTGATCGCCCCCACCAAACCGATCCGGGCCAGTCCGGCACGCGCGAGCACCACGGCATCGAGCTCGCCGTCGGTCACCTTGCGCATGCGGGTATCGATATTGCCCCGAATCGGCACGATTTCCAAACCGAGGCCCAGCGCGAGCAGCTGCGAGGTGCGCCGCGGCGCCCCCGTGCCCACCTTCGAACCGGGCGGGAGCTCACCCAGCGTGAGGCCGTCGCGGGCGATCAACGCGTCGCGCGGGTCCTCGCGCGGCGGCACGGCGGCGAGCACGATGCCGGCCGCCGGCGCCGTGGGCAGGTCCTTGTACGAGTGGACGATGACGTCGATTTCCTTGCGCAGCAAGGCTTCCCGCAGCGCCGAGGTGAAGACGCCGACGCCGATCTGCGGGATCGGCTTGCTGGAGACGTCGCCGGGGGTGGTCACCGTGACGATCTCGACCTCGGCGCCGGTGGCACGGATCTTGTCGGCCACGGTCTCGGTCTGCGCGACGGCGAGCTTGCTGCCCCGCGTCCCGATGCGAATCACTCTGTCCACTGCTTACTTCTTCTCGATGTCTGGCGGCACGGCGGTGGGGCTCGCCACAGCCGCGGGGGCCTGCGGGTCGAGGCAGAACAGCTCGCGCAACGCGTTGGCGTAGTCGGTGTCGGCCGTCTCGGCGGCCAGCTGCTTCACCCGCACGGTGGGCGCGTGCAGCAATTTGTCGACGACACGGCGGACCGTGCGGCCGACTTCTTCGCGGACCTGCGTGTCGAGGTCCGGGAGGCGGTTGTCCAGACGAAGCAGCTCCGCGTCGACCACGTCGGCCGCGCGACGGCGCAGCGCGGTGACGGTGGGCGTGACCTCGGCGCTGCGCTGGCCGGCGAGGTAGTCGCGCACCTCGTCGAGCACGATGCCGTTGGCCTTGATCGTCTGGCGTTCGGTGGTCGGGGCACCGGCGTCGCGCATGCGGCGCTGGATCGTCTCGAGGTCGACGACGGTGACGTCGACCAGGTCGGCCACGCCCGCGTCGACGTCCTTCGGCAGACCGAGGTCGCACACCACGAGCGGGCGGCCCGCGCGGGCGGGCACGTGCTCGGGCAGGAACACGGCATCCTGCGCACCGGTGCACGACACGACGATGTCGGCTTTCGCCACGGCGTCGGCCAGCTCGGACAGCGGCACGGGGCGCGCGGGCACGCCCTCGATCGCGGTCTTCTCGGCGAGCCGCGCGGCCTTGGCCTCGGTGCGGTTCGCCACGGTGATCTCGCCGATGCCGGCCTTGCGCAGGTGCGACGCCGTCAGCGCGCCCATCGAGCCGGCGCCGACGATCAGGGCGTGCTTGCCCACGAGATCACCCGCGGCGGCCAGCGCCTCGGACACCACGGACGCGCCCAGCTGGTCGAGACCCGTCTCGGAGTGCACGCGCTTGCCGACGCGCAGCGTCGTCTGGATCAGCTCGTGCAGCGTGCGCCCGACGGTGCCGGCCTCACGCGCGGTGGCGTAGGCCGAGCGGACCTGGCCGAGGATCTGCGTCTCGCCGACGACCATCGAGTCGAGACCCGAGGTCACGGAGAACAGGTGCTCGACGGCCGCGCCGGCGTAGTGCACGTAGAGGTTGTCGTAGAGCTCCGCCGGCTCCATGCCGGCCTGGCGGGCGAGCACGTCGGAGACGTCGTTGACGCCGCCGTGGAACGTCTCGACCACCGCGTAGACCTCGATGCGGTTGCACGTGGAGACCAGCATGGCCTCGCTCACGCTCTCGGCCTGCTGCAGCTCGTGCAGGACCTTCGTGACCTCTTCGGCGGGCACGGCGGCCCGTTCGAGCGTGGTCAGCTCCGCACTTCGGTGGGAGAGCCCGACCGCCAACACGCTCATCCGCGCACCACCATTCCAAGACCGCCGTCTGCCTGTCCGTTGCCGCTGCTGCCATTGTCGATCGGCAGGCCGGCGTCCGGTAACCCGGTATTCCCCTGAATTGCCAGGGCGTCATCGGCACGGCGAGCCACGTGGAACGAGAGGATCTGAAGTTCGACCGCCAGGTCGACCTTGCGGACCTCGATGTGCGCCGGCACCTGGAGCACCACCGGCGCGAAGTTCAGTATGCACTGGACGCCGCCCGCCACCAGCCTGTCGCACACGGACTGCGCAGCGGTAGGAGGTGTGGCGATGATCCCGATGGAAATCTGCCGTTCGGAGCAAACTCGCGGGATTTCGTCCAGGTGCGAGACGGGCAGACCCCCTACGGGAACCCCGACGAGGTCGGGGTCGAGGTCGAACAGCGCCTCTACGGGGAACCCGCGGCCGGGGAACCCGCCGTAGTTGGCCAGCGCGTGACCGAGGTTACCGATCCCGACCACGGCGACGCGGTGCTGGCGAGTGAGGCCGAGGATGCGTTCGATCTGGCTGACCAGCACCTGCACCTCGTAGCCGACGCCACGCGTGCCGTACGAGCCGAGGTAGGAGAGGTCCTTGCGCAGCTTGGCGGAGTTCACACCCGCGGACGCGGAAAGCTCTTCGCTGGAGACGGTGGTCGCGCCCTGCTCCGCCATTCCGGACAGGACACGGAGGTAGACGGCGAGGCGCGCGACGGCCGCTTCGGGGATCTGCTTGGCGCGGACGGCGGTCTCGACCGCGCTGTCGACCGCGGGCATCTCCGCCGTGGGCGCGTTGTCGGCATCGGGCGCTGCCCGCCGGGCGCGGCCATTGCCCTTCGCGGCCCGGCGGGGTGGTTCAGCGGGCGGTTCGGCACCGCTGCGCCTCCCCCGCTGTGTCACCACGCCGGCCACTCCTCAAGATTGGGTCGCATCCCTTGACCCCGCGACTGGAGTCCGGTTCAATGCCGGGCTTTTGCGGGACGAGTCCCTACGGTAGTCCACTTGTGAACGCGCGCACAAAGTCACTGGTCATCGACATGACGCGACGCACACCTGCCCCCGATCAGGTGACCGCGGCGCGAGTGGCGCCGGGCACCGGGGCCGGCCGGGCAAGATCATCCGCGCCCTGCCCGCGTTTCGGAGGTTGTTCAGGCTGATGGCCACCCACTGGATCTGGTACGTGATCTCACCGATCGTCGTCATCGGCGGCGCCTACCTGTACTACCGGCGCTACCAACGCCACCGCGCCGCCATCCAGTCCTTCGCCGCCGACCGCGGCTGGTCCTACACCGAACGCGAGCCCGACCTCGTCGGCCGCTGCTACGGCCGCCCGTTCGAGGGCTACGGCCGCCGCCGCCGCACCTGGCACGCCGTCGCAGGGCACTGGCGTGAGCTGGAGGTGCTGTCCTTCGAGTACAGCGAGGTCGTCGGCCACCAGAACCGCGCCCGCCGCCGCTGGACGCAGCTCACGGGCGTGCGCCTGCCCTTCCCCGCGCCCGAGGTCTACGCCGCCCCGCGCGACACCCTGGGCCGGCTCGCCCGCGACCTCGGCTTCAACCGCGCCGGCACCGGCGACGAGCCGTTCGACCAGGACTGGGTCACCTACGGCCCGGTGACACCCGCCATGCAGGAGTGGCTACGCCGGCACGGCCGCCCGTTCCGCGTGGTCGCGGGCATGGCCGAGACCTGGGACGGCGGCCGGTTCAACACCCAGCGGGTGGAGCCGGCGGTGGCGGATCTGGCCGAGCTGGTGCCGTTGCTGAGCGGGGTCCACGGCGGCCGGTGAGGATGCTCGTCGAGGGCGACCCGGACCAGCTGTTTTCAGAAGCTGCCGGGCTGAAGCCCGTCAGCCGTTGACGTGGAGGTGGGCGAGCGTTGGCCGGGCGCTGGTACTGGTATGTCGTCCTGGCGCTTGTCGTCGGCGGTTACGGGCTTTGGTACCTGCGCGGGTACCGGCGCCGGACCGCGACCTTTGCCGCCGGGGCGGGCGAGCGGGGGTGGACGTACCGCGCGCCAGCACTCACTGTGCGGCGCCGCGGGGTTGCGGGTGTCGTCGCGGGACGGCTGGGCGTGGGCGGGAGCGCGACCGGTAATCCCGACTTCGATCGGCGGTTCGTGTTCGAGGGCGACGCCACGGTCCTCACCCCCGAAGCTCAGACATGGCTCACCGCCCACCCGCGACCGTTTCGCATCGATGGCGGCGAGGTCCTGGTGTGGAACGAAGGGCGGTTCGACCTCGACCGCGTGGAGCCCGCACTGGAGCAGTTCGGGGAGCTGATCTCCCACACCCGGCTCGGCTGACCAGCCGAGAACAAGTCAGGCGTTGACCATCACCGAGTGCCAGCCCGAGGCGCCGTCCGGTACAGGCTCGGCGGCCTGGTCCGTCTGCGTGTAGCCCGACTGGTCGGTGGCCCGCACCGTCACGGTGTGGCTGCCGGACGGCACGGCCAGGTCGGTCCACCACATGCGCCAGGTGTCCTTGTTGACCTCGGTCGACAGGGTGGCCGGCTGCCACGGGCCCTGGTCCACGCGCACCTCGACCTTCGCGATGCCGATGTGCTGGGCCCACGCCGTGCCGGCGACGCGGAGCTTGCCGGAGGTCACCTTGGCGGTGTCGATGCGCGATTCGGTCTTGATGGGTGCCTGTTCGGCCCAGCCGCGCTGCAGCCAGTAGGACTGGCGGTCGTCCCACTTGGCGAACTCGAGGTCGGTGACCCACTTCGTCGCGGAGACGTAGCCGTACAGGCCGGGGATGACGATGCGCGCGGGGAAGCCGTGTTCGACGGGCAGGGGTTCGCCGTTCATGCCGATGGCGAGCATGGCGCCGCGCGTCGGGTCGAGGGCGATCTTGGCGGGGGTGCTGCAGGTGAAGCCGTCGATGCTCGTCGCGTACATCTGTTCCGCGCCCGGTTGCACACCGGCCGCGTTGAGCAGGTCGACGAGGTCCACGCCGATGAACTTGGCCGTGGAGATCAGATCCCCGCCGACTTCGTTGGAGACGCAGGTCATGGTGATCTCGCGCTCCACGAGCGGCCGCGAGCGGATGTCGTTGTAGGAGAACGAAACCTCGCGGTTGACGAGGCCGTGGATCTTCAGGTTCCACTCCTCGGTGCGCACCTGCGGCACCACGAACGCCGTGTCGATGCGGTAGAAGTCCGAGTTCGGCGTGATGAACGGCGGCGAGCCCAGCTTCTGGAAATCGGCATCGGGCGGCAGCGGCGGGGCCTTGCGCGCGGCGACGAGCGGTCCCACGGCCGCGCGCGACTGATCGGCGCTGCCCGTGCTCGAGATCGCCTGCCCGGCGACGGCCGCGACCCCCGCGCCCGCCGCGACGCCGATCCCGCGCGACAGGACCTGCCGCCGCGTCGGCCCCTTCGGCGGACGGCTGTCGTCGAACGCCGTCGGCAGCGCGTAGTGGTGCAGCCAGGTGAACACGAACGCCGAAGCCGCCAGCGACACGACGGGCGCCAGCAGCGCGAGCTGCCCGACGTCGGTGCGCTCGTACACGGCCGCGACACCGGCGATGCCGAGCAGCACCACCACGATCTGGCCACCCCGCGGCGTCCGGCGTGAAACCTGCCCGGCCAGCACCGCGAACAGCACCAGCACCACGGCGAGGCCGATCTTCAGCACCGTCTTGTCCGCCGTGCCGAGCGTCTGCTCCGCCCACACCACCACGGCGTGCGGGCTGTGCGCGATCACGAAGTCGGCGACGGCCACGAACGGCGACGCGTTGTAACCGACGAAGCCGGCGATGAGATGCCCCACGCCCAATGCGGTGACCAAGGCCGCCAGCCCGATCAACGACGCGATCAGCAACGACAGCCGCCGCGGCTCGGGGGGCTTGACTACCTGCGGGGCTTCCTTCAACGCGCTCACCCCACCATCTTCGGCGGGCTCAGACCCCGATATCGCCCGGAACCCTTACGACTTGATTACCGCATCGGACTATCCGGCGGAACTATCCGATCAGGGCCAGGCGGAACCGCTCTTCCTCCACGCGCCAGTACCCGTGTTCCGCACCGTCGATGAGGATCACCGGAACCTGGTCGCCGTACTCGGCTCGCCACTCGGCGTCACTGTCGACGTCCGCGAGCTCCCACGGCACGTCGAGCTCGCCGCAGATCCGCGCGACCTCGGCCTCGGCCACCTCGCAGAGGTGGCAGCCGGCGCGCGTCATCACCGTCACCTGATGCACCACCGCAGTCTAGAACCCGGCCGGACGCACTCAGCGCAGCTTGAGCCGCCGCAGCTTCCCGGTGGCCGAATGCGGCAGGTTCTCCGCGAACTCCACGAGGTGCGGCACCTTGTACCCGGCCAGGTTCGCCGCGCACTGGTCGCTCACCTGCTGCTCCGACAGCGCCGCGCCGTCGGCAGGCACCACCACGGCCTTCACGGCCTCGCCGCTGCGCTCGTCGACGACCCCGATCACGGCGACCTCCGCCACGCCCGGCAGCCGCGAGATCACGTCCTCGACCTCGTGGGGGTAGACGTTGAATCCATTGACGATGATCAGGTCGTTGGCGCGGTCGACCAGGTGCAGGTCGCCGTCGAGGTCGAGGTAGCCGACGTCGCCGGTGCGGAACCAGCCCTCGGCGTCGGGGCCGTGCGCGCCGTCGGGCCAGTAGCCGGAGAACAGGTTCGCGCCGCGGATCGACACCAGTCCCGTGTCGCCGCCGGACTCGAAGACGTCGGCGACGTCGTCCGGGTCGAGCGGCACGCCCTCCTCGGTGCCGTCGCTGTCGACCAGCCGCAGCTCGATGCCGGGCAGCGGCCGCCCGACCGAGCCGGGCTTCGGGTAGCCCGTGACCAGCGTCGACGTGACCACGGGCGCGCATTCGGTGAGGCCGTAGCCCTCGTAGACCTCGTGGCCGGTGGCCTCGCGGATTGCCGTCAGCACGCGCGGGTGCAGCGGCGCGGCGCCCGAGGTCAGCATCCGCACGGTCGCGAGCCCGCGCGCCAACTCCTCGGCGCCGAGGTCGGCGAACTCCATGTACATGGTCGGCACGCCGGCGATCGACGTGACGCGGTATTCGGCGCAGTCGTCCAGCGTCTTCGCCGGCTCGAAGCGCTCCGAGAGCACGAGCGTCGCGCCCACGGACGTCGCCTGCAGCAGGCCGGGCCCGAGGCCGTAGACGTGGAACAGCGGAATGGTCACGAGCATGCGGTCCTCGTGCACCAGCACGCCGTCGACCCGGCTGAGCTGCTCGAGGTTCGCCAGCAGCGCGCGGTGCGAGAGCAGCACGCCGCGCGGCGGGCCGGTGGTGCCGGAGGTGTAGGAGATCACCGCGATGTCCTCGCCGCCGCGGCCGAGGTCCACGGGGTCTCCCCCTGGCTCGCCGCGTGGTGACAACGCGGTGAGGCCGTCAGGTAACTCGGAGTCATCCCGCTGGATCGCGATCCGGGGGTCGCAGTGCGTCAGCAGCCGCTCCAGCTCCGGCGCAGGCGCCTGCGGAGACAGCGGCACGGCGATCGCGCCGGCGCGCAGCACGCCGTACAGGGCGACGGCGAAATCCGCCGACGTCGGCAGCCGCAGCACGACCCGGTCGCCCGGCGCCACGCCGGCTTCGACGAGCCGCCGCGCCTGCGCGTGGGCCGCCTCGTCGAGCTCCCGCCAGGTGAGCGCGGCCCCCGTGCCGGTCTCGGTGACGGCCGTTTCGTCCGCCCACCTGGCTGCCGCCTTGGTGAGCAGCTGCGCGACACCCTCCACCGGGCCCCCTTCCTGCTGTAGCCCTTTTGTCATCTTGTCACCCGTAACGGGGATGCCGCGCGATCGTCGCACCTCCGGTACCGCGGGACCTCTACCTACTTCGCGGTAACTACACGTATGCTGCACTGCGTCGCCGGGTGGCGTTGATCACTGCCGGGTGACGCGAGAAAGGGAGTCACCGTGACGAACTTGCTGGTCTGCGCCGTTTACGCGGTCGTGGAACACGCAACGCGGCCCCTCTCCGCTCGTGTGGGGGACAAGGGCACTGCCCATCGCGAAGGCCGCCCGCGCGGCCTTCGGACCGCAGGAGGTGCCGCCCTGTGACCCTGCCGACCACCGCGAACCGCGGCCCCGTCGTGATGTTCGCCGAACGTGCGTTCGGGCGCCCCGCCGCCGTCCCGCTGACCCGCGCGACCGAGGCCGCGCCGGCCCCGGACCCCGCCGAAGCCGCCAAGATCGAGGCGTGGGACCTCGTCCGCGAAGCGCAGGAGGGCGACTCCTCCGCGTTCGGGAAGCTCTACGACCGGTACGTGGACGTCGTCTACCGCTACGCGCTGTTCCGCCTCGGCGACCGCGAGCTGGCCGAGGACGTCACGAGCGAGACGTTCCTGCGCGCACTGCGCCGGATCACGTCGGTCAGCTACCAGGGCCGCGACGTCGGCGCGTGGTTCGTCACGATCGCCCGGAACCTGATCCTCGACCACGTGAAGTCGAGCCGCTTCCGCCTCGAGGTCGTGACCGACGAGGTGAGCGAGCCGGGCTCGGCACCGGTTTCGGCCGTCGGGCCGGCCGCGCAGGCCGGGCCGGAGCAGCAGGCCATCGCAGGCGCGACCCGCGCGGAGCTGCTGCGCTGCGTCGCCGAGCTGGGCGAGGACCAGCGCGAGTGCATCGTGCTGCGGTTCCTGCAGGGGCTGTCGGTCGCGGAGACGGCCCAGGTGATGCGCCGCAACGAGGGCGCTATCAAGGCGTTGCAGCATCGGGCTGTCCGCCGGCTGGCCCAATTGCTGCCCACCGGGCTGCGCTGACTTTTTTCACGTCCCGGCGCAACCGTAACTTCTTCGTCTTCTTAATCGTTTCTCCACGCAGACCGGCTGTCAGGGCCGGGGCTTGTAGAGCTTTGTGAAGCTTTGTGGAGACGGAGCAGCACCGTGGGCGTGCCCGGGTGGTTTTCGCGGGATCGAGCCGAGAACGAGCGGTTCGATCGCGCCCTGGACCCGTCGCCCGTGGAGCGCGACGGCGAGTTCGCCGATGAGCTGGCCGTGGTCGCCGCCCTGCGCTCGCTGGGCGAGGCGGGCGCGCCCGACGTCGAGACGCGCGAGCGCATCCGGGCGGAGATCGAGGGCCGGCTCGGCGAGCCCGTCGCGCGCCGACGGTGGAAACCGCGGATGGCCGATCTCGTGGCGGCCGGCATCGCGCTCGTGCTGGGGCTGGCGGGGCTGACGCTGCTGCTGTCACGAAACGCCATGCCGGGCGACGCGCTGTACACCGTGAAGCGCGCGGGCGAGGAGACGTCGCTGGGGCTGACGTTCGGCGACGAGGCCAAGGCGCGAAAGCACCTGGACTTCGCGGCCAACCGCGTGAGCGAGCTGGGGCTCATGACGGACGCGTCGCCTTCGGCGTACCGGACGGCTCTCGGTGATTTCAGCAGCGACGTCCGCGCGGGCGTCACGGCGCTGACGACCCTGGCGACGGGTGGCAGCGGGCGCACGCAGCTGTCGGACCTCGAGACGTGGACGAAGGAGCAGGCGCGGCTGCTGGCGGCCGAGCAGCCGCGGATCCCGACGTCCGCGCGGGCGGACCTGAGTGGTGCGCGCGGGCTGCTGACCCGCGTGCAGCAGCGGACGTCGGCACTGGTTTCGCGGCTGAACTGCTACGAGATCACCACGGGCAGCTCCGACGAGCTGGGCCTGCTTCCGGCGCGGGGCGCGTGTACGCAGCAGCCCGCGCGTCCTGCCGGTTCCGCGTCGACCTCGCCTTCGTCCCCCGGCTCCACCCCTACGCCCACCGAAAGCGGGGTGCCGCCGGCGACCGGGACGTCGTCCTCGCCGGACCTGGCCGTGTCCGGCACGCCGACGCCGACGTCCGGCGGCAGCGCCACGACTCCGCCGCCGGTGTTCGCGCCGCCGATCACCGCGCCGACGACGCCGAGGCTGCCGACGACCAGCCCGCCGCCGCCGTTGATCTCGATCCCGCCACTGCTGCCGGGCCTTCCGCCCATCGTCATCGGGTGATCACGCGGCGCGTCGGCAACCCCTGATCGAGGCCCTCACCACACCTGGAACGGGTGAGTCGCATGGTCGCTACGCTGTGCGTCAGGACCCGGCCGTTCCCGGCCGCCGGGACGTGCCCGAACGTGGAGGCGGTGTGCGTGTCAGCTTGGCGTGGCAAGGATAAGAGTCAGGAGCTCGAACGGCTCGCCACGCTCGCGGGCGAGGCGTCGGCCGAGGCCGCCCAGATCACGGCGAACGCCGAGCCCGCCGTGCCCCCGGCGCCGCCGGACCTGACCGCGGCCGCGTTCTTCGACGTGGACAACACGATGATGATGGGCGCGTCGATCTTCTACTTCGCGCGCGGCCTCGCGGCGCGCAAGTTCTTCACGTCCTCCGACCTCGCCGGTTTCGTGTGGCAGCAGGTGAAGTTCCGCCTGGGCGGGCGCGAGAACAAGGAGGACATCAAGTCCCACCGCGAGCGCGCACTGTCCTTTGTGGCCGGTCGCACCGTCGAAGAGCTCACCAGCATCAGCGAAGAGATCTACGACGAGCTCATGGCCGACAAGATCTGGTCCGGCACCCGCGCGCTCGCCCAGATGCACCTCGACGCGGGCCAGCGCGTGTGGCTCGTGACGGCCACGCCCATCGAGCTCGCCGCGATCATCTCCCGGCGCCTAGGCCTGACCGGCGCCCTGGGCACCGTCGCGGAAACCAAGGACGGCGTCTACACGGGCCGCCTGGTCGGCGACCTGCTCCACGGCCGCGCGAAGGCCCACGCCGTCCGTGCGCTCGCCTCGCGCGAAGGTCTGAACCTCAAGCGCTGCACGGCGTACTCCGATTCGCAGAACGACGTGCCCATGCTGTCCGCCGTCGGCACCGCCGTGGCCATCAACCCGGACTCCGGCCTGCGCGACGTGGCCCGCGCCCGAGGCTGGGAAATCCGCGACTTCCGCACGGGCCGCAAGGCGGCGAAGATCGGCGTCCCGTCGGTCCTGGGCGCGGGTGCGCTCGCGGGCGCCGTCGCGGCGGGGATGGCTTACCGCCGACGCTGACGTCGTCGCCGACGGGCTGAGCCGGCTCAGCCGCGGAAGATGTTCTTGCGCTGGGCGAGGCGGCGGTACAGGGTCTGCTGGATGGATTCCCGCACCTGGTCCGTCAGGGTGAACACGAGCATCGGGTCGTCGACGGCGTCCGGGGTGTAGTCGTCCGTGCGGATGGGCTCGCCGAACTCGATCGTCCACTTGGTCGGCAGCGGGACGGCGCCGAGCGCGCCCAGGAGCGGGAAGAACGGCGTGACCGGGAAGTACGGCAGGCCGAGCAGCCGCGCGAGCAGGCGGATGTCGCCGAGTTTCGGGTACGTCTCCTCCGCGCCGACGACGGACACCGGGATGATCGGCACGCCCGCGCGCATCGCGGCGGAGACGAAGCCGCCGCGGCCGAAGCGTTGCAGCTTGTAGCGCGCGGAGAACGGCTTGCCGATGCCCTTGAAGCCCTCCGGCCACACGCCGACGAGCTCGCCGGCGCTCAGCAGACGTTCGGCGTCGGCGTTGCAGGCCAGCGTCTGGCCCGACTTGCGCGCGAACGAGCCCACCAGCGGCATCTTGAACACCAGGTCGGCGCCGAGGCCGCGCAGGTGGCGCCCGCCCGTCTCGTCGTGGACGGCGACGGCGGTCATCAACGCGTCGAGCGGCACTGTGCCCGAGTGGTTCGACACGAGCAGCGCGCCGCCGGCCGTCGGGAGGTTCTCGACGCCGAAGGTGTCGACGCGGAACCACTTCTCGTACAGCGCGCGCAGCGGCGGCAGCACGAGGGTCTCGGTGAGCTCGGCGTCGAAGCCGAACTCGTCGACGGTGTAGTCGCCCGTCAGCCGGTTTCGCAGGAAGGCCAGCGCCGACCGCACGGACTCCGGCAAGGGTTCCGGCTCGGCGGGCGACGGCGGGGCGGCCGGGAAGGCCACCACCGGCGCGTCCGAAGACGGCTCCGACGAGGACGACGGCGGCGCGGCCGGCTGCGAAACCCGCCCCGGGCCGTGCAGCGGGATCACCTGAGCCTCGGCCCCGTTCACGGTGTGCGCCTCACTTCCGGTCACGGGGCTCATCGGCCGGCCTGCCCGGTCGCGGCGGCCACGAGGACCTTGCCGGCCAGCGAGGCCAGCCGGGCGCCGTCGAACACCGGGCGCAGGCCGCGGCCCGTGGTGTAGTCGTCGAACGCCTCGCGCGTGGTGAAGCGAGGCTGGTAGCCGAACTCCTTCTTGAGCTTCGTGATGTCCACGACCCGCCCGAAGTTCAGCAGGCGGACCTGGTCGGCCGAGAAGTCGACCACGCGCGCGCCCCGCAGGACCTTGCCCACGGACGGCACCACGGCGCTCGGCATCGGCAGCCCCACCCGGCCCGCCCGGCGGATCGCCTGGGACAACCCGAGTACCCCTTCCGACGCGACGTTGAACACGCCCGGCTTGTCCTGCAGCACGGCCTGCTCCAGCACGCCCAGCGCGTCGGACGCGTGCAGCAGCTGCAGGCGCGCGTCGTAGCCGAAGACGGTGGGCACGACCGGCAGCGCGAAGTAGCGCGAGAGCACCGTGTCGACCTCGGGCCCGATGACGTTGGCGAAGCGCGCGAGCGTGACCGTGATGTCGGGCCGGCGGCGGGCGAAGCCGCGCACGTAGCCCTCCACCTCAACGGCGTCCTTCGCGTAGCCGGTGGACGACGCCGGGATCAGCTCGGAGTCCTCCGTGAACACGGCCTGCGAACGCGCCCCCGCCCCGTAGACGGCCGCGGTGGACTTGACCACGAGCTTGCGCACCTTCGGCGAGCTCTGGCAGGCCGCCAGCAGCCGCATGGTGCCGATCACGTTCAGTTCCTTGACGGCGGAGCGGCGGCTCGGCCCGGCCGGGTGGGTCAGACACGCCGTGTGCACCACCGTGTCGACGCCGGCGCTGCTGATGACCTTGGCGATCAGCGGATTGCGGATGTCGGCGCGCACGAACTCGGCGCTGCCCATCCGCTGCAGGACGTCTTTCGCGGGCGGCGCGGTGTCGACGCCGATCACGCGCTCGAAGGCGGAGTTGGTGCCGAGGCGGGCGAGCAGCTTCCCGCCCACGTCTCCCGCGACCCCGGTGACGAGCACGATGTTCGACGGCATGGGACTCCCTGTGCGGCTGGGCTGTTCGGCTGGGCGTAAGAGGGTGGATGATCACCCGAAGTGCACGAGCCTGCACTCATTGGAAGCATCGCGCGGACGCCCCACCGATGTTACCGGCGCCAGGGGGTGCCCTGACCAGGTCTTACTTCGTATTTACAACTCCACCAGAGAATTGCGACTCACGCCTCACTCAATCGGGGGAGAAGGCCCACTAAATGGACGTGGCCCGTCCAGAGACTGGACGGGCCACGGCGCATCAGCTGTGGGGCTGGCTCACTTGCCGGCCTTCCGACGCTGCACTCGCGTACGGCGAAGCAACTTGCGGTGCTTCTTCTTGGACATGCGCTTGCGGCGCTTCTTGATCACGGAACCCATGGGCGCTCCTCAGTTGTCGTCGGTCACGCTGCCCGGCGCAGCGTCCAACGGGTGGAGCGCACAGGCACGAGCGATTTACCAGGTTACCCGCGTGCCGACGCGGGCCGGTCGGCGGGCATGGGTGAACACATGCCCGGCGACCGCCCAGACCCCGCCCGACCGCCGTCCTCAACGGAGCGGCGCGCCGCGCTGAGCTGCTATCCGACGTCGAAGTAGGCACCCTGCAGGTACTCGTGCACGGCCTTTTCGGGAACCCGGAACGACTTCCCCACCCTCACAGCGGGGAGCTCACCCGAGTGCACCAGCCGGTACACGGTCATCTTCGAGACCCGCATCAGCGTGGCCACCTCGGCGACCGTCAAAAACTGGACCTGCCCGACCGAGGGCAAATCCTCCTTCTTGTTCGGCGACATGATTACCGCGTCCTTCGACACGTGTCGCGCCACGAGGCTTCCCCACCTGTGGTATCGACACGCACGTGCTCTTCTAGAGGGTAGCGGGACACGTGGGACTAGTGCGACGGCTGTCACCGGGATGGGCCCCTACCTGCGGGTTTTCGCCGCACGGATTACCCACTCGGGTCTGGTTTGCCGGTTTTGTCAGTCCTCGTGGGCGCGGCCGAGCTTTTCAGAACGGTCGCGCGCGGCCTCGATCGCGTCCAGCAGAGCCGCCCGGACGCCGTGCTTTTCGAGCTCACGGATCGCGTTGATGGTGGTGCCGGCGGGCGACGTGACGGCCTCGCGCAGCAGCACGGGGTGGTCCGTGCCCTCGGCGAGCATCTTCGCGGCGCCCACGGCCGACTGGATGATCAGCTGCCCCGCGAGCGCGCGCGGCAGGCCGAGCAGGATGCCGGCATCGATCATGGCCTCGACCAGGTAGAAGAAGTAGGCCGGTCCCGAGCCTGAGAGGGCCGTGACGGCGTCCTGCTGCGATTCCGGTACCTCGACGACCTGGCCGACGTGCGAGAGCAGCTCGTGGACCGTGGCGAGGTGTTCGGCGGTGGCGTAGCGGCCGGGCGACATCGCGCTCATGGCCTCGCCGACCAGCATCGGCGTGTTCGGCATCACGCGGACCACAGGCACACCGTCAGCCAGGCGCCGCTCGTACAGCGCCGTCGGCAGCCCCGCACAGAGCGAGACGACCAGCGAGGACGCGCCGAGCAGCGGCGCCAGCTCCGCCAGCACCGGCTCGATGTCCTGCGGCTTCACGGCGACCACGAGCACGTCCGCGCGCTTGGCGGCGTCCTCCACGGTGGCCGCGCGCATCCCCGGGTAGCGCTCCTCGAGCTCGCGGACGCGGCCCTCGTAGCGCTCGGTGAAGAGCAGGTCGCCGGGCGCGTGGCCCCCGTGCAGCAGCCCCGACAGGAGGGCTTCGCCGATCTTTCCCGCGCCCAGCACCGCAATCACACTCATGCCACTGAGAGTGCCAAACGCGCGTCAGGCTCCGGGTGCCGGGGCGAGCGCGAGCTGGCGCGCCTGCGCGACGAGGCGGCCCTGGGAGTCGATCACCGTGGCGTCGGAGTCGAACCAGGCCTCGTGCACCGAACGCGATTCCACCAGGATGCGCAGCCAGCCGGGGGCCGGGCGGGTGCGCAGGAACGCCGTGAGCTGCACCGTGGGCGCCCAGCCGACGCGGCCGAGGTTGGCCACCACCGGCGGGTTGAGGTCGCCCGCGAGGAGTGCGAAGTAGACGTCGCCGATCCCGTCTCGCGGACGTGCCCACAACTTCAGCCGCGGCGGGTCGCCGGCACGCCCGGCGAGGTACCCCGCCGTGGCCGGGTCCACGCGGATCTCGCAGCTGGAGGAGAGGTTGAACACGCCCTCGGAGGTTTCGGCGCCCAGCGGCACCGCGCCCGAAGGCGGTTCGGCCGGCAGCTGCGGCACGTCGCTCCAGTCCGGGCGGCGCATCGGCAGCCGCCCGGTCGTGACGCGCGCCTCCACGCAGCTGCGCCCGCGCTGCTCCAGCCGCACCGCGACCACCGACGCGCGGCGGCCGACCTTGCGGACGTCGGTGCGCAGCAGCACCGGACCCAGTGCCGGCGCGTGCAGGAACTCGGCGCTGACCACCAGTGGTTCCACCGTGGGTTCGCCGCGTTCGCCGAGCACGGCCGTGGCGGCCTTGGCGAGCAGGGCCAGGAGGAACCCGCCGTGGGGATGGTTCGCGATCGCCCAATCCGCTCTCAGCGTGGCCGTGAAGGTCCCGTCTCCGAGGGAGCGGACCGCGCTGGCCGCGTCGAACGCCGTCGCCGTCTGTTCGGCCCGGCTCACGAACGGCCGGCCACGGCGGCGCATGTGGCGGAGAAGTTCAACGATCGCAACGAGTTCACGGTCGGCACTTTACGTGTCGATGAGCCGGATGAGGGTGTCCCGGGGCCCGGGACCGCCCGGACAGCCGATCATGCTAACGGCCTGGTCACTGTCCGAGGTGCAACCGGGCGAACAGCAGCGCCTCCGCGAGGGCGCGGGCCCGCTCGGCGGTGGCGATGGCGTGGCGTGTGTTGACCTCGAGCACGACCTGACCGGTGAAGCCGTCGCTGACCAGCTTTTCCAGCAGTTCGGCGCACGGCTGGCCCCCGTGGCCCGGGATGAGGTGCTCGTCCTTGGGCACGCCGGTTCCGTCGGCGAGGTGAACGTGGCTCAGGCCCTCCCCCATCCGCTCGGCCAGCGCGAGCGCGTCCATCCGCGCGGCGGCGCTGTGGGAAAGATCAAGCGTGTAGTGCCGGAACCCGACGTCCGTGGGATCGATCGACGGCCGGAACGCCGACACCCGTGCGTTCCGCGACCCACCCGGCGGACGCACCTTGAACATGTTCTCCACGGCGACCTCGATGCCGGATTTCTCTTCCAGCTCGTCCACGAGGTCCCCGAACCCGTCCCCATAGCGCCGCTGCCACCGGAACGGCGGATGCACGACGACCGTCCGCGCCCCCAGTTGCTCCGCGGCCTCCACGGACTTCCGCAGCCTGATCTCGGGATCCGGCGACCAGACCCGCTGCGTGATCAACAGCGACGGCGAGTGGATCGAAAGGATCGGCACGTTCGTGCGCTTCGACCACCGGCGCACGGCCGCGACGTCCTGGCTGATGGGGTCCGCCCACACCATGACCTCGACCCCGTCGTACCCGAGCTCCGCCGCGAGCTCGAACGCCGCCCCCGCCCGCAGGGGCCACACCGACGCAGTGCTCAGGCCCACAGGTATCGGCTTCTCAGGCGCATTCACGGGGACATCCTGCCTTGCCCGGGGTGGGCGTGTCGCAGGTGCTGTGGGGTGGGCGCGTGTTCGCGGATGGGGACAGCGCCTGGCTGGGGCGCGAGGTCGCGGGCGTCGTCAACCGCAAACACCAGGCGGCTCCCCAGGTGGTCTTGACCACGGCGAGCGAAGCCCAAGCCGTCCCCCGCCGTAAACGCAAGAACTCCCGGCCCGCAACCAGCGAGACCGGGAGTTCCCGACAAACCCGAAACCGCCTAACGCCCCACCAGCAACAGGGCGGCAGGTGACACCGTCACCACCAAACCCACCAGGATGGCCAGCAGCGTGGTCTGCAGGTCTTCCGCGCGGCGGATCTTGCGGACGATCCACACCAGCGCCACGATCACCAGCAGTGCGCCCACGAGGGCGGCCGGCGCGAGGTTGACCCACAGCCAGTTGAAGCCGAGCCACACGCCGGCGCCGCCGACGACGCCGAGGGCAAGTTGGCCCGCGAGGGTGAGCCACTGTTTGCCGGGGGAGCCTTCGAGGGCCGGCTCGGCGGCCACGGGAGCGGCGGCGGGCTCTTCGGGGGCGACGTCGTCGTAGTCGTCCTCGTAGTCGCCGTGCTGGTCGTAGCCGTAGTCGTCGCCGTCGAAGTCCGGGGAGCCCGGCTGGGCGAACTCGCGCTCGTACTCGGACAGGTCGTCGTCGACGGGGCCGCCGCCAGGGGCGAACGGCATGGGCGCCGGGTAGCCCGCGGTGGGCGGGCCGGCGTCGAAGTCGGCGGGGGCGGCCATGGTGGGCGGGCCGCCGTCGTAGTCGCCCTCGGGGGCGTACGGCTCGGCGTAGTCGTCGGCCGCGTAGTCCTCGTCGGCGTAGGCGTCGGCGGACTCGCCCGGGACGACCGGCATCACGCCGATCTCGGTGTCCTCGAGTTGTTCCTGCTCACGACGTTTGCGCCAACCCGCCAAGCCCGGCGGCTGAGCGGGAGGACCACCGGGGCGAGGACCACCCGGGCCAGGACCGGGAGCCACCTCAGGCGCCTCCGGCGCCACCCCGGCCACGGCGTCGAACTGCTCCGTGTGCGGGTCCTGCTGCGGCGCGGGACGGCGGGCCGGCGCCCGGCGCGGACGCTGCGGCGCTCCCGTGGGGAACGCGCCACTGGCCATGGGCGGCTCGGGCACATCGGCGTCGGGCGTGCCGTCAAGACCGTCGAGGCGCGACGCGAGCGGGCCGCCCGGCGCGGGCGGCGGGCCGGGATGACGGCGGACCGGCGGCACCTGGTTGCGGGTCTCTTCCGCACCCGGCGGCGGCACCGGCTGCTGGCGCGTCGGACGGCCGCGCGGCGGCACCGGCATCTGGCCGGACTCCTGCGGCGGGGCCGGCGGACGCACGAACTGGCTCGACTCGGCTGAAGGCGAAGGCGGAACCGGCAGCTGCGCCGACTCCTGCGGCCGCGCGAACTGGCCCGACTCCTGCGGCGGAGCCGGCGGGCGCGTGTAGCCCGTCTCCTGCGGCCGCACGAACTGCCCGGACTCCTGCGGCGGAGCCGGCGGCCGGGCGAACTGCCCCGACTCAGGTGGCGGCTGGCGAACGTACCCGGAATCCTGCTGCCCGTTCACCGGCCGGACCGACCGCGTCGGTGGGCCGGCAGGACCACCGGGGCCACCCGGACCCGCAGGACCCGCAGGACCCGGACCAGGACCAGCCAACCCACCCGGTCCCTGAGGACCGGCAGGCGGCGCAGGAGGAGCAGGCGGACGCTGCATCGGCCCCGACTCCTGCGGCACCGCCCGCGGCGCGGGGGCCGCGGGCCCGTCCGAACGACGACGGCCACCCGCCGAGCGCGAAGGCGGCGGCGGAGTGCCGCCGTCACTGGTCACACGGTCGATGATCGCCTGCGGGGCGGTGTCGCTCACACCCGCGGCGCGACGGCCGCTCTCCGGCTGCGGCTCGGGGGCTTCGTCGTCTTCGGCTGCGCGACGCCTGCGCCGCCGTGAGCCCTCGACCTGCTGCCCGTGCTGGGCGAGCAGTTCGGCCACGGTTTTCTGGGGCGGGGCGCCGTTCTCGTCGGTCATACCGTGCTGTCCAAAGCGCGCTCGGGGTTGGCCACGGCACGCGCCGGCGGCCGGACGCAGGCGGCGCCGCGCGCGCTGAACACCGTGCTGTGCATGTCCGTCACCTCTTCACCGTGCCTGTTTTCCGTCACCGAAGTCCAGTCCGCTGCTGTCACCGGTCCTCCCCGTTCGCCGAAACGCCGGTGAGGGCGGCCCCAGTTTCGTCCGCGCCGTTGGAATGGTCCAGCCGTCGCAGGATGACACCCTCTCGCAGTGCCCACGGGCAGATCTCGAGTTCTTCGAGGGAGAGCGCCCGCATGGCGGCTTGCGCCACCAGAGCACCCGCCACGAGCTGGTGCGACCGGCTCGAGCTGACCCCCTCGAGTTGCGCGAGGTCCGCTGCGGGCATGCGCGAAACGAAGGCGATGAGCTGGCGCAACGCGGTGTCCGTGAGCGTACGGCGCACGCGCGGGCCCGCCGCCGAGGGGGCCGCGCCGGTGAGCCTGGCCAGGGAGCGGAACGTCTTCGACGTCGCCACCACCCGATCGGGTTCACCCCATTTCGCGACCTTCTTCGCGAGCCCGCCGAGCTCGCCCTCCAGCCACGCGGAGGTCGCCACGACCTCCGAGCGCGTGGGCGGGTCGTGGCGGAAGCGCGTGCGCGTGGTGCGCCCGGCTCCCAGCGGCAGCGACTCCGCGAGCACGGGCTCCTCGTCGCGGCCCATCGCGACTTCCAGCGAGCCGCCGCCGATGTCGAGCACCAGCACCTGGCCGGCCGACCAGCCGAACCACCGCCGCACCGCCAGGAAAGTCAAGCGCGCCTCGTCGACGCCGGAGAGCACCTTCAGCTCGACGCCGGTCTCTTCCGCGACTCTGGCCAGCACCTTCGCCGAGTTCTTGGCTTCGCGCACGGCCGACGTCGCGAACGCCATCACCTCTTCGCACCCGAGCCGGACGGCCGAAGCGCGCGCCGACTCCACGGCACGGGCCAGCTGGTCGGAGCCCGCACGGCTGAGCTCGCCGGATCGCGTGATCTGCTCGGCGAGGCGCAACACGGCCTTCTCCGAGTGCATGGGCGTCGGGTGCGCACCACGATGGGCGTCGACCACCAGCAGGTGGACGGTGTTGGACCCGACGTCGAGTACCCCTAGGCGCACGAGGATCCAGCGTACCGGTCCCACAGCCAGGTCTCGAAACTGTAACCAACACCACTCGGTCCGGGCTCGACTCTGCGTGGCCGAACGCCCGCACAGGGTGAAAAATAAAGCGTTTTCCCAGGAGCCAAAACGGCCGGAGCGGCAAGAAAAAACCCCGCCACCCCGGCCGTGCTCCGGTGTTTTACCTACCGGCGGCTCACGTCTCGAACTTGTACCCGAGGCCGCGCACCGTCACGAGGTGGCGCGGGGAACCCGGGTCGGGCTCGATCTTCGAGCGCAGGCGCTTCACGTGGACGTCGAGGGTCTTGGTGTCCCCGACGTAGTCGGCGCCCCACACGCGGTCGATCAGCTGGCCGCGCGTGAGCACGCGGCCCACGTTGCGCAGCAGGTACTCCAGCAGGTCGAACTCCTTGAGCGGCAGCGAAACCTCGGCGCCGTCCACGGTCACGACGTGCCGCTCGACGTCCATCCGCACGGGCCCGGCCGAGAGCACCAGCGGCGCCAGCTCGCCCTCCGCGCCCGGCTCGCCGCCGCGGCGCAGCACCGCGCGCACGCGCGCGATGAGCTCCCGGGCCGAGTAGGGCTTCGTCACGTAGTCGTCGGCGCCGAGCTCGAGGCCCACGACCTTGTCGATCTCGCTGTCGCGCGCCGTCACCATGATCACCGGCACGGCCGAACGCTGGCGCAGCTGCTTGCACACGTCCGTGCCGCTCATGCCCGGGAGCATGAGGTCGAGCAGCACGATGTCGGCACCGTTGCGGTCGAACTCCTCGAGCGCCTGCTGTCCCGTCCCGGCCACCGCGGCCGTGAAACCTTCCTTGCGCAACAGGAAGGCGAGCGGGTCGGCGAAGGACTCTTCGTCCTCGACAATGAGAACCCTCGTCACAGGTTTCCTCCATGGTCTGGGCTGGAGAGCTCCTGCCCGGTTGCCACGAGCCGGGGTGTCCGCTCGGGGGTCTTGTCCTGCCGCACCACGGTGGCGGGCTGGGTCTGCTGTTTGCCACGCGCGCCGTCGCCGCCGGGCTCGGGGCTGACGTGCGCGGGGATCCGCAGCGTGAACGTGGACCCGGTGCCGGGTCTGCTCCACAGGCCCACCGAACCGCCGTGGTTGGCCGCGACGTGCTTCACGATCGCCAGGCCCAGCCCCGTGCCGCCGGTGGCGCGGGAGCGGGCCTTGTCCGCGCGGTAGAAGCGCTCGAACACGCGCTGCTGCTCGTCTTCGGCGATGCCGATGCCGCGGTCGGTCACGGCGATCTCGACCATGCCGTCGGCCAGCCGGCGCGAGATCGACACCGGGCTGCCCGGCGACGAGTACGCGACGGCGTTTTCCAGCAGGTTCGACAGCGCCGTGACCAGCAGCGTCCGGTCGCCCTCGATGAGCAGGCCGCTCGCCGTGTCGGTGGTGATGGTGATCTCCGCCGACTCCGCCGACAACGTTGTCCGGCCGAGCGCCTCCCGCACCACGGCGTCGACCTCGACGACGTTGAGGTCCGGCAGCCGTTCGGCGCCCTGCAGGCGCGAAAGCGCGATGAGCTCGGTCACGAGCGTGCCCAGCCGGGTCGACTCGCGGAGGATCTTGCTGCCGAAGCGGCGGACCTCGTCCACGTCGTCGACGGCGTCGAGCACGGCCTCGGTGAGCAGCGCGATCGCGCCGACCGGGGTCTTGAGCTCGTGGCTCACGTTGGCCACGAAGTCGCGCCGCACGGCTTCCAGGCGGATGGCCTCGGAGTGGTCCACGGCCTCGACCACGGTGAAGCCGTCGCCGAGCGGGCGGACCTCGCCGAGCACGGCCTCGGGCTGTCGCCGCCCACGGTTCTCGAGCGGCGACAGGTCGATCTCCATCGGCTCGTCGGTCTCCACCACCTGCTCGGCGGCGGCGCGGGCCCGCGGGTCGGCCTGGTTCACGCGCACCAGGCCGAGCTCGTAGGCCCTCGGGTTGTGCAGCACGAGGTCACCGAAGCGGTTGAGGACGATAACGCCGCTCCGGGACGACCGGATCAGCCGTTCGAGAAGCTCCGCCACGGTCGGTCCCACCGGCCGTGCCGTCTCCTTCCGGGCCCGAGCCCGGGCGATGAGAAACCCGACGACCGCGCCGACGACAAGAGCGCCGATGGCCGAGATCAGGGCAACAGGCGTGGTCACGAGGGAATCGTAAGCATCCCGGTAGCCTTTCGG
This sequence comes from Amycolatopsis sp. DSM 110486, assembly GCF_019468465.1. NCBI lineage: Bacteria > Bacillati > Actinomycetota > Actinomycetes > Pseudonocardiales > Pseudonocardiaceae > Amycolatopsis > Amycolatopsis sp. DSM 110486. The sequence goes on along the minus strand of NZ_CP080519.1, from coordinate 4,309,900 downwards.
ACCAGTCCTGGAAGCCCGGTCGTGAGGCGCGTGACACCTACAGGGGACAAGTTCGCCCTGGTGTCAGGCCCCGTTCACCCGGCCGAGATCTTCCGGACAAATGTTCACGCTCCGTCGAGCTCGGCAAGATCGCCGGCCGTCAGGCGCAGCTGCGCGGCGGCGACGTTCTGTGCCAGATGGTCCGGGTTGCCCGTACCCGGGATCGCGAGCACGTGATCACCTTGCGCGAGTGTCCACGCGAGACGGACCTGGGCCGAGGTCGCGTCGTGGCGCTTCGCGACCGTCGCCACGCGCTCTTCGACGCCCGTTTCGTCGGTTTGTCCACTCGCGACGGCGAACCACGGCACGAAGGCCACGCCGTGCTCACCGCAGAGCCGCAGCAGCTCGTCGTCCTCGCGGACGGCGGTGAGGCCGTACTGGTTCTGCACGCAGACCGCGGGCGCGATCGCCAGCGCCTCCGTGAGGTGCTCCGGGCCGACGTTGGAGATGCCCAGCTCGCGGATGAGGCCGGCCTCGCGCAGCTCGGCCAGTGCGCCGAAGTGCTCGGCGATGGAGCCCGTGCCGCGGCCGAGACCCGTGCCGATGCGCAGGTTGACCACGTCGATGTGGTCGCGCGCGAGCTGGCGCAGGTTCTCCTCGACCTGGCCGCGCAGCTGGTCGGGCCGCGCGAAGGGCAGGAACTCGCCGGACGGGTCGCGGCCGGGGCCGACCTTCGTGGTCAGGACCAGGTCGTCGGCGTACGGCGAGAGGGCCGTGTTGATCATCTCATTGGAGGAGAACTCCGGCGTGAAGTAGAACGCCGCCGTGTCGATGTGGTTCACGCCGAGCTCGAGCGCGCGGCGCAGGACAGTGAGGGCGCGCTCGCGGTCGGCGCTGGTGCCGCCCGTGAACGGGACGAGCCGCATGGCGCCGAAGCCGAGGCGGTTGACGGTCAGGGAGCCGAGCTGCCACGTGCCGGCGGCCGCGGCGGGAAGTGCTGTCTGGGTCATGACTTCCAGCGTGACCTGGCGGCTTTCGCGTCGCCCGGATTGGCAGGAAGCTGCCACCCGGCAGTGGCCGCGGTCGCTCCACGAGGTGAAACTGGAGTGCGTGACTCGAGTCGACGACGTCGTGACCGTGCGCGGCGAACGCGAGCTGTTCGACCGCACCGCCCACCTGTTCGGCAGCGCCACGGACATCGCGTGCGCCGCGAACACCCTCTTCACCTGGGCGGCTTCGCGCCCGGGCACCGGCGTGCCCCCGGTGCCCGACCTGCAGGGCCGGCGGGCGCGCAAGATCTACGTGCCGAGCGTGCTGCTGGACGAGGCGAGCGTCGAGCACCTGCGCCTCCTGCGCAAGGTCGGCGCGCAGATCCGGATCACCGAGCGCGAGATCAACGAGACGATCATCCTCGACGGGCGCCTCGCGATCCTCGCCGCCGAGGTCACGCCGGACGGGCGCAGCTACACCGTCCTTTCGCGACCCGACCTCGTCAACGGGATCTCGTCGCTGTTCGAGGCCGCGTGGCGATCGTCGACGGACCTCGCGGCGTTCGAAACGCGCTACGCCGAGCTGCGCCGGCACACGCCGCGGCTGCTGGACTTGCTGCTGTCGGGCGGCACCGACGAGACCGCGGCGCGCACGATGGGCGTCGGCCTGCGGACCTACCGGCGCTACGTCGCGGAGCTGATGGCAGCGTTGGGGGCGACGTCGCGGTTCCAGGCCGGGGCGCGCGCGAAGGAGGCCGGTCTGCTGTGAAGCGTGGTGTCGTGGTGTTGCTCGCCCTGTTCGCTGCCGGGTGCAGCTCGGCGGTGGGCGGGAAGGCCGCGGTTCCGCCGCAGCCCGCCAACCTGGCCTACGTGGACGCGAAGGCCACGAGCGACGCCTCCGCGGGGATCAAGAAGGCCGTGGAGACCGTGTTCAGCTTCGACTCCACCGACACGGCCGCGGTGGCGAAGAACGAGCAGGAGTACTTCACCGGCAACGCCCGCACGCAGTTCGACCAGACCTTCGCACAGATCAAGACCACTCCGGTGAAGACGCAGACGCACGTGATCGATTCGGGCGTCACCGCGCTGTCGCCGGGCGGGGCCACGGTGCTCGCCGCGATCAAGCAGCAGAGCCAGGCCCCCGATGGCAAGACCAACGCGGCGCTCGCGGTCGTCCTCGTGACCGCCGCACCGGCCGGCGACCACTGGCGCGTCAGCGACCTGAACCTCAACCCGCGCGGCACCCTCGGCCCGGCGGCCGACCCGGGCGCCCCGCGCCCCGCCGTCACCCGCGACTCCGCCCTCGCCGCCGCCCGGCACGCCGGCTCGGTGCTGCTGACCGTCGACGCCCAGAACGCCGACGCCGTGTACGACGGCTACGAGAGCGTCGCCGTCGACCCGCTCCTCACGCAGTTCCGCGCGACCCGCCAGACCACCGTCGACAGCATGAAAAGCAGCGGCGCCAAGGCTTCCTTCAACTCCCAGTCCGCGGCCGCCGTGTCGTCGGCCTCCGCGGACGGCAAGACCGCCACGGTCCTCCTCGACGCCGTCGTCTCGACCCAGCAACAGGGCGGCCCACAGGACCGCACCATCCCCGTCCGCCTCACCCTGGCCCGCCAGCCGGACGGCGGCTGGAAGGTGTCGGCGATCGACCCGTTGAACGCTGCCTGACCCGCTCCCCGTCTACGCCGAAGGGCCACCGCGCAGCTCGCGCAGTGGCCCTTCGGCCGTGACTGGGTAAAGCTCAGCGGCCCTGGTTCGCCACCGCGGCAGCGGCTTCCTCCGCCGCCTCCGGGTCGAGGTACAGGCCGCCCGGCTTGATGGGTTGGAGGTCGTCGGTGAGGTCGTAGCGCAGGGGGATGCCGGTGGGGATGTTGAGGGCCGCGATGTCCGTGTCGGAGATGCCGTCGAGGTGCTTCACGAGCGCGCGCAGCGAGTTGCCGTGCGCGGCGACCAGGACGTTCTTGCCCGCGCGAAGGTCGGGGACGATCTCGGACTCCCAATACGGCAGGAGGCGCTCGACGACGTCCTTGAGGCATTCGGTCAGGGGCGCGTTGTCGCCGAGGTCGGCGTAGCGCGGGTCGCCGGCCTGGCTGAACTCGTCGGCCGGGTCGATGGCGGGCGGCGGGGCGTCGTAAGAGCGGCGCCAGAGCATGAACTGCTCCTCGCCGAACTCCTCCAGCGTCTGCTTCTTGTTCTTGCCCTGCAGCGCGCCGTAGTGGCGCTCGTTGAGCCGCCAGTCGCGCTTGACGGGGATCCAGTGCCGGTCGGCGGCGTCGAGGGCGATGTTCGCCGTGCCGATCGCGCGGCGCAGCAGCGACGTGTGCACCACGTCCGGCAGCAGCTCCGCCTCGGCCAGCAGCTGGCCACCCTGGCGAGCCTCGCGCTCGCCCGTCTCCGAAAGCGGCACGTCCACCCATCCGGTGAACAGGTTTTCCGCGTTCCACGTGCTCTGTCCGTGACGCAGCAGCACCAGCGTCCCAAGTTCAGCCATGGCGCACAGCCTGCCAGAGCGGACCAGGTTCGTGACTGGTGAGTCCCGCTTGAACGATGTTCTACAGAGAGTGTGTTACCCCATAGTAACACCTTCACCCGAACAGAAGTCAGCCCGTCAACAAGCCGCGAAAAGGGTGCAATGTGCTGCGCGCTGTTATCCCGCCTCGCGAAGTTCACTCGAATGGAGTAACGAGTAGTCTTGTGATTACAGGTGGACATCTGACAGGTTTGGCATGTCCCGCTCAGCCGGATTCCACGCACTCCCCGGCTGACGGCGGGCTATGACCGCGGCTCGTCTCCCCCCTGCCGAGCCGCGGCCCGCCGGCCCCGTTGGCATCCCCCTCGTCACCGGGTCCTTGATCGGCGGGAACTTCAGCGGGGCGGCTCGAGATCGCGACTCCCCCCTCCCTCGAGCCGTCCCGCCTTTCCCGTTATCCCGCAGGTCCGGCGGGGACAGCCGCGTCTGCCGTGTCACCGACCGGCCGCGAACGGCGTCGCTTGCGCACCCACCACCACACCGCCCCGGCCGGGATCCCGAGCACCACGGCGAACGGTGCGATCGCCCCCAGCGCCGTCAGGAAGCCGCCGCCGACGGTCAGGAACGCGTCCCAGCCACCGGCGAGCCCCGCGAGGAAGCCGGGCAAGTCATCGGATGTCTGCCCGGGACCGGTCACGACGTCGGCCGTCACGGACAGTGCCACTGTCGACATCGCGACACTCCCCACGAGCGCCTTCTGCTGCTGTTCGAGTGACTCGAGCGCGGCTTCGCGGTTGGTGAGCTCACTCTCCACACTCGCGATCTCGGAGATCGACGTCGCCTTCGCCAGCAACGCCCGGATCCGGTCGACGCTCGCGCGCTGCGTCGCCAGGCGCGCGTCCACGTCGACCACCTGGGCGGTGACGTCCTGGGAGCTCAGCTCCCGCTTGGTGACCTTGCCGAGCCCGGCGAGCTGGTCGAGCACCCCGTCGAGCTTTTCGGCGGGCACGGCGAGGCTCAGGGTCGCGGCCGACTCCAGCGTGCTCTCCTGGCCCGTGTACCCGCCGGCTCCGGTCGCGATCACCCGCGCCCGCGAGACTACGTCGTCGAGCTTCGGGGTCGAGAGGTCCAGTCGCGCGCTCCGGGCGAGCTTGCGGTCGGTGGTCCCCGCGGCCCCCACCGCCGGCGGAACCGGGCCCTTCGTGGTCAGGCCCTGCTGCGGCACACCGGGTTGCGCCACCCCCTGCTGGGGCAGTCCCTGCTGGGGCACAGCCGCGCGCCCGGCAGCCACCCCACTGTCGGCCTCAGTCGAGTTCGGCTCGTTCGCCGTGCACCCCGCCAGCGCCACCAGCAACCCGGCGCCGGCCAGCACCCATCTCCATCGAGTTCTCATCCGTCCTCCTCCACTCGGGTGGCAGACGGACGGACCCCGGCGTCAACGGCGTTGCACGGCCCGAGTCACGACTCGGTCAAGCCCGGCTCGTGCGGCTTCTCGGGCGCCACGAGGTGCTTGAACGCCTGGAGGTTCGCCAGCGACTCCCCGCGCGACACGCGCCAGTCCCACTCGCGCTTGATCGACGACGCGAACCCGATCTCCAGCAACGTGTTGAAGTCACCGTCGGCGGCTTCGAGCACCTGCCCGAGGATCTTGTCCAGCTCGGCGTCGGTCACGGTCTCCTTGCCGAAGCGCCCGACGAGGTAGATGTCGCCGATACTGTCCACTGTGTAGTGCACGCCGTAGAGCCGGGCGTTGCGCTGCAACAGAAAGCGGTACACCTGCTCGTGCGCCTCGTCCGGGCGGCGGCACACGAACGCCTCCACGGAGAACGCGTGGTCGCCGTCCACGAGCCAGCAGTTGGTCTGGAGCTTCTTCGTGCCCGGCAACGTCACGAAGTACTTTCCTTCGCCACGCCGGTCGTACTTGAGCTCGGCAGCGTCCAAAGTGGACTTGATCGTCGCGTCCAGGCTCACACGGCCACCTCCGCCCGCACTTCGAGCGCTCCGCGGAACGCCTTGGTCGCCTGAGCATAGATCTCCAGCAGCGAGTCCGTGGTGCGGCTCCAGGAGAAGCGGTGGGCGTGCAGCACGGCGTTGGCGCCGAGCTCACGCCGGCGTTCCGGACGCAGCGCGACGGCTGCCAGCGCGTCGGCCCAGTCGGTCGCCGTGTGCGAAGGCACGAGCAGCCCGGACACACCGTGCGGCACCGCGACCGGCAGCCCGCCGACCTCGGCGGCCACCACGGGCGTGCCGCAGGCTTGCGCCTCCAGCGCCACGAGCCCGAACGACTCGTTGTAGCTCGGCACGGCGACCACATCGGCCGCGCGGAACACGTCCACGAGCTTCTGCCCCGGCTGCGGCGGCAGGAACCGCACCTGCTCCTGGATGCCCAGCGTCCACGCCAGTTCCTTGAGCGCCTGCGGCTGCTCCAGCCCGGTGCCCGACGGCCCCCCGACCACGAGCACCACGAGCTTCGAGCGCAGCGCCGGCCGCTGGGTCAGCAGCTCGGCGGCCGCGCGCAGCAGCACGTCCGGCGCCTTCAACGGCTGGATCCGGCCCGCGAACGCCAGCACCACGGCGTCCCGCGGCAGCCCGAACGCGTCGCGCGCCAGCGCCTGCGAACCGGGCGTGAAGCGGTCGAGGTCGACACCCGGCGGCACGGCGTGCACCGCGTGCGGGTCGGCGCCGTAGAGGTCCACGAGCTGGCGGGCCTCGACCTGCGTGTTGGCGACCAGGCAGTCGGCCTCGGCCACGACCTGGTCCTCGCCCATCACGCGCGTGCGCGGCTCGGGCTTGTCGCCGTCGGCGAGCAGCGAGTTCTTGACCTTCGCCAGCGTGTGCGCGGTGTGGACCAGCGGCACGCCCCAACGGTCGCGCGCGAGCCAGCCGACCTGGCCCGAGAGCCAGTAGTGCGAGTGGATGAGGTCGTAGTAGCCGGGCTCGTGGAACGCCTCGGCCCGCAGCACTCCCGAGGTGAACGCGCACAGCTGCGCTGGCAGCTCGTCGCGGCCCAGCGGCTCGAACGGGCCGGCCTGCACGTGGCGCACGGTCACGCCCGGCGCCAGCTCGGCCAGCGGCGGCTGGTCCGACGAGGTCGCACGGGTGAACACCTCGACCTCGACGCCGCGGCGCGCCATCTCGGTGGCGGTCTCCCGCACGTACACGTTCATGCCGCCCGCGTCGCCGGTGCCCGGCTGTTCGAGCGGCGAGGTGTGCACGGACAGCACCGCGATGCGACGCGGCGCAGCGCGGAACCCCGACAGAGAGGAGATGGTCACCTGGTCACTACTCCTGTGTGCGCTACTCGGCTGTTTCCCCGGAGAACCGCCGCAGCGCGGAGTTGAACTCCCCCGCGTCCTCGACGAACGGCAGATGCCCCGCATCAACGAACCAACGCAGAACGGCCCCCGGAATCTTCCCGGCCGAATATTCCGCTGCCGACGGATCGACCACGCGGTCGGCCGTGCCATGCACGACCAGGACCGGTTTGTCGACCTTGGCCAGCACTTCAGCGCTCTCCACGTCGCGCCTGAACAGCGCCGCGCGCACGGCCGGCGGCACCGCCAACGACATCCCGAGCAGGGCTTGCGCGAATGTCCCGGGCACCGAGGCGTTCGCCTGGGCCCGGGTGAACTCGACCAGCGCAGGCACGGCGACCTCGGGATCATCCGAGAGCGCCGCGGGCAGCGCGGCCCGCATGACCGATCCGGTCTTACCGCCTTCGCGGCCGCGGCCGATCTCCGTGATGGCTCCGACGAGCACGATCCCGGCCAGCCGTGCCGTTCCGTGCACCCGCAGGTAGTCGGCGATCACGAGCCCACCGTAAGACCAGCCGACGACGATCGCGTCGGGGCCCGCGAAGTCGAGCACGGCGGCGAGGTCGTCGGCCCACTGGCGCGGGTCGTCGTAGCCGGCCGCCGGGACGTCGGACGCACCGTGGCCCCGCAGGTCCATCGCCACCAGGCGGAACCGGTCCGTGAGCGCCGGGTCGGCCAGCTGGGCCGCCCACGCGCGCGACGACTGGGCCCAGCCGTGCACGAAGACGATCGGACGCGAGTTCTGGGCACCCTCGACGCGCAACGCGATACGCACGCCGGAGGTACCGACCACTTCGGTGTTCACGAGGTCAGTTCGTAGCACGCTTCACTTCGCCGCCGACAGCGTCTTCCAGGTGGACCAGTCGTAGAACCAGTCCTTGACGTCGGAGCCGGTGGGGCTGGACAGCTGCGAACCGGTCACCTCCACCGGGTCGCCGATGAGCGCGGAGTCGAAGTACTCCTTCGCGTCGGCTTCCAGCAGGTTGACGCAGCCGTGGGAGTTGTTGGTCTTGCCGATGTTGGCAGCGTTGTCCTGGTTTTCGTGGATGTACTCGCCGTGGTTGGAGATGCGGCAGGCCCACTTCTTGTTGACGTTCGTGTAGCCGTAGCGGGCGTTGTCGAACACCGCCGTGGGCTCCTTCGACATCACGATGAACGTGCCGTTGGGCGTGTTGCGGTTCACATCGGAGTCGAGGCCGTTGGCGCACGGGTAGCTCTTGTACACGGAACCGCCGCGGTAGACCTTCATCTCGTGGTCGGGGGTGTTCACCTTCACGACCTGGTTGCGGCCGATCTTGAATTTGGTCGTGACGTCGGCCTTGCCGTAGGCGCCGTTGCCGAGGTCGACGCCGTAGAGGTTGGCCTCGACCTCCACGGTCGTGTTCTCCGGCCAGTACTCCTTCGGCCGCCAGTCGACCTGCGTGGCCGAGAGCCAGCCCCACGAGCCTTCGACGTCCGTCTTCACCTTCAGCGCCTTCTCCACGGCCGCGCGGTCCTTCGGCGCTTCCTTGAACTTCACGCTGATCGGCATCGCGACGCCCACGTGGGCGTCGTCGGCCGGGTTGAGCGTGGCGCGCAGCTGCTTGGCCGGGTTGACCGTCGCGAAGGAGCCCTTGAGCTCCACGGGCCGGTTGTCGGTGCCGGTGGCCTTGGCGGCGTAGGTGTAGGTCTTGCCGTAGCCGAGCGATTCGGAGCTCTTCCAGGTGAGGCCGTCGGCCGCGAGGTCGCCCTTGACGGCATCGCCGTCGGAGTTGGTGACCTTCACCTCGCTGAGCTTGCCGTCGGTCACCTTGATGACCACGGGCTCGCGGACGTCCGCGTCCTTCGCGTTCACGGCCGGCGTGGCGGTGATCTTCGCCACCGGGTCCACGGGCTTGCCGCCGTCCTCCCCACTCCCGCCGAGCGGCAGCGCTGTGCCGTTCGTGGTGGTCGAACATGCGGCCGCGAGCGCCCCCGCCCCCGCGGCGAGCACCGCCTTGAACACCGTGCGCCGTTCCATCCCCGTGAACCTCCCCTTTTGGACAACGCCGACCCCCGCACCGGCGGATGCTTCCACGCTGTCAGCGCCGGTGAGCGCCTCGACGTTACCTGCCGACGCCGGGTTCACCCAGTGAGTGGCGCCCGCGTCATGTCGACAAGACGTTTCATCCACCGGGTGGTTCCGCTGGTGACAGCGTTGTGACGGGATCAGAACGAGCAGGCGATCAGCAGCGGTTCCGGGTGCAGCGTCACGCCGAAGCGGTCACGCACACCGTCGCGGACTTCGCGGGCCAGGGTGAGCAGGTCGGTGGTCGTGGCGGTGCCGCGGTTGGTCAGGGCGAGCGTGTGTTTCGTCGACAGCGAGGCGCGGCCGCCGGGGCCGGGGTGGCCCTTGGCGAAGCCGGCGCGCTCGATCAACCACGCAGCGGAAAGCTTCACGCCACCGTCGGCCGGGTACTGGGGCACGGCGACGTCCGGGCCGACGACGGCGGTGATCCGCGCGAGCACGGCCTCGACGTCGGGCGAAGGGATGATCGGGTTCGTGAAGAACGAGCCGGCGCTCCACGTGTCGTGGTCGGCCGCGTCGAGGACCATGCCCTTGCCGCGGCGCAGGCCCAGAACCGCGGAGCGCGCGGCGGCGGTGGGGACTTTCGCGCCGATCTCGACACCGAGCGTGCGGGCGAGCTCGGCGTAGCGGATGGGCGCGGACTCACCGGCCGGGTCGACGCGGAAGCGGACGCTGAGCACCACGCCGCTGTCGGTGCCCTTGAGCACACTGGTGCGGTAGGCGAAGCCGAGCTCGTCGGCCTTGACCGTGCGCACCTCGCGCGCGGCGCGGTCGTAGAGCTCGATCGAGACGATGGACTCGGCGACCTCGCAGCCGTACGCGCCGACGTTCTGGATCGGTGTCGCGCCGACGGAACCCGGGATCCCGGACAGGCACTCGAGTCCGCCGATGCCCGCCTCGACGAGCCCGGCGACGAACGAGTCCCACTCCTGCCCCGCGGCCGCCTCGACGACGTCGTCGGAGTCGTCGGTGTCGCCGGCCCAAATCCAGCCGGTGTTCGCGACCTGGATGAGCGTGCCGGGGAAACCGCCGTCGGCCACCACGAGGTTCGAACCGCCGCCGAGGAGCAGCACGCGTTCGCCGGCGGCGTCGGCCTCGCGCACGGCGGCGACGAGATCGTCGCTGGTCGTGGCCCGCACGAACCGGCGCGCGGGTCCTCCGAGGCGCAGCGTCGTGTACTCGGCGAGGCGCGGCGGCGCGGGCGTTTCGACGGGGTTCACGCTGCCTAACGGTACTGTCCGGCCCATGGGATCCCGGATCGAGCACCGTGCCGAGTTCTCCGCCGGACTCGGGGCCGTGCTGGCCGCCGTGTCCGGTGAGGACGCGCTGCGGGCGCGCCTGAAGGAGCTGGGCGGCGACAACGCGGCGCTGCTCTCGCACTCTGTCACCAAAGACACCTCCGGCGACGTCGTGCGCTACGAACTGCAGCACGGCATCGCCGCGCAGCGCCTGCCCCAGGCCGTGCAGGCCCTGCACCGGGGCGACATCATCGTGCACCGCAAGCAGGTGTGGCAGCGCTCCGGCGACGCGTACACGGGCAAGGTCGACGTCAGCGTGAGCGGCGTGCCGGGCGAGATCGGTGCGCAGACCTTCCTGACGCCGCGTGGTGAGCGCGTGGAGTTCCGGACGTCCGGCGAGGTGACGGTGCGGATCCCGCTGTTCGGCGGAAAGATCGAGGAGTTCGTGGCCCAGCAGGTGACGAACCTCTTGGCCCACGAAGCCGACTTCACCACGTCGTGGCTGGCCGAGCACGCCTGAGCCCGGTGGGCGCCCCGACGAGGGGCACCACCAATCCCAATCGGTTACGCAGAGTCGATCGCTGGCTCGCGAACGACCCCGCGGTGACGCGGCTGTTGCGGCGAATGCCCGACCCGCTCGTGGTCGACCTCGGCTACGGCGCGTCACCCGTCACGACCGTCGAGCTCCTTCGCTGGCTACGCCGGGTCCGCACCGACGTCCGTGTGCTCGGGCTGGAGATCGATCCGGAGCGAGTGGCGTTCGCGCGCCGCGCCGCTGACCCTCCGTGGCTGGACTTCCGCCGCGGCGGCTTCGAGCTGGCAGGCGCGCGGCCGGTGGTGGTGCGGGCGTTCAACGTGCTGCGCCAGTACGCAGAGCACGAAGTCGCCGGCGCGTGGAAGGTGATGCTCGACGCGATGCCCGACGACGGGCTGATCGTTGAGGGCACCTGCGACGAGATCGGGCGGCTGGCCTCGTGGGTCGTCGTGGGCGGGGCCGGCCCGGTTTCGCTGACGGTGTCGATGCGGCTCGCGAACCTGGAGCGTCCGTCCATTGTGGCCGAACGACTGCCCAAGGTTCTCATCCACCGCAACGTTCCCGGCGAGCCGGTGCACGCGTTCCTGTCCGCTTTGGACGACTGCTGGGCCGCCGCGGCGCCGCACCGGTCGTTCGGGGTGCGGGCGCGGTGGGTGTCGGCGGTGGGAATGCTGCAAGCCCGGGGCTGGCCGTTGCTCGGCCGGCTGGAGCGCTGGCGGCTCGGGGAGCTGACGGTGCCGTGGGAAAGTGTGAACCCGCTCTGAATTGACTACGGACAGTGCCCGACTGGGCTGATCAGTGCGGGTACGAATGCGTCGTCCGGGTACGAATCCCACCTGTTCACCGACCCACCCCCGCGGTGTCACCCGGTGGCGACCTGTGGTGATCACGATAGGCAGGTGGAACTGCTTCAACACGCCACCGACCTGCTGAGCGGCGCGCTGGGTTCGCCGTGGCTCTGGGTGCTCGTGTTCGCCGTCGCGGGGTTGGACGCGCTGCTGCCGTTCATGCCCAGCGAGACGACCGTGGTGACGGTCGCGGTGCTGCTCGGGCCCGACCCGGAGCAGCTGGCGTTGCTCGCGCTCGTCGCGGCGGCCGGGGCATGGGCCGGCGACTGCCTGGGCTACACCGTGGGCCGGGCGGCCGGGCCGCGGGCGCTCGCGCGGCTGCAGCGCGGGCCGGCGGGGCGGGAGCGCTACGAATGGGCGCGCGAGCAGGTGCGGCGGCAGGCGCCGTTGCTGATCATCGCCGCGCGCTACCTGCCGGGCGGCCGCGTGGCGAGCGCGCTGGCCACGGGCAGCCTCGGCTACCCGCTGCGCCGCTTCATGCCGCTCGACGCGGCCGGCGCCGCCGTGTGGGCGGTCTACAGCGTGCTGATCGGCCTGGCCGGCGGCTCGACGTTCGCCGACGAGCCGGTGAAGGGCCTGCTCCTGTCGTTCATCCTCGGGCTCGGCCTGGTCACCCTCATCGAGTTCGGGCGGCGCCTGCGCTTGCGGCGACTACGGTCGAGCGATGCACCTGACCGAGGCGATCGACATCCACGCCGACCGGCTGAAGGCGGCGGCCCTGACAGCGGGCCCGTCGGCGCACCTGCGCAACTGTCCGAAGTGGACGATGCACGACCTGGTGACGCACCTGACGACAGTGCTCTCGTCCACGGTCGCGGCGATCACGGACCGACCCACTGAGCCCGCGCCACCCACCGACTGGGCCGACGCGCTCGGCCGGTGGGACGGCCAGCGCCTCGCCGTCCGCGAAGCCCTCCGGCTGCCTGCCGATACCCCAGTGCGATCGCCGTTCCCCGGCGGCGGACTGCTGACGGTCGGCCGCTGGGCCCGGCGCCTGGCGCACGAGACGGCGATCCACCGGCTGGACGCGGAGAGCGCCCTGCCCGAGCCGCCGGCCACGCGGTACGCGGACGTGTTCGCGGTGGACGGGATCGATGAGTTCCTGACGTTCTTCGTTCCCCGCCGGGCCGCTCATCAGGACGGCGTCGTGCGGATCGAAGCCGGAGACCGTGCGTGGACGGTCGTTCTGCGTCCCGGTGAGACTCCGGCGGTCGAGTCGAGCGGCACCGCGGACCTCACCGTCACCGGCTCACCCGACGACGTTTACCGCGCCCTCTGGGGCCGCCCCCACGCCGCGCGGATGGTGGGCCGCGTCGCACTCCTGGAGCCCCTCGCGGCGCCCTGACCAGCACCGGCGAGAATGGTGGGCGTGCCTGATCCCCAGCGTTACGTGCTCACCTTCGGCTGCCCCGACCGCACCGGCATCATCGCCCGCATCTCGGGCTTCCTCGCCGACCACGGCGGGATGATCGTGGAGGCGGCGTACCACACCGACCCGGACTCGGGCTGGTTCTTCACGCGCCAAGTGGTGCTGGCGGGGTCGCTGCCGTTCGACGCCGACGGGTTGCGGGAGCGGTTCACGGCCGTCGCAGAGGAGCTGTCGGCCGAGTCGAGCTGGCAGGTGCGCGACACGGGTGAGCGCCCGCGCGCCGTCGTGCTCGTCTCGAAGGCCGGGCACTGCCTGTACGACCTGCTGGGCCGCGTCGCGTCCGGGGAGCTCGACGTGGACATCGCGGCGGTGATCGGCAACCACGCGTCGCTCGCGGACATCACGCGGGCGCACGGGATTCCGTTCTACCACGTGCCTTTCCCGGCCGACGGGAAGGCCGAGGCGTTCGCCCAGGTGCGCAAGCTCGTCGACGAGTACGACCCCCACGCCGTGGTGCTGGCGCGTTTCATGCAGGTGCTGCCGGCCGAGCTGTGCGACGAGTGGGCCGGGCGGGCGATCAACATCCACCACAGCTTCCTGCCGTCGTTCATCGGGGCGCGGCCGTACCACCAGGCGCACATCCGCGGGGTGAAGCTGATCGGCGCGACCTGCCACTACGTGACGGCCGACCTCGACGCCGGCCCGATCATCGAGCAGGACGTGATCCGCGTGGACCACGGCGACTCCGTCGACGACCTCGTGCGCAAGGGCCGCGACATCGAGAAGGTGACGCTGGCGCGCGGCCTGCGCTGGCACCTCGAGGGCCGCGTGCTGGTGCACGGCAACCGAACGATGGTGTTCTGAGCGCAGGCCGCGCGGCGGCGATCAGGCGCCGATCGTCGACGCGTCGATCACGAAGCGGTAGCGCACGTCGCTGTTCTCCACGCGCTCGTAGGCGGTGTTGACCTGGTCGGCGGTGATCGTCTCGATCTCGGCGCCGATGCCGTGCTCGGCGCAGAAGTCGAGCATCTCCTGCGTCTCGCGCATGCCGCCGATGCCGGAGCCGGCGAGGATCTTGTTGCCGCCAAGCAGCGAGAAAGCGTTATACGACAGGGGTTCGCCCGGCGCGCCGACGTTCACCATCGCGCCGCCCACGCGCAGAAGGCTGAGGTAGGCGTCGATCGGCAGCTTGGCCGAAACGGTGTTGAGGATGACGTCGAAGCGCCCGCGCAGGACGTCGAACGTGGCCTCGTCGCCGGTGGCGTAGTAGTCCTTCGCGCCGAGCTTGAGGCCGTCTTCCTGCTTCTTCAGGCTCTGGCTGAGCACGGTCACCTCGGCACCCATGGCCACGGCGAGCTTCACGCCCAGGTGGCCGAGCCCGCCGAGGCCGACGACGGCGACCTTCTTGCCCGGCCCGACGTTCCACTGGCGGAGCGGCGAGTACGTGGTGATGCCCGCGCACAGCAGCGGCGCGGCGATGTCGAGGCCCAGGTCTTCCGGCACCCGGCAGACGAAGTGGTCCTTCACGACGACCTGGCGGCTGTACCCGCCGTAGGTGTTCTCGCCGTCGTAGCCCACGCCGTTGTACGTCGGCACGTTGCCCTTCAGGCAGGACTGCTCGACGCCGGCCAGGCAGTATTCGCACTCGCCGCACGAGTCGACCATGCAGCCGACGCCGACGCGGTCGCCGACCTGGTACTTCGTGACACCCGAGCCCACCGCGGCGACGACGCCGGCGATCTCGTGGCCGGGCACCATCGGGAAGATCGCGGTGCCCCAGTCCTCCTTGGCCTGGTGGATGTCGCTGTGGCAGATGCCGGCGAACGCGACGTCGATCAGCACGTCGTCCGGACGCAGGTCGCGGCGCACGATCGTCGTCGGCGCGAGCGGCCGCCCCGCGGCCGGTGCGGCGATGGCGGGCGTGGTGGTGGTCATGAAATCCTCCAGACGATTCCGGGCTCGGCCGCCCGGACAATGTAAGACCCCCCTTACATCTTCTATAGTAAGAGGGGTCTTACATCCGCGCGACCGAGATCGGGTGTGATCCACGACATGGGCGGCAAGTACCACCACGGCGACCTGCGCGCCGAACTCGTGCGCGTCTCGCTCGACCTGATCGCCGAGCAGGGCGTGGAGGGGTTCTCCGTCGCCCAGGTCGCGAAGCGCGCGAACGTCTCCGCCGCCGCGCCGTACCGCCACTTCCCCGACCGGTCCAGCCTGATGGCCGCCGTCGCCGCCGCGGCCGCCTGCCGGCTGCGGGACCTGGTCGACAAGGTCATCGCCGAGGAGCCCGACCCGGTCACCCGCCTGGCCTCCGCGCAGGGCACCTACACACGCTTCTTCATCGACACGCGCCTCGGCTTCCCGGTCCTCTTCGCCGACGGCCTGGCCAACCCCGAGTACACCGAGATGCACGACCAGCGCCGCGCCATGTTCAGCACGTTCCTCACCCTCAGCCTCGCCGTCACCGACGGCCACGCCACGGCCCTCGAACTACTCGAACAACTCAACGCCCAGTCCCACGGCTACGGCTCGCTGTACCTGGACGGGGTGTCGCCCCGCATGGGCTACTCGGCGGACCAGGTGGTGGCCAAGTCGACGAGGGCGGCGCGGATCGTGATCGAGGCCTACCGGACGCAGTGAGGTGAGTGCGCATGCTCTGCGTGTTCGACGTGAACGAGACGCTGCTCGACCTCCGGGCGCTCGATCCGCTGTTCCGCGAGCTCACCGGGAGCCCCACCGCGCGGCAGGAGTGGTTCGCGCTGGTGGTGCACACGGCGTTGACCGTGACGGCGACCGGGGGCTACCGGGACTTCGCCGAGATCGCCGGGCTGGCCGCCATGGATACCGCAGGCCGGTACGGCCGCGAGCTCACGGACAACAACCTGGCCAGGATCGGCGACGGGCTGCGGTCGCTGCCCGCCCACGCCGATGTCGACGAAGCCCTCCGAACGCTCAAGCAAGCCGGCCACCAAGTCGTCGCGTTGACGAACTCGCCGCTCGCCACCGCGGAGGCGCAGTTGCAGAACGCGGGGCTCGCGACGAGGTTCGACCGGATCTTCTCGGCGCAGCAGGTCAGCCGGCTCAAGCCCGCGCCCGAGCCGTACCGCCAGGTGCTGAGCGCTTGCGGCACAACGAAAGCCGTGATGATCGCCGCGCACGGGTGGGACCTGGCGGGGGCGGCGGCGGTCGGGATGGAGACCGCCCTCATCGCGAGGGACAACCAGCGGCCACTCCCAGGCCGGCCCGCCACCTACACGGCGACGAGCCTGCCCGAGCTGGCCGCGAAAATCAGCTGAGCCGCACCAGCATCTTGCCGGTGTTCGCGCCACTGAGGAGGCCAAGGAAGGCGTCCGGGGCGTTGCGGATGCCGTCCACAATGGTCTCCGAGTACTTGATCTCGCCGGAAGCCACCAGCGGCGCCACTTCGGACACGAACTGCTGCTGCAGGTGCCAGTGGTCGAGCACGAGCATGCCCCGAATGGTCATGCGCTTGGCGATGATCTGCACCAGGTTGCGCGGCGCGGGGGTGGCCTCGGTGGCGTTGTACTGCGAGATCATGCCGCACACGGTGATGCGCCCGTGCAGGTTCATCGACGCGATGGCGGCCTCGAGGTGCTCGCCGCCGACGTTGTCGAAGTACACGTCGATGCCCTCGGGCGCGGCGGCGGCCAGCTGCTGGGCGACGGGGCCGTCCTTGTAGTTGAAGGCGGCGTCGAAGCCGAGATCCTCCACGAGGTGGCGCACCTTCTCCGCCGAACCCGCGCTGCCGATCACGCGCTTGGCGCCCTTGAGCTTCGCCAGCTGGCCGACGAGCGAACCCACCGCGCCGGCCGCACCGGAGACGAACACCGTGTCGCCCGGCTTGAACTCCGCGGTGACCAGGAGCCCGGCGTACGCGGTGAGGCCCGGCATGCCGAGCACGCCCAGGTACGTCGAAAGCGGGGCGACGGAACCGTCGACCTTCACAGCCTTCGTCGCGTCGACCACGGCGTGGGTGCGCCAGCCGAGCTGGTGCAGCACATGGTCACCGGGCTTGAAGCCGTCCACAGTGGACTCCACGACCTCGCCGACCGCACCGCCGCTCATCGCCTCGCCGACCGCGAAGGGCGGCGCGTAGGACTTGGCGTCGTTCATCCGGCCGCGCATGGCCGGGTCGACGCTCATGAACACGTTGCGCACCAGGAGCTGACCGTCGGCCGGCGTCGGGATGTCGGTGTCGACGACGTCGAAGTTTGCCGACGTCGGCACGCCGTGCGGGCGGGCGGCGAGCCGGATCTCGGTCGCCTGGGTCGGTGCGTTCACCACGGGACTCCGTTCATGACAAGACTGGTTTCCTGAGACTGGGTAAGAACCGGGGCCATCGCCCCGCATACACCCGCCCCAACGAGCCAACCGGGGCGATCATTCCGATTATGCCCGGTCGTGTGGCAAGCGCTACACGATCTCCTCGAGCTTGCCGAGCACGCCGTCGTAGATCTTCTTCAGCCCACCGGGCGCGAACGTCTTCTCGAAGAAGCCGCCGACGCCGCCGGCACCGTCCCAGCTGGTCTGGATCCGCACGACGCTGCCCGAGCCCGAAGGCGAAACGGTCCAGGTCGTGACCATGCTGGAGTTCGCGTCGGTCTCCACGAGGGTGCCCGGCGCCGGCTCGGTCACGGTCGCGGCGACGTCACGCACCCGCTTGGACGTGGCCTGCAGCTTCCAGCTCGCCTTGGTGCCCGCACCCACGCCACCTTCGGTGACTTCGTAGTCGCGGTAGTGCTCGGTGAGCAGCTTCGGCCGGGTCTCGGCGTAGTCGGCGACCAGCTCGCGAACCCTGTCCACCGGCGCGTCGATCGTGCGCTCCGCGGTGGCCGTGACCTTACCCATCTCGCTCCTCGCTGTACTGGAGAACCCCTCACGCGCCACCTTCGCACACCACCCGGTCGGGCACCGCGTCACCAGGGGTTTCCCGCCGAGGGTCACACGCAAAACGGGCCGCCCGGGGAAGTCCCCGGACGGCCCGTCGTCGGCGCGAGAGATCAGGCGAGGCCCTGCTGCGTCAGCCAGTCCTTCGCCACGTCGGCAGCCGGGTCACCGTCGGAGTCCACACGCTTGTTCAGCTCGCGCATGCCGTCGGTGGTCAGCTTCGCCGAAACGGCGTTGACCGCGGCCGCGAAGTCGGCGCCACGCTCGTCGAGCACCTTCTTGTTCACCGCCGGCACCACGTTCTCCGTCGGCACGATCTGCAGGTCGTCCTTGAGCGCCACGTACTGCGGGTCGCCGACCAGCGGGCTCACCGAGTCGACCGGGATCACGGTCGCCGCGCCGGAGTCGAGCTGCTGCACGCGCGGCCCGGCTTCCTGCACGGTCTGGAACGAGGTGTTCGTCAGCTTGTAGACGTCGGTGAAGCCCTTGTAGCAAGGCAGCCGCGACTCGCACTCCGGCGGCCCGGCCATGACGACCTTGGGCAGCTTCTTGAGGTCGCTGATGCTCGTGATGCCGTTGGCCTTCGCGACGTCGGCCTTCATGATGTAGGTGTTCTTGTCCTCGGCCGCGGCGTAGTTCAGCAGCGCGATGCCGTCCGGCGCGAACAGGTCCGTGAGCTGCTGGTGCTCTCCGTCGGCCGTCTTCACGGCGTCCTTGCCGAAGCCCGTGGTGATCGCCGCGCCCTGGTACTCGGGCAGGAACTGCAGCTCACCCGACTTGAGCGACGGGTAGATCAGCTCCCGCGAACCCAGGTTCAGCTTGCGCGTGACGGGGTAGCCCTTGGCCTCGAGCGCGCCCGCGTAGATCTCCGCCAGGATCTGACTGTCGGTGAAGTTGAACGACGCGACGACAATCGGCGCCCCGCCCTTGCTCTGCGCGGCGGGCTGGCCACTGTCGGAGCCCCCACCCCCGCACGCGGTCAGGCCGAGCGCGGCCACCGCCACCCACGCGGCCGCTCGGATTTTCCGGGTCCAGCGCACGTCCCCACACTCCTCGTGTCACGAACAGAGGATTGGACCCTAACCGTGAGCCACGACAGAAACCACATACCGGGAATCACCGGCATCGAATCTCAACAACCGAAATCGCAGCGCTCGAACGGGGTAACCTTCCGTGGTGCATGCGTCTTCGGTCACCCCGCTGCTCACCGAGAGCAGCCGGCCGATCTTCGAGTGGCGGTGGGTCGAGCGCAACGCCGACGCCATCGGCCAACGCCTCGGTGAACACATCGCCCTCACGGCCACGGCCCTGGGCATCGGCTTGGTGGTGTCGCTGGCGCTGGCCACGCTCTGCCTGCGGTACCGCTGGTTCTACCCGTTGGTGCTGGGCACGGCGGGTGCCCTGTACGTGATCCCGAGCCTGGGGGCCTTCGCGCTGCTGGTGCCGTTCTTCGGGCTCACGTTCACCACGGCGGTGATCCCGCTGGCCACTTACACGCTGCTGATCCTGATCCGCAACATCGTCACGGGCGTGCAGCAGGTGCCCGCCGAGGTGCGCGAGGCGGCGATCGGCATGGGCTTCACACGCGGGCGGCTGCTGTGGCAGGTGGAGCTGCCGCTGGCGCTGCCCGTGGTGATCGCGGGCCTGCGCGTGGCCGCCGTGACCACGATCGGCCTGGTCGCGGTCACGTCGCTGCTCGGCATGGGCGGGCTCGGGTACTTCATCCGCGCCGGCATCCAGACGACCACGCCGAACCCGAGCCCGATCATCGTCGGCGTGGTGCTGTCGGTGGTGCTCGCGGTGGTCGTCGACCTGTTGTTGTGGCTGAGCGAGCGCGCGCTGGCGCCGTGGGTGCGGAAGGTGCGGGCGCGATGAACGTCTTCACGCAGCTGGGCGAGTGGCTCTCGGCGCCGAACCGCTGGAGCTGGACCGACCCCGCGGGGGTGCCGTACCGGACGGTGGAACACCTGTGGTTCTCCGTGCTGTCGCTGGTGGTCGCGGCCGTGCTCACGATCCCGCTCGCGCTGTGGCTCGCGCACTACCGTCGCGGCGCGTTCCTCGCGAGCAGCGCCGTGAACATCGGGCGCGCGATCCCGAGCTTCGGCCTGATCATCCTGTTCTGGTTCCTGGCCAGCCGCTGGGGCGCCGACACGGACTTCTGGCCGCTGCTGCTCGCGCTCGTCGGCCTGGCGCTGCCACCGCTGTTCACCAACACCTACGCCGGCGTGGTGCAGCTGGAACAGGAGACCATCGACGCGGCGCGCGGCACCGGCTACCGCGAGTGGCAGATCATGCTTCGCTTGGAACTGCCGCTGGCCTCCCCGGTGATCGTCGCCGGCGCCCGCGTGGCGTTCCTGCAGCTGGTGGCCACCGTCGCGATCGGCGCAATCGTCAACGACGGCGGCGGCCTCGGCCGCTACATCGTCGACGGCTTCGCCGAAGGCGCCCAGGGCTACGGCGAAATCTTCGGCGGCGGTCTGGCCGTGATCATCCTGGCGCTGCTGTGCGAAGGGATCTTCGCGTTACTGACTCGTTGGGCGACGCCGAAGGGTGTCGCGCTGCAGACGGCTCGGCGCGACTAGCTGAGGTCCCTGAGGTCGTTGAAGTACGCCTCGCGGCAGGCCGCCACGAGCCGTTCGACGTCCGGGCCCAGGGGCCGGTCGACCAGGACCGGCGGCACCCGTTCGGTGATCCACTCGTAGATCGCGCGGAGTCCGGGGCTGCCGGGGCCGTCGCCGAGGTGGCGGGCCTGCGCGCCGGCGATCAGCTCACACGCGGTGATGGCGAAGACGTGGTCCACGGCCACTTCCAGCTCGTGGCCCGCGGCCCAGGCGAAGGCCTGCACGTCCTCCTGGCCGGCCGACGTGTCCAGCGAGCCCGGGGTCGCCGGCGCGGCGAGGCGGCGCAGCGAGTGCAGCTCGCCGACCGCACGCTTGTGCAGCGGCGTCAGGCCCGCCTGCGGGCCGGGGTCCACGGCCAGCTGCGGGGGCAGGCCGCTGAACTGCGGGTCGAGGAGCCGGTGGGTGCGCTGCACGGAGATCTCGCCGGCGTGCACGAGCGCGGCTTTCATCGCGTCCATGCGCAGCCCCAGCTCCGCCGCGTGGTAGCCGGTCGTGGGCACGAGCTTTCCATCCACAAAGGACGGTGAGTCGTCCGGCGTCTGCCAGGTTTCCCCGAGCGTTTCGACGAGGTCGGCGCACACCTGGTCCACGAAGCCGATCACCCGCGGGCCGACCCGCACCGAAACCGGTGCCTGGACCACCGGGCGCGTGGAGGAGCCGCTCGTGAGGGACAGCACTTCGGACAGCACGGCTTGGGCGTGCCGGTTCGCCACCGGGTAGCGGTACACCTCGCGCGGCGCGCCGAGCACGTCCACGGCGATGGCGGCGCACAGCGTCTGCAGGTCGACCAGTTGGCGCACGCGGCCGGAGAGCGTCCACGCGTAGGCCTGGGCCAGCGGGGAGCCCTGGATGAGGCTCGCGCCTTCCTTGGGGCCGAGCTTGAGCGGCTTTGCGTTCCTGTCGGCGAGGGCGGCCGCGGCGGGTGTTTCGACGCCGTCCTCCAGCACGGTGCCGAGGCCGGTGAACGTCTGGAACGCGTGCGCCAGTGGGATGATCTCGCCGGCGCTGCCGAGGCCGTCCCGGGGGACGGCGGGGAGGAAGCCGTCGTTGAGGCGGTCGGCGAGGAACGTGACGAGCTCCGGGCTCACGGCCGCTTCGGGCCGCAGGAACCCGCGCAGGCGCATGAGCAGGAGCGCGCGCGTGAGCTCCGAGGACAGCCACGGCGGGCCGCCGACCGCGCGGCCGACCAGCAGGTTGTGCTGGTGCTCGGACTGCTGGGTGACGGTGAGCTTGACGCCGGCGAGGCGGCCCATGCCGGTGTTGACGCCGTAGACCGGGCCGTCGGCGGCGTCGAGCACGGCCAGCATCGCGGCGCGGTTCTCTTTGACGCGCCTGAGCAGGTCCGGGTGCAGTTCGAGGGGTTCCCCCGGCTCGCTGCCGGCCGCGAGGACGTCGGCGGGTTCGCGGACGATCACCGGTACGGCAGCATCGTGCCGACGTCCGCCGCTTCCGCGCGTTGCAGGATCATGTGCGCGACGGCGACGTCCGTTGTGGACAGTCCGCGGTGCCAGAAGAGGATGCGCTCGTCGTCGCTTTCGCGGCCGGGGCGGTTGCCCGCGACGACGTCGCCGATCTCGGCGTGGACACCGGTTTCGGTGAGCAGCCCGGCGTTGAGGTGCGGCCGCAGGGCGCCGAAGCGGGGGTTGCCCGACTGCGACTCTCGCCAGTTGTCGACCACGACCTTGTCCACGGCGTCGAGCAGCGTGAGCTCCAGCGCGCTGATGGTGCCGTAGGGCACGAGGAACGCGCCGGGCCGCAGGAACTCCTTGCGCACCAACGCTTCCGGCTCCGTCAGGCGGGAGGCTTCGACGAGCACGTCGGCGCCGTCGAGGGTTTCGGCGGCGGTTTCGCAGACGCGGACCTGCTTGCCGAGGTGCTCGGTGAGCCGGTGCGCGAAGTCCTCGCGGGACTCGGGGCGTTTGCTCGTCACGCGGATCTCGTCGAAGTCGAAGAGCGAGTCGAGCAGCACCACGTTCCACCACGCCGTGCCGCGCGCGCCGACGTGGCCCAGCACCTTCGAACCCGGCCGCGCCAGGTGTTTCGCGCCGACGGCCGTCATCGCGCCCGTGCGGGCCTCGGTGATCATGGTGCCGTCGACGATCGCGCGCGGCATGCCCGTCTCGGGGTCGAGCAGGAGGATCAGGGCCATCTCGCTGGGCAGGCCGCGTTCGAAGTTGCCGACGAAGTCGCCCACCACCTTCACGCCACTGACCTGCTTGGCCGAGAGGTGGCCGCGCAGGATGTTGAAGTGGCCCTTGCCGCCGTTGTCGGGCACGAGGTGCGTGCGCGGCTCGAACACGACCTCGCCGCGGCCGTGGTCGGCCAGCACGTCCTCGACGGCGCCCACGATGTCGGCGTCGGTGATGCCGAGGCTGTCGATGTCGTCGCCGGTCAGGTAGCGGAGCCAGACCGAGTGCGGCACAGTCACCGGGCGAGGTCCTCGATGACCTCGGCGTTGGGGAGCGTCTGCAGGGCGGCGCCGGAGATGAGGAGCTTGCTGCCGCGGATGCCGCTGCCGATCACGAGCTCCGGCGCGGCGGCCACGCGGGCGTCGATGAGGATCGGCCACTCGGCGGGCAGGCCGACGGGCGTGATGCCGCCGTACTCCATGCCGGTGAGGGACACGGCTTCGTCCATGGGCGCGAAAGACGCCTTGCGCACGTCGAGGCGGCGCTTGATCACGCCGTTCACGTCGGCGCGCGTGGTGGCGAGCACAAGGGCGGCCGCGAAGCGCACTTCGCCGGCCCGCTTGCCGGCGACGACGACGCAGTTGGCCGACGCTTCGAGCGGCGAGCCGTAGGTCTCGCAGAAGGCCGCGGTGTCGGCGAGCTCGGGGTCGATCTCCGCGACGCCGACCGCGTCGGGCTCCGCGAGGGCGGCGAGCGCCTTCGCGACGGGTTCGGCGAGCAGGTCGGTGCGGGTGGGCGCGGGGACGACCGTGAGGCTCCCGGCGATGGTCCAGGTGGTCACATTGAGAGAATCTACGCGGCTACCAGTTGCGCTTGCCCCGCTGCACCTCGATGAGCCTCGGACGGACGTCCACCAGGTACACGAGCGCGGCGGCCATCGCGGGCACCCAGAAGATGAACCCGACACCGCTGACGTCGTTGCCGAACAGAACCATCGCGAGCGTGGCGCCGCCGGTGATCAGCAACCAGATCGGCTTGGTCTTGCGGTCGGCCGCCTGGTACGCGTCGGACCGCTGCAGCAGCGCGTGAACGAAGGCGAAAAGCCCGACCAAGGCGCTGCCCCAGTGGATGACCTGAAGTATCCAAGCGGCAACCAGCACGGACGCCAGCTTACGGCAAACCACCCAACGCGCCGGTGGCCCGGCACTTCACAAGCGCCGCGGTGTGGGGTGGGTGTGACCTAGTTCTCTGTCCTGGTGGGGGTCTTGCGTTCGGCCCTGTGGTTCGGGTGTGCCGATGCGGCGGTGTGGCGGGCGGGGAACGGGCTCTTCGGGCCGGCTTTTGAACCGGGGCGGGCAGTCGCGCGGGAAACGCGGTCTCACCGTTGCCGGCCTTACAGCGGGACGCACACCTGCCCGCCGAAAAGGCGGGGTTGCGCCGCACAGCACGGGGGAATCCGCATCTGCTTCTCGACCATCGCGAGCGGTTGCGCGGGTCGTACCGCGGCTGGAAAGCGGCCTCTCCCCGTTTGTCCGCCATCACGAGCGGCTGCCAGCGAACGGGCAGGGTTGTGGCGCGTGTCCCAAAAGGCGGCCGTCCCTCCTTGCCGGCCATCGGGAGCGGGCCTCCTTGTGACCGATCTCGCCAGCCGGCGCGTGGATGCGGCTCCCACGTTGCCGCTCTTGCCACCCCAACCAAGAGAAGCCCGCTCCCCGGCGGCCGACCTGTCGGTGCGGCGCGCCGGGGAGCGGGCTGGTGTCGTTCTCGGGCTTACTTCTCGGTCTTCGGCGCGGCGGCCGGCTTCTTCGCGACCGTCGTGGTGGTGCGGCGGGCGGGCGAAGCGGTCTTCGGCGCCGTGCGGTTGGCGGTCTTGCGCGCGACCGAGCGGGTCTCGTGGGCGAGGTCGTCGCCGAGGTCCTCGACGGCTTCGGCGGTCTCGTCGGCGACCTCGGTCACCTTGCGGGCGGTCTTCTCGCCGACGGAGCGGGTGCGCTTGGTGACCTTGGCGAGCACGCCGTCGACGCGCTCGCGGGTCTCGCCGGCCAGGCCGTCCACGCGCTCCTGCGCGGTGGTCAGGGCGTCCTCGAGCTGGTCGAGGGCCTTCTTCACCTGCGGCTGCGCGGAGATCTTGTCCCAGGTCTGCTCGCCGGACTCGGCCAGCTTGTTGTAGAGCTTGAGCGCGGCCTCGGTGTACTCGTCGATGACCTTGCGCAGCTCGGCCGGGTCGAGCTTGCCGCGCAGGCTCTCGACGTCGGTGGGCAGCTCTTCGAGGTTCTTGCGGGCGTTCTCGCCGCTCTTGCGGGCCTTCGCGACGGCGTCGGTCACGGCCTGGCTCGCGAGGTTGCCGGCGCCGAGCGCGGCGAGCAGCGGGGTGCGGACCTGGTCGATGGCGGTGCTGACGGCCTTGCGGACGTCCTCGGTCTTGGGCGTGGTCATGCCGACTCCTCTGTGGTGTCGTGGGTGGTCTTGGTGGTCGTCGGTGGCTCAGCGGGCGTGCCGGCGGCGTTCTCCCGCCGGAAGGACTCGTAGACGTCGAGCAGAACCTGCTTCTGCCGCTCGGTCAGCACGGTGTCGGCGCGAATCGCGTCGCCGACCGGGCCTCCCGTGGGCAAGTCGAGAATTCCTGCTTGCACGTAAAGCGCTTCGGCCGAAATCCGCAGACCTTTGGCGATCTGCTGCAGGATCTCCGCGCTGGGTTTGCGGACCCCGCGCTCGATCTGGCTCAGGTACGGATTGGACACGCCGGCGAGCTTCGACAACTGCCGCAACGAAATCTTCGCCGAACTCCGCTGCTGGCGGATGTACTCGCCGATGTCGGAGGCGATGTCCGCGACCTTCTCGATCGGGTTTTGGGTCCCGCCGGGTTCTGTCATCCGGTCACCTCCTCGCGACACTTCCGACCGTACGCGGACGTGCTAGCTATTGCAAGCACCCTGCTTGCACTTTCAGGTGTGGTTCCGCTCACCCGGCTACGGTGGTCCCCATGGCGACTCAGCGGTTGCGCCGCAGGCTGGTCAAGCACCTGGTCGACGAGGACGTGCTGCACGACCCGAAGTGGGTCGAGGCCTTTCGCGGCGTGCCGCGCCACGTGTTCCTGCCGCAGTTCTTCACGCGCGTCGACGAGGGCTGGGCGGCTGTCGACCGCGACGATCCGGGGTGGCTGGAGCGGGTCTACTCCCCCGACGTGCTGGTGACGCAGCTCGACGACGATTCGTCCCTGTGGGACAAGGCTCGACGCGAGGGGCCGATCGACGGAGTACCGACAAGTTCTTCGAGCATGCCCGCGATCATGGCGATCATGCTCGAGGAGCTGCGCGTGGAGGACCGGCAGCGGGTGCTGGAGATCGGGACCGGGACGGGGTACAACGCGGCGCTGCTGAGCCATCGTTGCGGGTCGGGTTCAGTGTCCACTGTGGACGTCGACGCGGGGCTGGTTTCGGCTGCGCGTGGGCATCTGCAGGAGGCGGGGTATGCGCCGTCGTGCGAGGTTGGCGACGGGGCGCTCGGGTTTCCGGCCGGGGTCCTGTTCGACCGGGTGTTGTGTACAGCCTCGGTTTCTTCGGTGCCGCCGGCCTGGCTTGAGCAGACGGTGCCGGGCGGCCTCGTGGTGACGACGTTGAACCGGCCGTTGGGCGCGGGGCTGGTCCGGCTGGTCGCCGGCTCAGGCGCGACGGGCCACGGGCGGGTCCTGGCCCGCGACGGTCGCTTCATGCCCCTGCGCGCCCACCGCCTTCCGGCTCCGGCGGCTCTACCTTCGCCCGCTTCTGCGGATTGGCGGCCGACGCAGCTGCCGATTGATTTGCTGCTGAAGCCTCACTTGAAGTTCGAGTTCTTCGCCTCCTTGGAACTCCCGGGCGTCCACCCGGTCCGCGAACTCCCCGACGGCTCGACCGACGCGATTTCCTCGGGGGACCCCCATGCAGGCCCCTTCGCCCTCACCCACCCCGACGGCTCGTGGGCCCGCTTCCGCAACCACGGCGACACGCTCGAAACCGCCCAAGGCGGCCCCCGCGGCTTGTGGGACCTCGCCGAGCGCGCCCTCGTCCTGTGGAACTCCCTGGGCCGCCCGGAGCGCGACCGCTTCGGCCTGACTGTGGATGGCTCACGGCAGGAGTTCTGGCTGGATGAGCCGGATGGGCTTCAGTGGGAGTTGAGTTAGGCCGGACCCGACGGATGCTCGCTGTACTTGTGGACAAGTCAGTAGGTCCGACCCAACCGGCGGGGGCTGTGGACGGTTGCTGGGTTCGACCCAGCCCATCCCCACTTGCCGGTCAGCCAGTCAGGTTCGACCTAACCCACTTCTCCGCCTGGGTGACCACGTCATCGAGCGGGGTGGCGGTGGTATCGAGGTGCGGGACCTGAGTGCGGATCCACTGGTTGAACTCGAGCATCTCGTCGATGCGCGGCTCGTCCCATTCACGCCACGCGGGGCGGGCTCGCAAGCGTTTGCGGAGAGCCTCGTCATCGGCGACGAGGGCGAGGTAGTGCACGTCGGAGAAGAAGGCGCGTTCCGGCAGGGGCTCGATTTCCTGCGGGGCGACGGTGCCGCACAGGACGACCGGCCGGCCGTTCTGGTGCAGCATCGCCGCCATGCGGAGCCAGGCCGCGCGGAAGCCCGGGATGTCGTCGCGGAGGGCGCCCGTCCACAGGACGTCCTGTTCCAGCACCACCGCATCCCCGGCCAGCCGCGCGGCCAGCGCCGGGCCGACAGTGGACTTGCCCGCGCCGCTCGGGCCGGTGAGCGCGAACAGCGGCAGCCGCCGGAACGGCCACCGATGTCCACAGAGGACACACCCCAGCACCGCGCCCTCGACCCGCGGGCGGTCGGCACGATCGCCGCACGCGGGACAAATCCGCAGGTCGAGGGCGGGCGCTGGATCAAGAGCGGACACCGAGCCCGCGCCGGGAACCGGATCGACGGAACGCAACTCAGTCGAACAGGTTCTCGAGGAAGCCGCGTTTGCGGTGCCCTCCATGGGGCCGAGGTGAGTCCGCGTAGCCGCGATGCCCGCCGTAGGGCCGCGGCGAGTCCGAGTAACCCCCACCGCCCCCATAAGGCCTAGGCGAATCCGAATACCCACCACCGCGATAGGGCTTCGGCGAGTCCCCGTGCCCACCCCGGTACGGGCGCGGCGAGTCCGCCCGCCCGTAGCGCGGCGGTGGCTGCGCCCCGCCGTAGTACGAGCTCTCGGCTCCGGCGATCTGCTCCAGCTCACCGTGGTCCAAGAAGATCCCCCGGCACGCCTCGCACTGTTCGATGTGGATGCCGTTCTTGTCGACGGTCCGCATCCGGTTCTGACACTTCGGACAAATCACGCATCCGAGACTACGCAGATTCCGCCCGGCGCGTCAGCAGGCGCACAGGCAGAACGGATGACCCACCGGATCGGCGTAGACGCGGAAGGTCGAGGGCGAGTCGTCGAGCAGCTTGGCGCCCAGGGAGAGCACGCGGGTGTGCGCGGCCTCCAGGTCGTCGACGTCCAGGTCGAGGTGGGCCTGCTGGGGCAACGAAGCCGAGGGCCACTCGGGCGCGCGGTAGTCCGCCACCTGCTGGAACTCCAAGCGCGCACCGCCGGTCGGGTTGACGAGCCGGGCCCAGGAGCCGTCCGCGTGCACCGCGGGCTCGGGCCAGTCGAGCACCGCGCGGTAGAAGCCGGCGAGCGCGGCGGGGTCCGGGCAGTCGAAGACGGTCGAGCCGAACGTCGGAACAGCACCCATGATCGTGACTCCCTCCAGTAACCAGTATACGGAGTATGGGAGTTACCAGCCGACGAAGCAACCACCCTCGCTCGTACACTGGTTGCGTGCACACCGACGCGACCCTGGTGGTGGACTTCCTCAACACCGTCGACATCGAGCGCGGCGAGGACCTGCTGGACGACCCCGGGCTGTGGCAACGCTGGTCAGCCGAACGCGGCGTCTCCCCGAGCAACGCGGACGAAGCCCGCGCCATCCGCGACGGGCTGCGCGCCGCCGTCGGAGATCCGCGACTCCCCGTGGAACAGCTCGAAGTCCCGCTGACCTTCTCGCTGAACAACCAAGGCCCGCAGCTCCTCGGGACAACCGCAGTGTCCGCGGTGCTGGTCGCGGCCACGCGGCTCTCCATCCGCGGAGACTGGGTCCGACTCAAGATCTGCCCGGCCGACGACTGCCTCGAAGCCTTCTACGACGAGTCCCGCAACCGCTCGCGCACGTGGTGCTCCATGCGCGTCTGCGGCAACCGCGAGAAGGCCCGGACCTGGCGCGCCCGCGCGACGGGTGTGCACAACTGAGAGCCTGTGGACAACTAATGCACAGCCACCAGATATGCACGTGCAGGCGCACCGGATCCCCACAACTTGTGGATGGGCGTTAGGCCAGATCCGTGAAAAGTTGTGGATAACCCGGGGGATAACTCAGCTTCCTGTGGACAACTGGTTTGAAGGTCCCCTGGGTGTGGTATACGCACCAGCTGCGCATGAGCGGCCACGCTCCGGCACCCAGAACCGGCGAAAACTACGAAAAGCCCAAATCAGAACAGCAGCTGCGCCACCGTGTAGATCACCAGACCGGCCAACGCGCCCACCACCGTGCCGTTGATGCGGATGAACTGGAGGTCGCGACCCACCTGCAGCTCGATCTTCCGCGACGTCTCCTCGGCGTCCCAGCGCTCGACGGTATCGGTGATGATCGTGGTGATCTCCTTGGAGTAGTTCTTCACCAGATACGCCGC
The DNA here is from genome assembly GCF_019468465.1 of Amycolatopsis sp. DSM 110486. NCBI lineage: Bacteria > Bacillati > Actinomycetota > Actinomycetes > Pseudonocardiales > Pseudonocardiaceae > Amycolatopsis > Amycolatopsis sp. DSM 110486. Next base: position 4,280,735 of record NZ_CP080519.1, on the reverse strand, counting down.
AGCGCCCTCGACCCAGCTGTCGACCTTCGACGCCAGCGAGTCGTCCGTGATCAGCCGCTCGCCGAGCGACTGCAGGCCCGCGCGCACGCGCCGGCGCAGCTCGCTCGACGGGTCCTCGGCCGCGTTGAGCAGCATCTCCTTCGCCGTGGCCCACGCGTTGCCGATCAGCTTCTGCACCTCGTCGTGGTGCACGATCTGGCCCTTGATCTGCTCGGCGCGCTCCATGGTCTTCGGGTCGTTCTGCAGGTCCTGCGCGAACTCGCCGAGGAACTTGTCCAGCGCCAGGCGCATCGGGTGGTTCACGTCCGTCTTCACGGCCCACGCGAACGACAGCACCTCGCCGTAGACCTTGTCCGCCAGCATCTCGTCGACGAACTTCGGCGACCAACTCGGCGCGCGGTCGGAGACGACCCGCAGCATCGCCTGGTGGTTGTCGCGCACCCACTCGTAGGCCCGGTCGCACATCAGGTCCACGAGCTTGTGGTGCGCGCCGTCCTCGAACACACCCGCGAGGATCTTGCCCAGCGGCGGACCCCACGGCCGGTCGACGATGCGCTTGACCACAGCCTGTTCCATGATCGCCTGCACGTCCTCGTCGCGCAGGACCGTGACGGCGCCGCGCACGACCGTGGCCAGCTCCGACGTCACACGCTCGGCGTTGTCCGGCTGCGAAAGCCACCCGCCGAGGCGGCGCGAGATCTCGACGCGCTTGAGCTTGTCGCGGATCACGTCCTCGGAGAGGAAGTTCGAGCCGACGAAGTCGCCCAGGCTGTCGCCGAGCTGGTCTTTCTTGTTCGGGATGATCGCCGTGTGCGGGATCCGCAGGCCCAGCGGGTGGCGGAACAGCGCGGTGACGGCGAACCAGTCGGCGAGCGCACCGACCATGCCGGCCTCGGCGGCCGCCTTCACATAGCCGACCCACGCGGGCCAGCCGGCCGACTCCGCCCAGCTCGTGAGCAGGAAGACGACCGTGGCGCCGAGGAGGAAGGACAGCGCGACCTGCTTCATCCTCCGCAAGCCGCGCCGTTTTTCCGCGTCACCGGCGGCGCCACCGGGCGGGTCTGCGGGCGTGACCTTGGCTGGGGTGAGTTGCTCCACGACGCCATTGTCCGTGAGGATGCGTTTTCGTGCGTGAACCAGCTCTCGTCCCCCGCCTCCGCCCCTTCACCGCGACGATCTTCGCCGAGATGACGGCGCTCGCCGTGAAGCACGGCGCCGTGAACCTCGGCCAGGGTTTTCCCGACACCGACGGGCCCGCCGGCATGCTCGAAGCGGCGAAGAACTCCCTGTTCGGCGGCGACAACCAGTACCCGCCGGGCCCGGGCCGCCCCGAGCTGCGCGCCGCCATCGCGCGACATCGGCTGCGCTACGGCACCGAGTACGACCCGGACACGGAAGTCCTGGTCACGACGGGTGCGACCGAGGCCATCACGGCCGCGCTCATCGCGTTGACCGAGGCCGGCGACGAGGTGATCGTGGTCGAGCCGTACTACGACTCCTACGCCGCGGCCGTCGCGATGGCCGGCGCCCAGCGGCGCGTGATCGGCCTGGTCGAGACGGCCGACGGACGCCTCGAGCTCGACCTCGACGCCCTGCGCGACGCCATCACGCCGCGCACCCGCGCGGTGCTGCTGAACTCGCCGCACAACCCGACCGGCACCGTGTTCTCTCGCGCGCAGCTGGAGGCCGTGGCGGCGCTGTGCGTGGAGCACGACCTCATCGCGGTGACCGACGAGGTCTACGAGCACCTCGTGTTCGACGACGCGTCCCACATCCCGCTCGCCACCCTGCCCGGCATGCGCGAGCGGACGGTGTCGATCTCCAGCGCCGGCAAGACGTTCAACTGCACCGGCTGGAAGATCGGCTGGGTCTGCTCGACGCCCGAGCTCGTGGCCGCGGTGAAGGCGGCGAAGCAGTTCATCACGTTCGTCTCGGGCGGGCCGCTGCAGCCGGCGGTGGCGTACGCGCTGGACCACGAGCTGCCGTGGGTCGAAGAGCTGCGGACGAGCCTGCAGGACAAGCGCGACCGGCTGTCGGCGGGACTCGCGGACGCGGGTTTCGCCGTTCGCCCCAGCAGCGGCACGTACTTCTTGACGGCCGACGTCCGCCCGCTCGGTTTCACCGACGCCGCCGAGCTGGCGTGGGCGCTGCCCGAACGCGTCGGCGTCGCGGCCGTGCCCGTGAAGGTGTTCACAGATCACCCGGACGAGTGGAAACACCTGCTGCGTTTCGCGTTCTGCAAGCGGAACGAAGTCATCGACGAGGCCGTCGGGCGGCTGCGCCAACTCGTCTGACCACTGCGGTTACCGAATAACGAGTTGCAAGGCGGTTACGCTCCAGATTCATCGACGGTGCGTTAGTGATGCGATACCGAGAGTATGGTTTTGGGGTGAAACATCAGGTCAACGGCCATGCGGGGGTCCGCCCGGATGGCCGCAGAGGGTCCCATCGGGCGCACGCTGAGTGATCAACTTCGGCTGATCGGACACCGGAGCCGGTAAGTCCGTTCCGCCTTACGGGGTGGATCGAACGCAGGGAAGATGAAACACTCGCGACCGGTGCTAGAAAGAGTGCAGCCCCAGGGGAACTGCGACCTGGCCGGAGAAGAACCCCAGTTGGATCAGTCTCGTGCGGTAGCCGCATGAGCTTCAGGCGCGGACGGTGGTGGTGGCGTGAGCGACACAGCTGCCGCACGCACCGACACACCACTCCTGAACAGCGCTGATCCCGGACCGGCTCCTGCCGTGGTGGCTTCTGTACTTCCGCCCGCCAGCGCTCCCGCGATGGGGTCGGGTTCGAGCGACCTCGCTTCGGTGCGCAGGCCGCGGCCGTGGGCGGCCCCGTTGGCGAGGCCGGCCGCGCGGATCGCGCTGGCAGGCGGGTTGACGTTGGCCGGGTGGCTGCTCGGCGCGTTGGTCGCCGGGGCCGGCGCGGAGGCAGCGGAACAGCCGCACGGCCTGGGCGCGCCGGGGAACACCGTGGCGACCGCGCCGGGGCATACCTGGCACGGCGAGGCTCGGGAGCACCGTCGAGAACCGCGCGGACATCCTTGGCACGGCGTTTCGACTGGGTCCACTGCGGACTCGCGTGCCACGGGAACTTCCGGTGGCAGCAAGGGTTCGGCGACCGGAACTTCCAGCGACAGCACCGACTCGGCCGCCGCCACGCCGAACACTTCCGGCACGAGCGCTTCCGACGAGAGCACTCCTGACACGAGCGCCTCGGACACGACCACTTCCGGCGCGCCGAGCACGTCCGGCACGAGCGAGTCGGACCAGGCCGAGACGCCCGCCAGTTCCGGCGGCAGCACCGACTCCGCTGCCACGACCGGCGCGAGCCAGGGCGGCGCCAACGCCGGCTCCGCTCAGGTCGTACCCGGCGAGTCAGGCGGAGCGAAGCAACACGAGACCGGCGACTGCGACGGGACCCACCACAGCGCGACCGACCAGACCACCACCGACACCACGGCGACCGACCCCGCCACGGCTCCCAGCACCACCGACACCACCAGCACCGACACCGAGGCGCTGCTGCGTGCCACGCCGTCGCAGGGCGGGTTGCTCGGCGGCGTGCTCGGGCTGGTCGACAACACGGTGCACTCGATCACCGGCGTGGCCGGAACCGTGGGCGACGTCGGGGACACCGTGTTGCCGACGGTCACGACGGTGCCGGGTGCGGATGACGCGCCGCCGTTGATCCCGATCGGGGATGTGCTCGGGCCGGTGTTCTCGGGCGGGACGGTGAGTGGCGGGGTCACGGCGACCGTGCCCGAGCTGACGGTCCAGCCCGGTGAAGTGGTGAGTGCCGTGGTTCCGGTGGTCGTGCCTCAGCCGGCGCCGATGACCGTGCCCAAGGCGGCCGCACTGGTGCACTACCCGAGTGTCGTGCACCTGATTCCCGTGCAGCAGCGCAGCACCGGCGCGCAGCACGCGAACAACGAGAACTCCCACGTCGGCGTCACAGGTGGCGGCGGTAGTGGGGGCGGCGGTGGCCTGCCCGCGGCGCCCAGCGCGCCCGTCGCGCCGACCACCACCGTCAACCCGGGCCACGACGGCTCGGGCGGCGCGCGGCAGCCGTTCGCCGTCGTCGGGGACAGCGTGACCACCACGCAGCTCAAGCTGATCGGCGTCAGCCGCGACCACGAGGTCGACGGCGCGGGCAGGGACGCAGCCCTGCCCACCACCTCCCCGGACTGACCGGCACCCGGTCCACCGGGGAGAGCCACGTCCAAACCAAGATCAACTTCTTGGAGCGCGCGCCCGTTCGCTGCGCCTGGCTCACCCTTTCGCACCAATCATTCGACAAGGGGCGATCCATGCGTACGCCCAGCCTTCCCGACCGGCCGACCGCGCCCGGCCGGATCGGGTCCTGGTCCCGGCGCCGCGCTGCCCCCGCGGCGCCGGGACCCACAACGGGCGTGCTCCGGAGGTTCCCGCTCACCGCGCCGAGCGGGAACCTGCGCCAACCGAAGCCCGCCTGAGCCGTCGGCGCTTCCCGGCACGTCGAGGGGCTGTGCCGGGAAGCCGCCGCGGCGCCCGCTCTGAACGGAGCGGGTGACGAACAGCCGGTGCGCCGGATGCGACCACCACCATCCCTGGAGTGGTTGGAACATCCGGTGCACCGGCTGTTTATCGTTTACGGCCCTGTTCCGGGGGAAACGGCGCCGCAGCAACAAAATCCGGCTGCGCGGGCCCGGTCGAGACGCCCGGATCCGAACCTCAGGTCACCGGCACGTTCGCCGCGGGCACGTCCGCGTAGCCGCGCACCGACTCGACGGCCAGGCTCAGCCGCCGCACGGCCTCGAGCAGCTGGTCGGGCGGCAGGCCGAACGGCAGGCGCAGCCAGCGTTCGAGGCCGCCGTGCACGCCGAAGCGCGAGGCGGGCGCCAGCTGCACGCCGTGGTTCGCCGCCGAGACGGCGAGGCGCGTGCTCATCGGTTCCGGCAGGCGGCACCACAGCGACAGGCCGCCGGCCGGAACCTCGAACGTCCACTCAGGACAGTAGGCGTGCACGGCGTCGATCAGGGAATCGCGCTGCAGCCGGAAATCCACGCGACGCTGGGCCAACGCCGCGTACCCCTCCGGCTCCAACAGCGAAGCCAGCACCAGCTGTTCGAACACCGGCGCCCCCAGGTCCACGGCGAAGCGCGACGACAGCAACCGGTCGAGCAGTTCGGCCGACGCGCGGATCCAGCCCAGCCGCAGCCCGCCCCACTGCGACTTCGCGGCCGAACCGACCGTCAAGGCCAAGTCCCCCGCGAACGCGGCCAGCGGCGGCGGCGCGTCGAGCGGATCACCCTCGTAATCCAGCTCCACCAACGATTCGTCGACCACCACGGGCGTGCGCGAGCGCGCGAGGAGGCCGCCGAGGCGTTCGCGGCCGGCGGCGTCGAGGCGCAGGCCCGTGGGGTTCTGGAAGTCGACCACGAGGTAGCCGAACCGCGGCGACGCCTGGCGCAGCGCCGCCTCGATGCCGGTGAGGTCCCAGCCGCGCACGGGGTCGAGCGCCACCGGCACGGGCAACGCGTGGGCGGCGCGCACGGCGTCGATCGCGTTGGGGTACGTCGGCTGCTCCACCAGCACGCGGTCGCCGGGGCCGGCCAGCATGCGCAGGCACAGCACGAAAGCCGAGTACGCGCCGGCCGTCAGCATCACCTGGTCGGGAGACGTCGGCAGCCCACGCGCGGTGTAGCGCTCGGCGATCCGCTCGCGCAGCAGCGGCAGGCCGCCGGTGAGGTAGCCGTTGCCGCTCAGGTGCTCCACGAGGTCGCGCCGCGCGGCGTCGACGGCGTTGATCAGGCCGGGCAACGCGGGTGGCGCGGCGCGCGCGAGGTCGATCAGGCCATCGCGTTCGTGCTGGGCCGGCGCGGCCGAACGGTGGCCGGCACCGGAGATCCACGAACCGGCTCCACGACGGCTGGCGACGACACCCGTGGAACGCAGCCGGTCCAGCGCCGCGCCGATGAGCGTGCGGCTGACGCCGAGGGCGTCGGCGAGCTCACGTTCCGCGGGCAGCCGGGTGCCGATGGGGAGCTGGCCGTCGAGCACCTGCAGCTCGACGGCCGCGGCCAGATCCGCCGCGCCCTGGCGAGAGCCGCGACGACGCCACTCCCCGAGCAACACAGCCAATCGAGTGCCAGATACGCGGCTACCCAGCGGAAGATGCGAGGTCATAAGACCAATTATCCGACATTGGCCATGGATTACCAGTCCACTTGTGGCCGATAGTGGAGAAGTGGCAGTTGTCGACCTCAGTCCCCTCAGCGTCCGCCGGGCACCCGTCCGCCGTGGTGCCCAGCTCCTGGCCGGGCTCGCGCTCTACGGCGCCAGCATGGCCATGCTCACCCGCGCCCACCTCGGCCTCGACCCGTGGGACGTACTCCACGAAGGCATCACCAAGCTCACCGGCCTGAGCTTCGGCACGGTCACGGCCATCGCGTCGGTGTTCGTGCTGCTGCTGTGGATCCCGCTACGCCAGCGGCCCGGCATCGGCACCGTGGCCAACGTCGTGGTGATCTCCGTGACCGTCGACGCCGTACGCGCGGTGTTGCCCGACCAGCACGCGCTCGCCCTCCAAATCCTGCTGCTGGTCGGCGGCGTGGTGCTCAACGCCGTGGCCACCGCCGTCTACGTCGGGACCCGGCTCGGCCCCGGGCCGCGCGACGGGCTGATGACCGGCCTCACCGCGCGCACCGGCTGGTCGGTGCGGCTGGTGCGCACCGGGATCGAGGTGACCGTGCTCGCCGTCGGCTGGCTGCTCGGCGGCACCTTCGGCGTGGGGACCGTGCTCTACGCGCTCACGATCGGACCGCTCACGCAGGCCCTGTTGCCGCTGGTCACATGGCGGACCGGGCGCCGCGAAGAGCAGCAGCACTAGCCCGCCTCCCGTTGCGCGACCACGCGCCGCACCGACACGTAGTCGACGCCGTGCGCGGCCAGCAGATCGGGCACCGGGCCCTTCTGCTGCACCAACGCGAGCAGCAGGTGCTCCTGGCCCAGGTGCTTGTCCCCCAGCTTCACGGCTTCGCGCAGGCTGAGCTCCATCGTGCGCTTCGCGTCGGCGGCGAACGGGATGTGGCCGCGTTTGGCGCGTCTGCCACCACCGGCGAGCGCGCCCGGGCCGTGGGTCTCCTCGACGCGCTCGACGATCTGCTCCACGTCGATGCCGAACTCGGTGAGCGCGGCCACGTCGGCGTCGCTGATCCCGCCGCGCCGGCGGATACGGTCGAGCTCGGCGAGCACGTCCTCCCGCGAAACGCCGAGCTCCTCCAGCAGCCGCAGGCCGGCGCCGTTCTCGGTGCGCGCGAGCCCGGCCAGCACGTCGGTGAGCTCGATCTGCCGCGCGCCGGCTTCGCGCGCCACGATCTGGGCCTCGACCACGGCCAGCCGCGCGTCGAGCGTGAACCGTTCGAACATCAGTGCCTCCCGTACTTCTTGTGGACGGCCTGCCGGCTGACCCCCAGCTCGGCGGCGATCTCCTGCCAGGACCAGCCGTGCACGCGGGCGCTGCGCACCTGCACGGCTTCGAGTTGTTCAAGGAGCCGACGAAGCGCCGCGACCGCGCGAAGCCCCACTCGGGGATCACGGTCGCCCGCCCTCGCGGCCAGGTCTGTTGCTTCCGTCATAGTGTCAATCTAGGTTGACATCCTCGCTTCTGTCAACTCAAGTTGACAGCGCACTCGGGTTAGCATCGAGTGATGCCCGAGATCGCGATCGCGGAGCGCGCGGGAGTAGGCGCGGACGGCCTGCCTCGCGCGAGCGAAGACCACGTCGTGGTGCTGGACAACGCCGTGCTGCTGCTGGACGGCGCCACGTCACCGAGCCCGGACCTGCCGCCCGGCGGCTGGTACGCGGACCTGCTGGTGCGCCGGCTGGCGGACGAGCTGAGAGAAAGTCCCAAGGAGGACCTCGCCGTCGCGCTGGCGTCGTCCATCGCCGGCGTCGCGGCGGAGCACGGGCTGGAGCCCGGGCACTCGCCGTCGAGCACCGTGTCGATCCTGCGCTGGGACGCGGCCGAGGTCGAATCCCTTGTGCTCGCGGACAGTCCGGTTGTCGCGTTCGGACAGTTCGGGGTGGACGTCGTGGCCGACGACCGGCTGGTCTCCCTGCGCGACGGCGGCCTGCTCCAGACCGGCGCCGACGTCCGCCGCCGCCGCAACGCCGAGGGCGGCTTCTGGGTCGCCGAAGCCGATCCCGCGGCGGCGTCGAGGGCCGTGCGGCGCTCGTGGCCCCGCCCTGAGGTCGACGCCGTGCTGCTCGCCACCGACGGCGTGTCCACCGGGGTCGACGACTACGGCCTCTTCGGCTGGCCCGACGTCCTGCGGCTGGCTCGCGCGAGCGGCCCGAACGCGGTGCTGGATGTCGTGCGAACTGCGGAAACGCAGGATCCCGACGGTTCACGCTGGCCGCGCGCGAAGCGCCACGACGACCAGGCGCTGGTGCTCGCGGAGTTCACCAGCGCGGTCGAATAGGGGTCGAATTCAGGGTGATCCCGGATCACGGATCGCGCCAACCCCGCGACGCTGGTGGCCATGGGGATTTCACGGGGGTTGCGGATCTGGCGGACGGGCGCGCTGGTGGCGATCGGGTGGGGGCTGTTCACGATCACCCTGATGCACGTGATCAGCTCGCGCGACCCGATCCACGACACGTTGTCCAGCTACACCACCACCGACCCCGGCCTGCTGAGCGCGAGCGTGCTGGCGCTCGCCGTCGGTTCGCTGGCCGTGCTCGGTTGCCTGGCCGCCGGTGGCGTGCCGCTGCCGCGGACCACGCGGGTGCTGATTTCGTTGTGGGCCTTGGGTTTGGCAACGGCCGCGGTGTTTCCGGCGAGCTACCCGCCGCACCCGGACCTGGCGAGCGGCGAGATCCACCTGTACTCGTGTGTGGTGGCATTCGCGAGCCTGCCGGCCGCGGCGCTGACGTTGCTGGAACCGTTGCGCGGCACGGCCGAACGCGCGCTCGTGGCGCGGTGGCTGCGGTTCGGAGTGGCCGTTTTGGTGGTGTTCGGCGTGAGTTTCCTGTTCGCGCGCCTCGACGAGGCCGGGCTGCCGGTCCACACCGTCACCGAGCTGCTGCCGGCCGGGGCCACGCAACGGTTGATGCTCGTCGCCGACGTCGTGCTGCTGCTGGGCTTGATCCGCGTGGCGGTGCGGGTCGACGCCACCCGCGCGGCGGCCGAGCTGCAACCGGCCACCGCGCGGGACTGACTCACTCCTGCATCGCGGCGACGAATTCCGGCGCGTAGCCGTAAAGCCCGGGCAGGCCGCCGGTGTGCACGAACACCACGGTCTCCTCCGGGTCGAACCGGCCGTCGGCGGCCCATTCGACGAGCGCGGCGGCGGCCTTGCCGGAGTAGACCGGGTCCAGCACCACGCCTTCGGTGCGGCCGAACAGCCGCAGCGCGCCCCACGTCGACGGCGCCGGAATGCCGTAGCCCTCGCCCAGGGTGGAGTCGCTCATGCGCACGTGGTCGAGCGACGGGGTGTCGACGCCGAGCAGCTGCGCGGCCGACGTGACGAGGTGCGTGAGGTTGTCGGTGGCCTCGTCGAGCGGGTGGCTCACGCACGCGAAATCGGCGCCGAGGTTGCCGAGCAGCGCCGTGCCGAGCGAGAGGCCGGCGGACGTGCCGCCACTCGCGTGGGGCGCGACGATGCGCGCGCTGTCGATGCCGAGCGCCGAGAGCTGCTGCGCGAGCTCGTGGGACGCGGCGACGTAGCCGAGCGTGCCGAGCGCGTCGGACCCGCCGACGGGGACGGTGAAGACCTTGCGGCCCTCGTAGTCGGCCGACGCGAGCAGCTCTTCGTACGTGCGGTCAGCTTCTTCGGCCGTGGCGCAGATGTGCACGCGAGCGCCGAAGAGCAGGTCGAGCGGGATGTTGCCGGAGTGCTCGTAGGCCTCGCCCTCGCGCGGCACCTTCGCCGTGAGCACGAGCTCGCAGCGCAGCCCGAGCCGCGCACACGCGGCCGCGGTCTGGCGTCCGTGGTTGGTCTGCAGGGCGCCGAAGGTGATCACCGTGTCGGCGCCGGCCGCGAGCGCCGCGCCGAGGTGGAAGTCGAGTTTGCGCAGCTTGTTGCCCCCGACGCCGAGCGGGTGCACGTCGTCGCGCTTGAGCAGCAGCCGCGGCAGCCCGAGCGCCTCGCCCAGCCGCGGCGCTGCCAGCAGCGGCGTCGGTCCGCTGCCGAGCCCCGCCCGCGGGAACGCGTCGAAAACGGGAAACCGGTCGAAGTCGAACGTCATCGATCCTCCGTGGTGCTGGGGCGGGCTGGTGCCGGGATTCGGACACAATCGTCAGCCTCGGGCAGGGCGGCTGTCGAACCAGGGAGCCGGAATCACAGTCCGGTGGTAACGTTCGTTCGAACGAACGAGAACCCCGGGGGTGGCCCGATGACCGTCAGGGCTTCTGAGATCAGCGCAGTCGCGTTCACGACCGTCTCCGAGCAGGTGGCGGCGCTTGAAGCAGGCGAAACGACGTCCGTGGCGCTCACGGCCGCGGCCCTGGCAGAGGCGCACGCGAGCCAACCTGTACTGAACGCCTTCCGCCGGATCCGGGACGAGGAAGCCCTCGTTGAGGCCGAAGAAGCCGATCGACGCCGGGCGCGAGGTGACCGAACGCCGTTGCTGGGCGTGCCCGTCGCGATCAAGGACGACGTGGACCTCGCGGGCCTGCCGACGGCGTTCGGCTGCGCGGGCGACTTCCCCGCCGCGACGCAGGACGCGCCGGCCGTAGGGCTGCTCAAGCGGGCCGGCGCGGTGATCATCGGCAAGACGAACACGCCTGAGCTGGGGCAATGGCCGTTCACGGAAGGGCCGGCGTTCGGGGTCACGCGCAACCCGTGGCACCCCGACCACACGCCCGGCGGGTCCTCCGGCGGCTCGGCGGCCGCGGTGGCCGGCCGCGTGGTCGCGGCCGCGCTGGGCTCGGACGGCGCCGGGTCGGTGCGCATCCCGGCAGCGTGGACGGGGCTCGTCGGCATCAAGACGCAGCGCGGACGCGTGCCGCTGGGCGGGGAGCTGTTCCACGGCCTCACCGTGCTCGGGCCGCTCGCCCGGACCGTGGCCGACGCGGCGACCCTGCTCGACGTCACCACGGGCTCCGACAGCACCTTCCGCAGTGCGGCCCGCCGCGAACCCGGCCGGCTGCGCATCGGGCTGTCGACGAGGATTCCCTTCACCGCAACGAAAACCACCCTCGACCCGATGGTCGAAGCGGCCGTGCGCAACACCGCGGAGGCGCTCGCGAACATGGGCCACGAAATCGTCGAGATCGATCCGGACTACGGGCTCATCGGGCTCACCTTCCTGCCTCGCTCGCTCACCGGCGTGCGCGACTGGGCCGCTCGCGTCCCCGAGAAGGCCAAGCTCGACCCGCGCACCCGCGGCAACGCGCAGCAGGGCACCGTGCTCGCCGGCGCGTTGAAACTCGCCCGCGCGCTCGAACCCGCGCTGCAGCGCCGCATCGGCTCGGTGTTCGGACGCGTCGACGTGCTGCTCACCCCGACCACCGCGACGCCGCCGCCGAAGACCGGCGCGTTCGACGGCCTCACCGGCTGGCGCACCGACCAGACGATGATCGCCGCGTGCCCCTACGCTTGGCCGTGGAACGTGCTGGGCTGGCCGGGAATCAACGTCCCGGCCGGACAGACGGCGGACGGGCTCCCCCTCGGCGCCCAGCTGCTGGGCCCGTCGCACGCCGAGGAGCGGCTGATCTCCGTTGCCGCGCAACTGGAAGAGGTCCAACGGTGGCACCTGCGCCGGCCCGCAAGGGTGTGGTGAACACCCGCGACGCGATCCTGCGGGCGACGCTCGAGGTCGTCGGCGAACAAGGCGTCGGCGGGCTCACCAACCGGCGCATCGTGGCCGCCGCGGGCGTCTCGCTCGGCACACTGACCTACCACTTCCCCAGCCAGACGGCGCTCCTGCGCGAGGCGATGCTGCTGTTCGCCGAGGAGGAGACGGCGAAGCTCGCCGCGATCGCCGACGCCCACCGAGCCGACGGCCTCAGCCTCGAGCAGGCCGCGGCCGTGGTGGAGCACGTGATCGAGCAGCTGCCGTTCGGCACCGACGACCTCGCGCCCCACGAGCTCTACCTCCAGGCCGCGCGCGATCCCGGGCTGCGCGAAGCGTCCGCGCGCTGCTTCGCCGCGTACGACGATCTGGCCACGACGATCCTGCGTGCGCTCGGCGTGGCTGATCCCGCGCGGGTGGCGGGTCCCGTCGTCGCGCTCATCGCCGGGTTGCAGCTGCGCCGGCTGTCGACGGGCACCGACGTGGCGGCCGCCGAGCCGCTGATGATGCTGCTGCGCGGGGCCTGACGTGGGGCCGCCGGTCGTGCCGGGCACCGCTGCGTGGCGGTACTTCGGCGACTTCCGCGACCTCCTGCTGGCGGGGCAGGTGCTGGTGCTGCAGGTGGCGCACCCCGTGGTCGCGGCTGGGGTGCGGGACCACTCGGACTATGTTTCGGATCCCTGGACGCGATTGATGCGCACGGGGGCTTCGCTGTCGATTTACGTGTACGGCGGTGCTTCGGGCGCGCGGTTCGAGGCTTCGCGGTTGCGGGAGCTGCATCGGACGTTCACCGGAGTGGCCGACGGGCGGCGGTACAGCGGTCTCGACCCCGGCGCGTATGCGTGGGTGCATGCGACGCTGGTGAAGGTTCCGGTTGATGTGCAACGGTTTTTCGGCCGTCCGTTGAGTCTTGCCGAGCTTGACGAGTACTACGCGCAGATGTGCGATATCGGCCGGGTGCTCGGCGTGCGGGAGCGGGATCTGCCGGCGGACTGGGCCGCGTTCGAGCGGTACTACGACGAGATGGTCGCGTCGTTCCGGCCGAACGAGACGATGACGACGTTGTTCGAGACCATCCACACCGTGCCGAAACCCGTGCGGTGGCTGCCGGATCGGTGGTGGCCTCGACTGCGGAGCGCGCAGGCCGCGGGGCAGCTTTTCTTGATCCGGGCGACGTTGCCGTCGGCTTTGCGGGAGCAGCTCGGTCTACAGTGGACTTCTCGTGACCAGCTGCGGTTCGCGCGATTCTGCCGTGTGGTGCGGATTGTCGGCTGGTTGGTGCCAGTGCCGTTGCGGACGGCGCACATGCGGTGGATCGGCAAGCTGAACGTGTGGCTGCGCGCCCATCCGTGGGCCTACCGGCTGATCTCCTGACTCAGGCTCGGGTGCGGGCGTAGTGCGCTCGGGCCTTGGCGCGGTTGCCGCAGCGGGACATCGAGCACCATTGGCGGGTGCGGCGGGGTGATGCGTCCGCGAAGCGGAGGCCGCAGTCTTCGGCCGCGCAGACGCGGACGTCCACCGGACTGGTCACCAGTTCGATCACGTCGGCGGCGATCAGCGCGAAGGCGGCGGCGACCGGGTTACGGGGAATGGGTGCCGCTTTGTGCAGTTCACCGCCCGACAACTGCAGGCGCGCGTTGGGCAGCGGCTCCTCGACGGCTTTGTTGACGAGCTCGACGTCCTGCTGCGCCGGCGGGGTGGTGACCAGCCGGTTCACTGCCTCCCTGAGCCATTTCGCCGTTTCGAGGTCTTCCTCCGTGACGGGCACCCGGCCCTCGGTGAGGCCGGCGAGCGACAGCCACTCGGCGAGCGCTTCGGGCGACGTCAGCTGCTCGAACCCCTCGGCCTGGTAGCGGTTGCGCAGCGTGTTGACGAGGTCGAGACTCGGCCGGCCGCCGTCGAAGACCCACTCCATGGGTGGATTCTAACCCTTGCCACCGGTTAGCTACATCCGGTAGCGTCTAACCTCATGATCCGGTTAGAATCTTCGATGGCCCAGGTCGGCGACCTCCGGATGCACTACCTGCGCGGCGGCGACGGCCCGCCCGTGTTCCTGCTGCACGGCTGGCCGCAGACGTCGCACTGCTGGCACCGCGTCGCGGGCCCGCTCGCCGAAACCCACACCGTGATCGCGCCCGACCTGCGCGGCTACGGCCGCACCGACAAGCCGCGTGGCGGCTACGACAAGCACACGATGGCCGCCGACCTCGCGCAGCTCGCCGAGCAGCTCGGCTTCGACCGGCTGGCCGTCGTCGGCCACGACCGCGGCGGCCGCGTCGGGCACCGCTGGGCGCTGGACCGGCCCGAGCAGGTCGAGCGCCTGGCCGTACTCGACATCGCGCCGACGCGCGAGATGTGGAAGCGGCTCGACTCCGACGTCGCGAAGGGCTACTGGCACTGGCTGTTCCACCTGCAGCCCGACCTGCCGGAGCTGCTGGCGGGCAGCAACATCGCCGCGTACCTCGGCTACTTCTTCGAACGCTGGACGTTCCAGCGCCAGGGCCTGCCCGCCGAGGACGTCGACGAGTACGTGCGCGCGTTCTCCGCCCCGGGCGCCCTGCGCGCCGGCTTCGACGACTACCGCGCCTCCTTCCCGGACGACGCCACCCTCGACGACGCCGACTACGCCGCGGGCAAGCGCCTCAGCCAGCCCCTGCTCGCGATGTGGGGCCAGGCCGGCCTTCTCGGCAAACTCCCGACCCTCGACATCTGGCGCGACTACGCCGACAACGTCACCGGCGTCGGCCTCGACAACTGCGGCCACTTCCTGCCGGAGGAACAACCGGAGGTGGTGGTGTCGCACCTGCGGGAGTTCTTGGGCTAGACCTTGATCAGCTCGTCGACGACCCAGTGCGCGACGCCCTCGGGGAACGGCGACGGCAGCCCGAGAACCACGTGTTCGAAGCCGGCGTCGACGGCCTCGGCGATGGCTTTGCGCGTGTGGCCGGGGTCCTCGTAGGACGCCTGCAGGTGGATCGAGCGGGTGATCTCCGCCGGGTCACGGCTGAGCTCGGTGCAGTAGCGGTCGAGAAGGGCGCTGCGGCTCACGGCGTCTTCGAGGTCGCCGCCCGGGATGTTCCAGATGTCGGCGTGGGCGGCGGCCACGCGCAGGGTGGCGGCCGCGCGGCCGCCGATGACGATCGGGGGGTGGGGGCGCTGCACGGGCTTGGGGTTGCCGAACGCACCCTTCAGCCGGACGGTGTCGCCGGCGAAGTCGAAGGGCGCGTCGTCCGTCCACAAGCGACGGATGACCGTGCAGGCTTCGGCGAGGGCCTGGACCGCGTGCGCGGTCTCGTGGAACGGCAAGCCGTGGGCTTCGTATTCGCGCCTCGCCAGCGGATGGCTCGGGCGTGAGCCGACGCCGATGCCGAAGTCCAAGCGGCCGGCGGAAACCACGTCGACGGTCGTGGCGATCTTGGCGAGCACGGCGGGCGGGCGAAAGCGGTTGCTGGTGACCATGAGGCCCAGGCGCAGGCGCGAAGTTTGCGCGGCGAGGGCCGAAAGCAGGGTCCAGCCTTCGAAAATCGGGCCGTCGGGGTCGCCGGCGATGGGCAGGAGGTGGTCGAAGAGCCAGGCGTGCTCGATCTCCGGCAGTGCGTCGGCTTCGCGCCAGACGCGCACGAGGTCGTCGTAGCCCACCTGCATCGGGGCGGTCATGATGCCGAACCGAGGTGACATGGAGAGGTTCCTTTCAGCGGCGACGCAGGGCCGGGTCGAGCAGAGCGGGTGGGGTGTCGAACTTCTCGTGCGCAGCCAGGTCCACACCGGGCGCGACGATCTCGTCGATCGCGTCCAGCACGTCGGCGGACAGCACGGTGTCGGCGGCCGCGAGGTGCGAACGCAGGTGCTCCAGCGTGCGCGGGCCGATAATCGCGCTGGTCACGGCCGGGTGCGCGGTCACGAACCCGAGCGCGAGCTGGATCAGCGTGAGCCCGGCGGCGGCGGCGACCTTCGCCAGGCGCTCCACGGCGTCGAGGCGAGCCTGGTTGGCGGGCAGCGTCAGGTCGAAACGCTGAGGCAGAACCTGAGAGCGGCTCGTCGTGATCTCGCGCCCCTCGCGGACGGCGCCCGACAGCCAGCCGGACGCGAGCGGGCTCCACGCCAGCACGCCGAGGCTGTACTCCGCGGTCATCGGCAGCACGTCGGCCTCGATGCCGCGTTGCAGGATCGAGTAGCTGGGCTGCTCGGTCACGTAGCGGCTCAGGTGGTGCTCACGCGCCGCCCACTGCGCCTGCACGATCTTGTACGCGGGGAAGGTCGACGAGCCGAAGTAGCGGATCTTCCCGGCGCGCTGCAGGTCAGTGAGCGCGGAAAGCGTCTCCTCGTCGCTGGTCGCGGGGTCCCAGCGGTGGATCTGGTAGAGGTCGACGTGGTCGACGCCGAGCCGGCGCAGGCTGTTGTCGAGCTCCGTGACGAGCCAGCGGCGCGAGCTGCCGCGGTGGTTGCGCTCGTCGCCCATCGGCATGGCGGCCTTCGTGGCCAGCACGAGGTCGTCGCGGCGGCCGGCGATGGCCTTGCCGACCATCACCTCCGACTCGCCGGTGCCGTACATGTCGGCCGTGTCGACGACGTTGATGCCGCCTTCGAGCGCGGCGTCGACGATGGTCGTGGCGTCGTCCTGCGTGGTGCGGCCGATCGCGCCGAAGTTCATGGCGCCGAGCGAGAGCGCGCTGACCTGCACGCCGGTACGACCCAAGGTGCGGTACTGCATGGGATGGTCCTCCGAGAAACAAGCGGAACGTTGCTCCGTTAACCATACGGAGCATTGTTCCGCTTTGCAAGGACACCGTGCAAGGGGACCGGCACCTCAGGGTCTACATCCCCCGAACCGGGGATGGATCTTCCCCCGCTTCCGTGACGATTCGGCTGCCGTGACCTCGCTACCTTTTCCCGTGATGGGGACCACAAAGAGAACGGCGCTACTGATGGTGCTGTGCGCGCTGGGGATCGCGCTCGGCGGCGGCACCGCGCACGCCGACGGGGCGCCGGTCGGCGCGGACATCCAGGTGGCGCAAACGCTCGGCGCCCGCGAGCTGACCGTGATCATCCGGCGGATCGACGTGACACCGGGCGACCTGCACGTCGACATCGCCACGCACGCGGGCACCGCGCCCGGGACGCTGCGCCTGGCGGCGGCCGCCGACGGCATCGTGTTCTCCCGCGGCGACGTCGTGCTCGGCGCGACACCCGGGCTCTACTCGGGCACGGTCGGCGTCGACCACGCCGGGCCATGGGAACTGCGGCTGACCGACGGGACGACGACCGCGACCATTCCGTTCGTCGTCCCGGCGCGCGTGGTGCCGCCGTGGGAGAAGGCGGCGTACGGCGGTTTCGTTGCGGCAGGAGCGCTTCTGCTCATCGCCTTGGTCGTGGCGGTGCGGTCACGCAGAACCGCCTACGCCCTGCTGCCGACGGGCGGGATGGTCGCGGCACTGGCCGTCGCGGTCACCGGCGCGCTGCTGTCCACCGGCACTCCCCCGCCGCCCGCGCCGGGCGCACAGCTCGACGCGACCGTCGACAACGTCACCGATCCGTACGCGCTGTCACGCCTGCCCGGCACGGACTACTCGCGGCCGCCGGTGAACCTGACCGTTGGCGCGCAAGGAAAGTCGATCGCCCTGCACTTCACCGACGGCTCCACCGGCCGGCCCGCCGACGACCTCGTGATCCACGACGACGCGCTGGTGCACCTCATCGTCGTCTCACCTTCGGGCCGCCTGTGGCACCTGCACCCGGTGCGGGTGGCACCCGGCGAATACCGCGTCGACTTCACCCCGCCGGAGTCCGGGACCTACGCGGTCGCCGCGGAACTCGAGCGACGCGGCGGCGGCGTTCAGCTGGCGAGGTCCACTGTGGACTTCAGCGGCGGCACCGGCAACCCCGCCGAAGTCCCCGCAGGGCCGGGAAAACGCGTCGTCGACGGAGTGCGGATCGACGTGACGACCACGGCCGTGCAAGCCCGCACGCCCGTCACCGTCACCGCGCACTTCCCCACCGGCGATCTCCAGCCGTGGCTGGGCATGCTGGGCCACCTGATCGTCGTCGGGCCGCTGCCCTCGGCAAACAACCTCGGCGCCGCGGCCGCCACCGCACCGACGTGGGCCCACGCGCACGCGATGCCGCCGTACGTACCGGGCCTCACGGGCGTGCCGGACGAGACCGTCGCCGCGTACGGGCCCGACGTGCCTTTCACGTTCACCTTCCCCGCGCCCGGCCGCTACCGGCTGTGGCTGCAGGCCGAACGCAACTGGTCCGTGCTGACCGTGCCGGTGGTGCTCGACGTGCCGGCTGTTCCTGGAGGGGGCCAATGAAAACGAAACGTCCGGTGGTGCTGATCGGCGTCGTCGTGGTGGTGGCCGCGGTCATCGCGGGCTGGCTGCTGTTCGGCGGCGGGTCGAGCGGTCCCACCGTGCTGAACTCGACGACCGGCCCGTACACCGTGCAGCTGTCCGCGGACGCGCCACGCGTCGGCGGCAACACGTTCGCGTTCGCGGTGACCGGTCCCGCCGTCGACGGCGTGACGGTGGAGCCGGTGATGCCGCAGATGGGCCACGCCGTCACGCCCGTGCCGGCGACTGCCGACGGGCCGGGACACTTCCGCGCCGCCGACGTCGGCCTGCCGATGGCGGGCCAGTGGGAGATCACGGTCTCCCTGCGTGGGCCGGCGGGCACCGGTCAAGTCGTGTTTCCCGTGTTGGTCAACCAGTAAGGAGGGGGCTGGGGATGGATCTCACCGCGTCGGGGGCCCGGGTGGTCACCGCGACGAGAAGGCCGGGGCTGGCACCCGCGTGCACAGTGCTCGCGGGGTCGGTGATCTCGATGGTCGGGCTCACCTGGGACGTGCAATGGCACGACGACGTCGGCCCGGACACGTTCTTCACGCTGCCGCACCTGTTCCTGTACTCGGGCAGCGCGATCGTCGGGCTCGCGAGCCTGGCCGTGGTGCTGCTGACCACGGCCGCGCAACGCGCCGGGCGGCCGGTGGACCCCCGCATCGGCGGGCGCGCGATCGGCGTGTTCGGCCGGACGTTCGCGGCGCCGGCGGGCTACCTCGTGTCCGGCGTCGGCGCCGCGTTGTTCCTGATCTACGGGCTGTGGGACCAGTGGTGGCACGGGCTGTACGGCTTCGACGCCGTGATCGACTCGCCGCCGCACATCGGGCTGCTGCTCTCGGTGACGCTGTCGATCATCGGCACCACGATGGTCTTCGCGGCCGCGCGGGAGCACCGCTGGGGGCGGATCGGGGTGTTCGGCTCGCTGGCCGTGCTGATCGCGTTCAGCGCGGTGACGGCGCTGGGGTTGCAGCAGGTGGACCTCGACCCGGTGGAGGCGACGTCGGTGGGGTCGACGCTGTTGTCCGTACTGCTCGTCTTCGCCGGCGCCGGGTTCCTGCGCCGGCCGGGCGGCGCCGTGGCGACAGCGGCGATCCTGGCCGTGATCCAGGCCGTCTTCTGGTGGTTCTCGCCGTGGGCCGCGCGCTCGTACGCCGACCTCGTCGGGCTGCCGGTGCGCGACTACGTGAGCGGCGTGCCCGACATGCCCGCGCTGATGCCGATGGCGCTCCTGCCGGTGGCCGCATTGGTCGAGGCCTACCTGCTCCTCGCGCGACGACGGGGCTGGCAGCTCGGCCGCGTGTCCGTGCTCGCGGGCGGGCTGGCCGGGCTGCTGGTCGGCGCGACCCTGCTGGTGCAGCGCGGCTTGGTCTACTCCGGTCACGTCGGTGACCTCACGGCGGTTCTCGCGACCGGCCTCGCCGCCGGCGTGCTGGGTTCGGCGGGCGGCTTCGCGGGCTGGCGCTTCGGCGGCATGCTCCGCCTGCTCGCCCCGGCTTCGGAGGTGCAGACCCATGCGTAAGACACTGCTGGCGCTGGGCGCGGTCATCGGCCTGCTGCTCGCCACCGCGCTGCCGGCCAACGCGTACGAGCCGGTGAACATCGTCCACACCGAACGCGTGCAGGCCGGGCCCTACGGCCTCACCGTCGGCTTCTCGACGTGGCCCCTGCGGGCCATGCAGTCGCTGGACTTCACCTTCATCCCCGACGGCGGCATCGGCACCAAAACGGGCACGCTCGCCATGCACAACCCGTCGGTCGCCGCGTTCCAACGGCCGCAGCCGCTGGCGCGCCACCCGCGCAAGCGCGACGTCTGGGGTCTGGACATCCGCGCCCTGCCGACGGAAGGCACATGGGCGTTCCGCTTCACGATCAACGGCCCCCAGGGTCAGAGCACGGGTGAGCTGAAGAGCCTGCCGGTGCTGGCGCAGCCGGGACCGCCGATGGGGCTGAGCTGGGCGATCAGCAGCCTGCCGCTGATCGGCCTGGTGGTGCTCGTGGTCATCGCCTGGCGCCGCACGCGAGGCCAGCTGCGTGGCGGCGGGGTTCCGGCCGCCGCTTGATCCGGTTCCGGCCGGGGGTACCGATGAGGTGCTCCCGGCCGGTTGATCACCAGCCCTCTCCCGCTGACCACCCTGGGTCAGCGCAACTCACTCGTTCGAGTGACAGTTGGTGAACCACTCACGTCAAGGCCCGCACGCGGACTCTTGCGTAAATCGCGAACCCAGCGTCAAGCACCGGGCGGCAGGTCGAACTGCCCGGCCTTCACCGCGACCAGGAAGGCCTCCCACTCGCCCCGGTCGAACACGAAGACCGGACTGGACGCGAGCTTCGTGTCGCGGACGCCGACGAGGTCGGAACGGCCCAGGTTGACCTCGACACAGCTGCCGCCATTGGGCTCACTGGCGAACGACTTCTCCCAGGCAGCGTCCTCGAACAGCCCCTCGGCCTTGTCCGGGTCGTAATCCTGGAGCGACGGATAATCCGTCATGGGTCGTACCTCCGAGCCTCCTGCAGGGTGTGCGGTCGCCACGCACGTCCCCGGCTTCTTTCTGTCACTACGGAGCAAACCGCAGGGCCAAGCGGGTGATCAACTCGACCCGATCTCGACATGAAGATTATTCCAGGAGTAGGATTAATCGCATCGATCGGGGCGTCGGTGGTGGGTGAATGGCTTGCTGCATTCGGCCCAGCCCGCCAACGGAGCCCACGAACCGTCGCCGACCTCGGGGGGAGGGACCGCGTGATCATCCAGGACAGCATGACGGCGAACGTGCTCATGACGGGCAGGCTCGCTCCCGGCAGGGCCGGCGAATCCCGCCGTGTCGTGCACGTGTTCGAGGTGGACACCGCGGGTTCTTCCACTGTGGTGCTCGCGCGGTGCGGGGAATCACTTTCCCGCACGCACGTCGAGTGGCTGGCGCCGGGCGTGGGCATGCCATGCGAAAGCTGTCTCGGTCTGGCCGGAGCGGATCTGCCCCGGTCACCGCTATCGGAACTGGGGGTGTGATCTCATGGCCGTCCGGCTCACCACGCTCTTCCGCCGTGAGGATGAACACACTCACGGCCGGCGTGGGATCAACCACGAGCTGCGCAGCCGCTTCGGCTTCAGCCTGATCCAAGCGCCACTGCGCAGCCCGGTCACTTGGGACACCGACCTCGACGTGCCCGCCCCGCGCCAGCCGGACCTGGTCCGCGCCACGAGGCCGCTGGAGGCGCGCGTCGACCTCGCACCGCTCATCCACGGACTGGGCCCGTCCCGCGCGTAGGCGCGACACAGACCACCGAACCAGCGCGCCCCGGGTCATCACCCTCCCGGGGCGCGCATTCGTCGTTACGGCTTCCGTCCCACGGCGCAGATGCCGCCGCTGAACGACGGGTCGGCGGCCATGCGGTCGCTGTTGCGCGACTCGCCTTCCTCCGGCCGCCATTCCGAAACCCAGACCACCCCGGGGTCCACGAGCTCCAGACCGTCGAAGAACTCCGCGAACTCCGCGCGCGAGCGGAAGTGGATCGGGGTGCTCGACTGCTTGTACTGCTCGTGGATCGACGCGCGGCTGTCGCCGTCGGACTCCGGCACGCCGTCGAGCGTGATGTGCGAGGCCATGAAGAACGAGCCGGAAGGCACGAGCGAGAGGTACTTGCGCACCATCTCGTGCGCCCCCTCCTCACGGCCGATGAAGTACAGGACGCCGGACATGATCAACCCGATCGGGCGTTTCGGGTCCAGCACGCCGGTGTCGAGCGCACGCGGCCAGATGTCACCCGGGTAGCGCAGGTCGCCCTGCAGCACCGCGTGCCGGTCGGCGACGCCCTCGCGCTCCAGCAGGATCTGGGAGTGGGCGACGGCCACGGGCTCGTTGTCCACGTACACGCACCGCGCGTCGGGGTTCACCGACGTGGCGATCTGGTGCACGTTGCCCGCCGTCGGCACGCCGGAGCCGAGGTCGAGGTACTGGTCGATGCCGTTGCGCGCCATGTAACGCACGGTGCGGCCGAGCAGCTCGCGCCCCGACTTCGCGATGGTCTTGATCATGGGGAAGGTCTGGACCGCGCGTTCGCCGAACTCGCGGTCGATGGCCCAGTTGGCCGTGCCGCCGAGGAACCAGTCGTAGATGCGGGCCGCGTTGGGCCGATCGAGGTCGATGCCCTCAGGGGCTTCGGAATCCGGTACCTGTGTCATCAGCTGTCCCTTTCCGACCCGCGGTGTGCTGGTGCGGACCAGTCTGCCGATCTCCCGGCCCGTCCCGCAGCCGACCCCTGATCGAGTGACACCCGATCGGAGCTTGCGGTGACGGAATCCCAGGAAAACGACGAGACCGGCCCCGTCGTCAACCACTACTTTGCCGGGAATGCGCTTCCTTTTCACCTTCGTCGGCGGCCGGGGCCACTTCGATCCGATGGCACCCGTCGCGCGGGCCGCCGCAGCGCGCGGGCACACCGTCGCCGTGGCCGGGGCGGGCAGCCACGTGCCGGCGATCGAACGCGCGGGGTTCACGGCGCTGGCCACGAGCGCGCCCAGGCCTGAGGTGGCGCCGGCCCGAGAGCCGCTGCCGCCCGTCGACCCGGCGCGCGACGACTGGGAGATCCAGGAGCTCTTCGCCCGCCGCGCCGGCCGTGAGCGCGCCGCCGCGTTGCTGCACATCATTCGCGACTGGCGGCCCGACGCCGTGATCCGCGACGAGGTCGATTTCGGTGCCGCGATCGCCGCCGAACGGCTGGGCGTGCCGTGCGTGAACGTCCTCGTGCTCGCCGCGGGAACGTTGCTGCGCAAGGACCTCGTGGCCGAACCACTGCACGAGATCCGCGCCGCGCACGGCCTGCCTGCGGACCCTGCGCTGACGATGCTGGAGGGGCAGCTCGTGCTGTCGCCGGTCCCGCCGTCGGTCCGCGACCCGGCCTCGCCGTTACCGCCCGGCGCGTTCTCCTTCCGCCAGGGCGACCCGATCCCGCCGCGGCCACCGCACGAGCCGCCCGGCGTGTACTTCACGCTCGGCACGGACTTCAACACCGCGTCCGGCGACCTCTTCGAGCGCGCGCTGGCGGGGCTCGCCCGACTGAACGCGAACGTGACCACCACCGTCGGCACCCAGCTCGACCCGGCCGTCTTCGGGCCGCAACCCGCGCACGTGCGCGTCGAACGCTTCGTGCCCCAAGCCGAGCTGCTGCCGTCGGTCGACCTCGTGGTGTCCCACGGCGGGTCCGGCAGCCTGCTGGGCGCGCTGGCCCACGGGCTGCCGTCGCTCGTGTTCGCCATGGGCGCCGACCAGCCCGGCAACGCCCGCCAGACGACCCGGCTCGGCACCGGCGTCGCGCTGGACCCGGAAACCGCGACACCGGACGAAATCCACGAAACGGCGGTGCGGCTGCTCACCGAACCGCAGTGGCGCGAGGCGGCTCAGCGCGTGCAGGAGGAGATCAACGGCCAGCCCGGCGCGGCAGAAACCGTGCCACTGCTGGAAATCACTGCGACATCTGCGCCCGGTAGCCCTCGGCGAGCTCCTTGAGGAACTGCCGCGTCTCGGCGCGCTCCAGCGCCGCACCGCGCAGCCGGTCCCACGAGTCGACGAAGATGTTGAAGTCCTTGACGTCGTCGAGGTAGAGCCCGCCCGCGGAGTGTTCGATGTAGACGAAGTCCCGCGTGCGGTCTGGGAAGCGCATGATCGTGAAGTCGTTGGGCACCGCGGCGAGCTTCGCGCCGAAGGGCAGCACGTGCACGTACACGCGGGGGTAGCGGTCGAGCGCCAGCATGTGCTCGACCTGGTCCAGCATCACCGCCGGCGCGATCCCGCCCGGGGCGCGGCGCAGCGCGCCCTCGCTCACGATGAACCGGTAGTACGGCGGCTGCTGCTGGTCGAACACGGCCTTGCGGTCGAGCCGGTTGCGCACCAGCGACGTGACGTCGGTCGCACCCGCCTCCGTGAACTGCTTGAGCATGTAGTGCTCGGACTGCAGCGGGCCCGGGATGCGCTCACCGTGCCAGGTGAGGATCTCCGCGGCCGCCGGCTCGAGGTCGGTGAAGGTGCGGAACCAGTGGGGCACCACCGAGCGGTAGCCCGACCAGTGACCGCGCTGCCCGGCGGCGGCGCGGGCCAGATTCATCAGGGTGTCGGCTTCTTCGCCGTTGATCCCGAACGCGTTCAGCATCGATCGCACATCTCCGAGCTTGACCCCCACTGCTCCGGACTCGATCTTGTTGACCTTGCCCTGGGTGCAGCCGAGAACTTCGGCGACCTGCTGCTGTGTCATCCGCGCGGCGTTTCGAGCATGCCGGAGCTCGTTTCCGAGCTGCTTCCGGCGCGAGGTGACGGTGCTCGCCATCAGCCTTGCTCTCCCGGACCACTAACCGCCGTAGCAGTCTCTCGACCACTGCCGACGCGCGAACGTTCGAACCACCCAGGTTAGTACCTTTACCCAACGGGGTTCGATGATGACACCGCGCAGCGTTCCAGGAAATGATCCGAAAAGCCAGTCACCCCGGGTATCACTCGCCTGGACCAGGCCATCCAGCGCCTTTCGGACACTGCCGCTGCTCCATCCGGACTACATCGGCGCCCGGTGCTGCGACGCTCGGTTCTGAGGCATAGTGGCGGACGTGATCGATCGCTCCCCCGGCGCCGCGAAGGTCGAGCGCCTCGCAGACGGCGTCTTCGGCTACGTGCAGCCCGACGGTTCCTGGTTCATCAACAACTGCGGGTTCGTCGCGGCCGGTGACCACACCGTGCTCATCGACACGTGTGCCACCGAGCGGCGCACGCGCGCTCTGCTGGCCGCCGCGGAGGCCACGACGGGACCTGTCACGACGCTCGTGAACACCCACCACCACTCCGACCACACCAACGGCAACTACCTCGTCGGCGGCGCGACGATCATCGGCCAGCGCAAGACGCGGGACGCGATGCTCGCCGCCGGCATCGAGACCTACGAAGGCGCGCTCGTCGGCAACGACTGGGGCCACCTGGAGCTGCGCGCGCCCGACGTCGTGTTCGACGACCGGCTGACCGTCCACGCGGGCGACACCGTGATCGAGCTCGTGCACCCCGGCCACGCCGCCCACACCACCAACGACGTGCTCGCGTGGCTGCCCGAGCAGCGCGTGCTGTTCGCGGGTGACCTGGTTTTCCACGGCGGCAGCCCGTTCGCGTTGATGGGCTCGGTCGCCGGCTGGCGTGCGGCGCTCGACGTGATCCGCGAGCTGGAGCCGGCGCTGATCCTGCCCGGCCACGGCGGCCCGTGCGGACTGGAGACGGTGGACGTCGTCGACGCGTACCTGAAGTTCGTCCAGGAAACGGCCGAACGCGGCAAGGCGGCGGGGCTTTCCCCGCTGCAGCTGGCGAAGGAGACCGACCTCGGGACCTTTTCGGACTTGTCCGAACAGGAACGGCTGGCCGGCAACCTGCACCGCGCGTACGCCGAGCTGGACGGTGCGGAGTGGGGCGCGCCGATCGACCTGGTCGCGGCGATCACCGACATGGTCGCCTACAACGGCGCGCCCATCCGCTGTTTCTCCTGACGTTCACAGGAAAGACGCGAGCAGCTCCGCCGTGGCCTCGCGCAGCCGTGCGCGCGTTGCAAGGTCGTAAGTCCCTTCGTGCGCGCGGGCCGGGTTCAGTCCGTCGAAGTACCGGCCAGTGCGCTCGCCGGCCGCGCCGGTCGCCACGTTGAGCACGGCCTTCGTGCCGGTGCCGACGGTCGACATCGGCGGGATCAGCGACTCGCGGACCATGTGCGTGTTCATCAGCGACGCCGGGTGCACGCAGTTGACGGTGACGTCGCTGCCGTCGAGCTCGGCGGCGAGGTCGAAGGTGAACGCGGCGAGTGCGAACTTGCTGCGGAAGTACGCCTCCGAGCCGCGGTAGCCGCGGTCCAGGCGCAGGTCCGCGAAGTCCACCGGCGCCTGGCCGACCGAGCCGACGTTGACGATCCGGGCGCCGGAGCCGAGCCCGGGCAGCAGCCGCCGGGTGAGCAGCACCGGCGCGAGGTAGTTCACGGCCAGCCGCAGCTCGTGGCCGTCGGCGCTGAGCTCCCGTTTGCGGTACGGCGGCCGGCCCGCGCCGACCCCGGCGTTGTTGACGAGCAACCCGACTTCGCCCACCTGCTCGGCGAGGTCACGCACCTGCGCGAGCGAACCCAGGTCGGCGAGGCACGCCTCGGCCTTGCCGCCCGCCTCGGCGATCCGCTCGACGACCGCGTTGGCGCGCTTGGCGTCGCGCCCGTGCACGACGACGTGCGCGCCCTGCTCCGCGAGGGCCAGCGCCACCGCGCGGCCGAGCCCGGCGGTCGCGCCGGTCACCAATGCCTTCTGTTCCAGCATGAACGTCTCCACATGTACTCAAGGACATGTACCCCAGGACACGACGAATCTTCCACATGTCCCCAGGGACATGTCAAGGTAGGCTTCGGACCGGAGGTGTCGCCTTGTCGTTGCGGTATGGGCTGCTCGGGCTGCTCGCCGAGGGGCCGGCCAGCGGCTACGACCTGGCCCGGCGGTTCGAAGAGGCGCTCGGCCCGGTGTGGCCGGCGCAGCACCCGAAGATCTACGCCGAGCTGTCCCGGCTGGCCGAGGCCGGCTTGATCGAGGTCGACAGCCACGGCCCGCGCGGGCGCAAGGCGTACCGGATAACCGAGACCGGGCTCACCGCCGTGCGTGCGTGGTTGGCCGCAGGCGAGGTCGACCACACGTTGCGCACCGAGTCGGTGCTGCGGTCGTTCTTCTTCTGGCTGATGGAGCAGGACGACCTGACCGAGCACCTGCGTCGCGAGCACGAGTTCTTCAGCGAGACCGCCGAAACCATGCGCGCCTACGCGGCGGCCAAGGACCGCGGTGACTTCGGCACGAGCCCGCAGACGAAGGCGATGCGCGTGGCCGTGGAGGCGGCGATCCGGATCTACCAGGCGATGGCCGACTGGGCCGAGTGGGCACAAACCGTGCCCCCGGCGACAACGGCCGAGGACGGGCCATTCCCGAACTCCCGGTGAATGTTCTCGCAGGTTCGCCGCGGCCCGAACGACGCTAGGCTCGCACCGGAGAAGAGACTTCGGAAAGGGTTCGGATGAGCAAGAAGGCGAGCATCGGGGTCACCGGCTTGGCGGTCATGGGCCGCAACCTGGCGCGGAACCTGGCCCGGCACGGGCACACGGTCGCCCTGCACAACCGCTCCGAGGCGCGCACGCGCACGCTCGTCGAGCAGTTCGGCGACGAGGGCGACTTCATCCCGGCGTACTCCGCGCAGGAGTTCGTCGACGCGCTGGAGCGGCCGCGGCAGATCGTGATCATGGTGCAGGCCGGTGGGCCCACCGACGCCGTGATCGAGGAGTTCGCACCGCTGCTGGAGCCGGGCGACGTGATCGTCGACGCCGGCAACGCGCACTTCGCGGACACCCGCCGGCGCGAGGCCGCGCTGCGCGAGCGCGGGCTGCACTTCGTCGGCACGGGCGTGTCCGGCGGCGAGGAGGGCGCGCTCAACGGCCCGAGCATCATGCCGGGTGGGTCGAAGGAGTCGTACGAGTCGCTCGGCCCGCTGTTCGAGGACATCTCGGCCAAGGTCGACGGCGAGCCGTGCTGCACGCACATCGGCGCGGACGGCGCGGGCCACTTCGTGAAGATGGTCCACAACGGCATCGAGTACGCCGACATGCAGCTGATCGCGGAGTCGTTCGACCTGCTGCGCGGCGCCGCCGGCTACTCGCCCGCGGAGACCGCCGACGTGTTCTCGACGTGGAACACCGGCCGGCTCGAGTCGTACCTCATCGAGATCACCGCCGAGGTGCTCAAGCACGTCGACGGTTCGGGCAAGTCGTTCGTCGACATCGTCGAGGACGCGGCGGAGCAGAAGGGCACCGGCCGCTGGACCGTGCAGATCGGGCTTGACCTGGGTGTGCCGATCAGTGGCATCGCCGAGGCCGTGTTCGCGCGTTCGCTTTCGGGCTCGAAGCCGCTTCGCGCAGCCGCTCGCGGGCTGGCGGGGCCGGTGCGTACGCCGCTGAAGGGCGCCGCGCTGGAGACCTTCGCCGACGACGTCGAGCAGGCGCTGTACGCGTCGAAGGTCGTCGCGTACGCGCAGGGCTTCAACCAGATCCAGGCCGGCGCCACGGAGTACGGCTGGGACATCGACCTGGGCGCCGTCGCGTCGATCTGGCGCGGGGGCTGCATCATCCGCGCGAAGTTCCTGAACGACATCACCGCGGCCTACGCCGAGGACCCGGCTCTCCCGACGCTGCTGACCGCGGGCGCGTTCCGCAAGGCCGTCGAAGACGCGCAGGACTCCTGGCGTTCGGTCATCTCCACGGCGGTGCGGCTCGGCATCCCGACGCCGGGCTTCTCCACCGCGCTGGCGTACTACGACGGCCTGCGCGCCGACCGGCTCCCGGCGGCGCTGGTGCAGGCTCAGCGTGACTTCTTCGGTGCGCACACGTACCGGCGGGTGGACCGCGAGGGTTCGTTCCACACACTGTGGGCCACGGATTCTCGTGACGAGGTCGGTGCTTGATCTTTTGCTGAAGGGACCCCCGCCGTTTCTTGGTGGGGGTCCCTTTTTCATTGCGTGTACTGGGTGAGCCAGGGCGGGACCTGCGGACGGCGGTAGGTCTTGAGGTCGTCGCGGTAGTGCTGCGGCGGCAGGAGCTGGTGCGGCGGGAAGGGTTCGTCGCCGTAGTCGTAGGTGACGCTGAGCTGTCCGCTGTTGAGCACGCTCAGGATCAGGCGCCACCACGGGCCGGCGGACATCTGCGCGGCGACGTGGCGTTGGTTGCGCAGCATCGCGGTGATGGGCTCGGGGACGTAGGCGTCGCGCTGCTGGTTGCCCGCGAAGAAGCGCAGGAGCGCGATCTCGGCGGACACGGTGAAGGAGAACTCGGCGGAAAACCATTCCCAGCCTTGCGGGCCGAGAAGCGCCAGCTGTTGCACGATCGGCTCGAGCAGACGGCTGGCTTCGGCGGCGAGGGCTTCGTCGTTGTCCGGCGGCGGGGTGTCCACGATTTCGAAGCTCTGGATGGCGGGAGGGCCGTCGCCTTGGGCGTCTTCGAACGCTCGGCGGAACTCCTCCATGAACGGGTCGGCCATCGCGCCAGCCTAGGGGTCAGGCGGTCATCGTCACCAGGAAACCGGCGACGACGACCGCCAGAAGCAGGAACCTCACTGCTCCCGCGCGGAAACGATCTCCGCGAGGGCCTCCTGGATCTTCGCTTCGGCCGGTTCCTTCGTGATGCCCAGCCCGGTGAGTACCTCGTAGCCGGCGCCTTCGCCCTGTTCCAGGAGCGCCAGCAGGATGTGCTCCGTGCCGATGTAGTTGTGGCCCATCCGCAAGCCTTCGCGCAGGGTCAGCTCGAGTGTCTTCTTCGCGCCGGCCGTGAACGGCATCGGGTCCGGCACCGGATCGACCGGTTCGGGCAGTTTCGCCTCCGCGGCTTCCTTCACGGCTTCCAGGGTCACGCCCTGAAAAACGATGATCCCCGCAGCCAGCGCGGAGGGCTCCGTGATCAGCCCGAGCACGAGGTGCACGGTGTCGATTCCCGGGCTGCGCGCCTCGTTGGCGGCTCTCTGCGCCGCCACGACCACATTTCGCGCAAGAAGGGTGTAGCGCCCGTACACCCGCTGGATGTTGCCCGCCGCGTCGTCCTTCGGCACGAACCGCTTCTGCGCGGCCTGTTTGGAAACCCCCATACTCACGCCGATCTCCGTCCACGACGCGCCGGAGCGGCGCGCCTGGTCCACGAAGTGCCCGATGAGGTGGTCGGCCAGCTCACCGAGGTGCTCCCCCATGTACACCGCGTCGGACAGCTGCGCGAGGGCGTCCTTGTCGTTGTTCGCCTTGATGGCGCTGATGAGGTCGTCGAGCTTCACTGGAGAGGTCATAACGTCAACTGTAGGTTGACGATCTGGTGTCGTCAACCCACAGTTGACCAGGTCAGGTCGCGGCGAACGGCGTCACCGGGATCTGCAGTTCGGTGACCCAGCCCGTCTCGTCGCCGTCGGTGTGCAGGTAGACCTCGCGCGCGTGGCCCGGTTCGGCGCGGTAGCCGTTGTCGTCGATCCAGCGCGCGAGAGCCTGGTACGACTCGGCGATGGTGGCCATCGTGCCGCGGTGGACGAGCGTCGCGGCGTGGGCGAGGCTCGGCAGCTCCACCTCGTCCAGCCCGGCACCCTCCGACGACCCGACGTAGGGCGCGCACGCCTGCACGTGCACCCGATCGTCGGCCGGCTCGTACCAAGCGATGGCCGGCCCGGCGAACTTCAGGCCCGCGCGCTCCATCCGTTCCGCGAGACTCGCGCACAGCCCGCCGACGACGGGCCCGATGTCGTCGTACTCGAACGACTCGGCAATCCCCCCGACCGCAACAACGCGAGCACCCTCGACCGGCTTGACCACAACGTCCACTTCGGACATGGTGTCCTCCACTTCGATCAACCGGAGCCTCGCCTCGACGCGCGCCAGCCGCGCCGTCTCCGCCGCGACCCGCTCCGCCAGCTCCCCGCGGCGCAACCTGAGCATCCCGCGCAGCTGCTCCGCGCTGGGCCGCTCGTCGAGCACCTCGGCGACCTGCTTCAGCCCGATGCCGAGATCACTCAACGCCAGGATGCGGTTGAGCCGCGCGAGCTGGTCCGCCGCGTAGTAGCGGTACCCACTGTGCGGATCCACCCGCGCCGGCCTCAGCAGCCCGAGCGCGTCGTAGTGCCGCAACATCCGCACGGACACGCGGCCGACCTTGGCGAACTCTCCGATGCTGAACATGACACCACCTACGTTCGGGTCTCACACGGTGTCAGAGTCAAGCGCGCATGGCGGGTGGTTCGCAATCGGTGAGGCATCAGGCGCCGAACGGCAACCCCACGTAGTTCTCCGCCACGCTCGTCGCCGCGGCACGCGACGAAGCCGTGTAGCGGAGTTGCGAGAGCTGCAGCCGGCGGGCGAAAGCGTCGGCGCCCGGGTCGACGTGGAGCATTGTCGTCATGAACCAGGAGAAGTGTTCGGCGCGCCAGACGCGGCGGAGGCAGGTGTCGGAGTAGGCGTCGGCCAGGGAAGGGTCGCCTTTGAGCAGGGTGACCAAAGCACGTGAGAGCACGCGGACGTCCGCGACGGCCAGGTTCATGCCCTTCGCGCCGGTCGGCGGCACGATGTGGGCGGCGTCGCCGGCGAGGAAGAGCCGGCCGTGGCGCATGGGTTCGGCGACGAAGCTGCGCATGGGCGTGATGCCCTTGTCGAGGATCGGGCCTTCGCGCAGGGTGAATTCGCCGTCGACCGCCAGGCGCACGGACAGCTCGGACCAGATGCGGTCGTCGGACCAGGCCGCGAGGTCCTCACCAGGGTCGACCTGCAGGTAGAGGCGCGTGATTTCCGGCGAGCGCATGCTGTGCAAGGCGAAGCCACGCGGGTGATGCGTATAAATCAGCTCCTCGTGCGAAGGCGGCGTCTGCGCCAGGACACCCAGCCACGCGAACGGGTATTCCCGCTCGAAGTACTGCAACACACCGTCCGGAATGGACGGACGAGACACACCGTGGAAACCGTCGCAGCCGATGATGGCATCGCATTCGAGAACCTGCGAAACACCAGCGGAATCCACATACCGGACCACCGGCCGAGAAGTGTCCACATCAGACACAGCGACGTCCGAAACCTCGAACTCCAACGGCAAACCCTGACGCTCATGCGCGTCCACGAGGTCCTTGACGATCTCCTGCTGCCCGTACACCGTGATCGACCGCCCGGTGAGCTCGGTCAGCGCGATGCGGTGGTCCTGGCCGTCGAACCGCAGCGAAAAACCCTCGTGCGGCAGGCCTTCCCGGGCCAGCCGGTCGCCGAGGCCGATCTCCGTCAACAGCTCGACCGTCGGTTGTTCGCAGACCCCCGCGCGCACGCGTTGCCGCACGTACTCGCGGTCGCGCGCCTCCAGTACGACGGCGTCCACGCCTTCGGAGTGGAGCAGGTACGAAAGCAGCAGACCGGCCGGGCCGGCGCCGATCACAGCGACCTGGGTGCGCAACGGGGGTACCTCCGAACGAATAACGTCAAGCCGCGGAACGCGACTTCACATGGGCTTTCAAATCGAACGAGCTGGCTTCGAGGTCGGCGTACGACGGGCGCAGCTCCGCCGTGAACAGCCGGCGCGCGGCGATGTGGTCAGGCGGGCGGTTCACGGACTCGACGGCGATCAGCACGCCGTCGCGGAAGGACAGCACGGAAAACCGTCCCTCGGCGCGGTCGCCGGTCACCACGGTCTTGTCCGCGTTCGCGAGGATGCCGACGATCTGCAGCTTCGCGCCCGTCTGGTCGGTCCAGAACCACGGCAGGCTCTCGTACGGCGCGGCGTCGCCGGTGATCGCCGCGGCGACGCATCGGGCCTGGTCAACGGCGTTCTGCACCGACTCCAGCCGCGTCGCCGCGCCCGCGTGGACGCACGGGAAGTTGGCGCAGTCGCCGATCGCGAAGATCTTCGGGTCTTCGGTGCGCAGGTGCTCGTCGACGACCACACCGTTGGTCACCGTCAGCCCGGCCTGCGAAGCGAGCGTCGTCTCGGGCACCACACCCACGGCGACCACCACCAGGTCGGCCGGCAGCCGCGAGCCGTCGGCCAGCTCGACCGACGAGACGTGCCCGTCGCCGTGCAACGCCGTAACGCCTGTTCCGAGCAGTACCGTGTGCCCGGCCTTTTCGTGCAGCTCCTTGAAAAACGACGACACCTCCGGCGACGCCACACGCGCCAGCAGCCGGTCCTGCGCCTCGACGACCGTCACGGGCCGTCCGGCGTGCGAAGCGAATTCGAGGCCGATGAAGCCGCCGCCGATGACCACGACGTTCGAAGCCGCTTCCAGCGAAGCCCGCAGCCGATCCGCGTCATCCCGCGTCCGCAGCATCAGCACGCCGTCGAGATCCGCGCCGGGCACTGGCAGCACCCGGTTCCGCGCGCCGGTGGCCAGCACGAGGTGGTCGTAGGAAAGCTCCTCGCCCGACTCGAGAACCACCCGCGAAGCAGCCCGATCCACCGAAGCCACCCGGCCCGGCACGAGCTCGATGCCCTTCTCCGCGAAGAAGTCCTCCGGCCGCAGCCGCAGCTGCTCGTCGCCCGCCGTGCCCTTGAGGTAGGCCTTCGACAGCGGCGGCCGCTGGTACGGCACGCCCGGCTCGTCGCCGACCAGGACCACCCGTCCGGTGAAGCCCTTGTCCCGCAACGAAGCCGCGGCCTGGAAGCCGCTCTGCCCGCCGCCGGCGACGAGGACGGTCTCGGGCGAGGATCCTGTGGTCATAACTGCTCCTCCGGCAAGCGCAGGACCAGACCGTCGAGGTCCTCGGTCACCGGAAGCTGGCAGGACAGCCTGCTGGTGGCCGCCCTCGGGCTGGCCGTGCAGTCCAACATCTCCTCTTCATCTGAGCACAAGGGCCCAAGATCGTCGAGGCGCGCCGGGTCGACGTAGACGTGACAGGTCGCACACATGGCGTTACCGCCGCACTCGGCCACGATCCCGTCGACGCCGTGGTCGATCGCCACCTGCATCAGGGAGCGACCGACCGTGGCCTCGACGGTTCGGGAGGTCCCGTCGGACTGCACGTAGGTGACCTTCGGCATCCCGGTCACCGGACCCGCACCGGCAGCGAGGCGAGGCCGCGCAGCGTGTTGGACAGCTGGGGCCGCGGCTCGCCGGCGAGCTCGATCGTCGTGACGCGCCGGGCCAGCTCCGCGAGCAGCACCTCGCCTTCGAGCCGCGCGAACATCTGGCCGACGCACGCGTGGACACCCGAGCCGAACCCGACGTGCCCGGCCGCGCGCCGCGTGATGTCGAACGTGTCCGCGTCGGGCCAGCGCCGCGGGTCGCGGTTGGCGGCGGCCAGGAAGAGCAGCACCTTCTCCCCCGCCGGGATGCGCACGCCGCCGATCTCGACGTCGCGCGTGGTGGTGCGGAAGAACGTCTGCACCGGCGACGTGAACCGCACGACCTCTTCGAACGCCGCGCGCGAGCTTTCTGGCTTCTCGCGCAGGGCGGCCCACTGGTCGGGATACAACGCGAAGCACAACACGGCGTTGCCCAGCGCGTGGACGGTCGTGTCGACGCCGGCGCTCAGGAAGGAGCGCACGAGCAGCGCGCGCTCTTCCTCGGTGAACTCTGAAGCGGCTTCGTGGATCCGCGCGCCGAGC
Organism: Amycolatopsis sp. DSM 110486; assembly: GCF_019468465.1. Classification (NCBI taxonomy): domain Bacteria; kingdom Bacillati; phylum Actinomycetota; class Actinomycetes; order Pseudonocardiales; family Pseudonocardiaceae; genus Amycolatopsis; species Amycolatopsis sp. DSM 110486. The sequence goes on along the minus strand of NZ_CP080519.1, from coordinate 4,246,486 downwards.
CCGCCCGGCGCGAGGTTCTCGGCCCGGCAGTGCTCGGCGATCCACTCGCGGGCCACCGCGCCGCGCTCCATCGCCTCGGTGAAGAGGTGGTTGCGGGGGCCGAAGCCGTTGAACACCATGGCGCCGTACGGCAGGAGGTGCTCACGGCCTTCGGCGGGCAGGCCGACGGCGTCGGGGAACACCTTGAGCGGGAAGGCCTCCGCGAAGTCGGCAACGGCGTCGAACTCGCCGCGCGCCACCAGCGCGGCCACGAGCTTCTCCGCTTCACGCGCGAAGGTGTCCCGGTAGGTCTTCACGACCTTCGGCGTGAGCACGCTCGTCACGGTGTGGCGGGCCCGGTCGTGCTCCGGCGCGTCGGCCTCGAGCAGCAGGCTCGGCGGGCGCCACGGCGTCTCCTTGCGGAAGTCGCTGAGCCCGACGCCGGCCGACGAGCAGAACGTCGCGGGATCGTTCAACGCCTGCGTGACCTCTTCGGCGCGGGCCATCGCCCACACGTCGTAGCGGCCGAGGCGCACGACGGGACCGGCGTCGCGCAGCCGTCGGTGCAGCGGCACGGGGTCGGCGAGGACTTCGTCGGCGAACGGATCGTCGTCGAGCGTGATCACCGGGCCTCCTCACGTCGTCGGGATGGCCCTCAGGGTGCTGCGTCGGCGCCCTTCAGCACAGCATGCCTTCCACTGAGTGGAAGAAAGCGTGGTTTCAGGTTCAGTGCGTCTCGCGATGCGCGTCTTCGGAAAGCCGCAGCGTGGCGCCGAGCGTCCGTGAAATACCGCGCGCCGCCGCCCGCACGGCCGGCACCAGCGTCAGCGGGTCCGTCCCCTCGGCCGGCACGACCACGGAAATCGACGCGACCACCGTGTCCGACGCGCCGTGCACCGCCGCCGCGACGGAGAGGGCGGGCAGCTCGATCTGGCCGTCACTCACCGCGTAGCCGTTGCGGCGGACTTCCGCGAGCACGCGGCGCAGCTGCTCGGGCGAGTGGATGGTCTTGCCGGTGTAGCGCTTGAGCGGCAGCCCGAGCACCTGCTCCTGCACCTCGGCCGGCGCGTGCGCGAGCAGCACCAGCCCCACGCCCGTCGCGTGCAACGGCAGCCGCCCACCCACGCGCGAGATCACGTTCACCGCGCGGCGCCCGGAAAGGCGTTCAAGGTACACGACCTCGGCCCCGTCGAGCACGGCGAGCTGCACGTTCTGGTGCGTGGCCTCGTAGAGATCCTCGAGGAACGGCATCGCGCTCTCCCGCAGCTGCGCCCCGTGCGGTGCGAGCGACGCCACCTCCCACAGCCACAGCCCGACGCGGAAGTGCCCCTGCTCGTCGCGCTGCAACGCCCCGCGCCGCACGAGTTCGCCCGCCAGCCGGTGCGTCGTCGACAACGGCAGCCCGGCCCGCCGGCTCAGCTCGGACAGCGTCAACACCGGTCGCTCGGACGTGAACGCGCCCAGCACGTCCAACACCCGCTCCACGACCGACGGTGGCCGCTGCGCGTTGTGCCGCATGGGTATCAGTCAAGCACCCCTACGGCGCCGACAGCAGATCCGGATCCTTCCTCGCCCCCAGGTGGTTGAACAGCAGGTTCAGCAGGAACGCCAGGATCGACGCCAGCGTGATCGGGCTGCCGCAGATGGTCTGGAGCCACGCGGGGAAGTGCTGGAAGAAGATGGACGTGCCGAAGCGGTCGGTGGCGAAGGCGGGCAGGAGGCCGACGCCGAGGGCCACCGCGACGATGAACGTGTTGTGGTTGCCGGAGAACTCGACCTTCTTGAGGTTCTGCACGCCCACCGCGGCGACCATCGCGAACATGATCACCGCGACGCCGCCGACGACCGGCTCGGGGATCGCGGCGATGGCGGCGCCGACCTTCGGGATCAGGCCCATCACCACGAGCAGGCCGCCCGTCACGGCGACGACCCAGCGGCTGCGCACGCGCGTCATCTGGACGAGGCCGACGTTCTGGGCGAACGCGGTGTCGGGGAAGGAGTTCATGAAGCCGCCGAGGATCGCCGACAGGCCGTCGGTGGCGAGGCCGCGGGCGACGTCCGCGCCGGTGGCCGGGCGGCCCGTGATCTCGCCGACGGCGATCATGTCGGCGGTGGACTCGGTGAACGTCACCAGCATGACCACGCACATCGACAGCACGGCGGCGATCGGGAACGTCGGCGCGCCGAAGTGCAGCGGGGACGCGAGCCCGAACCAGCTCGCCTGCCCTACACCGCCGAACTGCGTCAGGCCAAGGGGAATCGCCACGATCAGGCCGACGGCGAGCGCCACCAGCGGCGCGATCTGCGCGACGAACCCGCGCAGCACCCGCGTGAGGAGCACGATCAGCGCCACCACGCCGAGGGCGATGGCGACGTGCGACGGGGTGGCGTAGTCGGGTGCCTCCGTGTCGTGGCCGGCGATCATCGCCGCGCCCGGGCCGAGCAGCGAGACGCCGATGACCAGCAGCAACGTGCCCGAGACCAGCGGCGGGAAGAACCGGATCATCTTCGCGAACGGCCGCGCCAGCAGGAGCCCGAAAACACCCGAGGCGATCATCGAGCCGTACACCGCGGTGAGGCCGTACTGCGAGGCGATCAGGATCATCGGGTTGACCACGGTGAACGTCGCGCCCGCGACCACCGGCAGCCGCACGCCGATGAGCTTGCCGATGCCGATGGACTGGACCAGCGTGGCGATACCGGCCACGAAGAGGTCTGCGTTGACCAGCAACGCGATCGTCGCCGCGTCGAGCTTCAGGGCGCTGCCGACGATGAGCGGCACGGCGACCGACCCCGTGTACATGATCGCCATGTGCTGCAGGCCCAGCAGGAGCAGCCGCCCGGCGGGCAGTCCTTGGTCGACCGGGTGTTTGGTCATGGGGGCAGCCCTTTCACGCGGATCCGATCGCGCATCTTCTCACGACACATACCGCCGGTTTGTGTGTGACGATGCGAGGATGACTCCGCGTCCCCCCTTCCGCGCAGATCACGTCGGGAGCCTGCTGCGGCCGCCGGTTCTGCGCGACGCCCGCCGCCGGCACACCTCGGGTGAGATCACCTCCGAACAGCTGAAGGCCGTCGAAGACGACGCGATCCGCGACGTGATCAAGATGCAGAAGGTCGCCGGCTTGTCCTCGGCCACCGACGGCGAGTTCCGCCGCGCGTCGTGGCACATGGACTTCATCTACTCGCTCGGCGGCATCTCGCAGAGCGACGAGCGCCTGCACGTGAAGTTCCACAACCTCGCTGGTGACCTCGAGTTCAGCCCGCCCGGCCTGCAGGTCGACGGCCGTGTGCGGCTGGACCAGCCGATCTTCGCCGAGCACTTCGAGTTCCTGAAGTCCCACGTGGACTCCGGCATCACGCCGAAGCTCACGATCCCGTCGCCGAGCATGATCTACTACCGCGGCGGCCGGGCGGCGGTGAGCGAGACCGTCTACCCGGACCTGGAGGAGTTCTTCGCCGACCTGGCCACGGCGTACGCGGCGCAGCTGACGGCGATGGGCGAGCTCGGCTGCACGTACCTGCAGCTCGACGACACCAGCCTCGCGTACCTGAACGACCCTGCGCAGCGCGAGCTCGTCGCGCGCATGGGCGGCGACCCGGACACCCTGCATCTGCGCAACATCCAGCAGATCAACGCGGCGCTGCGCGGCCGGACCGAGGGCATGAGCGTGACGACCCACCTGTGCCGCGGCAACTTCCGCTCGTCGTGGGCGGCTTCGGGCAGCTACGAGTTCGTTGCCGAGGCCCTGTTCGGCGAGCTCGGCGTCGACGGCTTCTTCCTGGAGTTCGACGACGAACGCTCCGGCGGCTTCGAGCCGCTGCGGTTCGTGCCGCCGGGAAAGCGCGTGGTGCTCGGGTTGGTGACCACGAAACGCCCCGAGCTGGAAGACGCGGACGATCTGGTGCGCCGCATCGAGGAAGCCGCGCGGTTCGTCGACATCGACCAGCTCTGCCTTTCGCCGCAGTGCGGCTTTTCCTCCACGGAGGAGGGCAACGAGCTCACCACGGACGACCAGCTGCGCAAGCTCGAACTGATCGTCTCGACCGCAGAACGAGTGTGGGGCCGGTGATCACCTGCGTGGTCGACTACGTCATCGATCCCGCGAAGATCACCGAGTTCGAACGCTTCGCGCAGGCGTGGATGCGCCTGGTCACCCGCGAGGGCGGCGTGCACCACGGCTACTTCCTGCCCGCGGAGGGCGCGAGTGACGAGGCCAGGGCGTTGTTCAGCTTCGAAAGCCTCGCGGCGTACGAGCAGTACCGCGCGCTCTTCGGCGTCGACCCGGACTTCGTCGCGGCCGACCGCATCCGCGACGAATCGGGCTGCGTCGTGCGGTACCGCCGCAGCTTCATGCGCCCACTGATGCCGGACGACGACAGCTGACCCACGAGCGGTCGCCGGGCCGGATTCCGCGCACCGCAACACTTCCCGCGCCACGGGGACGCACAGAGTGGTTGCGAAATCGACGCGTCGGAGCAGCCGGACTCAGATGCAGAGGATGCCCAGTACACACGGCCGCTTGGTCGTCGTCGTGGTCGACGGAGGCGGCGGCGGCTGGTTGTCCGACGAGGCACCACCCGAGCCGGGCTGCGAGCCGGTGGGCGAGGTCGGCGAGTCGGAGCCGCTGGTCGCGGTGCCGGAGTCGCTGCTCGACGTCGTGCCGGGCTCGCCGCCGCCGCGCGGGTTGAGCGGGTCGATGATGGACGTGATCTTCGGGGCGCTGGCCTCGGTGGTCTCGTCGTCGCTCGACGAACCGGAGTCCGAGTCCTGACCGTCTCCGGACGCCGCGATCGAGGCCGGTGGCGGGCTCGACTCCGAGACGCCACCTGCACCGTCGGTGCGGTCGGGCATCTCGATGACCTTCATCTCGGTGAGACGCGTGGCCTCGTCGTTCGTCGTGGTGCCGAACGACACCAGGATCGCCGCGGCGCCACACCCCACGACCACGGCCGCCATCACCGCGACCATGCGCCAGCGCGAGCGCGAAGGCGGTGGCAGACGTTCGCCCCAACCTTCGCGCACGAGTAGTTCGGCGACCGAAACCTCTTCGTCCACCAGCGGGCCTTTCACCAGGAGTGGGCCATTCATACCGCACCGGGCCACCGAACGGGTGAATAATGACAGAAAGTTCTACGCAGTGTGCGTCACTCTAGCGGGTGAGAATCACAGCGCTTTCACAGCTGCCCTTAGCGAAACTCCCAGGATGCCCGGAGAGCCTGGAGTAATGCTGCTGCGAGCCCGACAGCCGGTCACCCTCCGAGACTGGTGGACCCACCGGCTCGTGGGCGAGGCCGCGCCTGCCCGGGTAACGCTGACCTGGCGAGCCGTGGTCCGCAGCTTTGCGCGGGCGCTGCCGACCCCGCGGTCCACACCGTTCACGTTCGGTTACCTCATCATCCTGCTCGGCACCACGCTCGTGCTGCGCTTCGCCGACCCGGTCGTCACGGCGAAGCTGCTGCAGCTCTCCAGCACCGACGCCCACAACCTTTGGCGCCGCCCCCTCGTCTCCCTCCTCAGCAGCGCGCTGTGGCTCGAAGACGGCGGCTGGCTCGCCTACGCGATCATCTTCACCATCGCGCTCGCCCCGCTCGAACGCCGCTTCGGGCCGGGCCGCACGGCGATCGTGTTCTTCAGCGGCCACGTGCTGGCCACGCTCGCCACCGAAGTGCCCGTGATGCTGCTGATCAGCGGCGGCGTGCTGCCGACGACCGCGAGCCGCTGGCTCGACATCGGCGTGAGCTACGGCTTCTTCACCACCGCGGGCGCGCTCGTTTTCCTGCTGCGCGGCCGGCCGCGGATCGTCGCGCTGGTGGTCATGGAGCTGTTCATCGCGGCGGTCTGGGTGTTCGATTCGCCCGGCAGCCTCGATTCCGTGGTCACCGTGCTCGGCCACGCGTGCGCGGCGCACTTCGGCCTCTTCTACTGGGGCCCGCGGCTTCGCGCCCGGCGTGAATCGGCGCCTGCCGGGCGCGACACCTAGGGAATTCGCGGAGCCGGCCCCGACGGCACGTGATATACGAAGGTTCCCCGGCGCATATACATGACAGATCCCTTGGTGGTGTAATCGACGGGCCACACGCCGACACAGGGGGACCGGACGCACTATGGAGGCCGACGCCCTAGCCAAGGCGCAGCTCGCGGAGCTGGCCGAACGCTACCGGCGGCTCGTGGAGCTGAGCGCCGACGCCACCTGCGTGCACGAATGCGGCGTGATCACCTACGCCAACCCCGCAGCGCTCGATCTCTTCGGCGCGCAGTCGACTACTGAGGTCGTGGGCCGGCCGGTCACCGACTTCGTGGTGACCGAACGCGATCGCGACGAGAAGCCCGGGGGCGAACCGGTCGAAACGGTCGTGAAACGAGTGGACGGCAGCACGTTCGCCGTCGAGACGGTGTCGCTGCGCACCGGCGACGAGGCCGCGTCGGCGATCCAGGTCGTGATCCGCGACGTCGCCACGCGCCGGGCCGCCGCCACGCAGGCCGCTGTGGTGTCGCAGGTGAGCGACGCGATCGTGGCGGTGACCGCGGACGGCATCGTCACGAGCTGGAACCCCGCGGCCGAGACCGTGTACGGGTGGATCGCCGGGGAGGCCGTCGGCCGCCCGGCGCGCGAGGTGCTCGGCGCCGATCCCGATCCCGCGGCGATCCAGCTCGCGGGAGGCGTGGTGCAGCAGACGCACCACCATCGCGAAGGGGCTCCGCTCTCGATCCGCGTTTCCGCAGCTGAGATGAATGACGGCCACGTGCTCGTGTGCGCTGACGAGACGGCCCGCCGCCGAGCGGAGCAGCACTACCGCACAGTGGTCGCCGCGCTCGACGAAGGCGTGCTGGTCGTGGACCCGAAAGGCCTGATCGAGTCGGTGAACCCCGCGGCGAGCCGCATTCTCGGCGTGCCGGCCGACGAGCTGATCGGCGTGCCGTGCTCGTCTCTCGTGCTCTTCGACGAGTCCGGGCACCGGCTGCCCGAGGACGAGCTGCCGTCGATCTCCACGCGTCGCACCGGGATCACGCAGAATGGCCTAGTCCTGCGCTTGCGCCGCGCCGACGGCCGTGACGTGTGGGTGGCGCTGACGTCGCGGCTGCTCAACCCGGACGACCCCGCCGGCGTCTCCGTGGTCACGTCGTTCACCGACATCACCGAGCGGCGCGCGATCAGCGCCCGCCTGGCGCACGACGCGACCCACGACCCGTTGACGCGCTTGGCCAACCGCACACTCGTGCTCGACCGGCTCGATCGCCGCGACCGCGTCAGCCCGACCACGGTGCTGTTCCTCGACCTCGACAAGTTCAAGATCATCAACGATTCCCTCGGCCACTCCGTCGGCGACCAGGTGCTGCGAATCGTCGGCGAGCGCCTGCGCCGCGCCACCGCCGCGGTCGACGTGGTGGGGCGCTTCGGGGGTGACGAGTTCGTGGTCGTCACGGCCGGGGCCACGGCCGACGCCGAGGTGCGCTCGCTCGCGGCGCACCTTCGTTCGGTGCTGGCGGAGCCCATTTCCGTGCACGGTCGCGAGCTCCACGTGAACGCGAGCATCGGCATCGTCCTCGTCGCGGCGGGCGACCAGCGCAGCGCCGAAGACCTGCTGCGCGACGCGGATGTCGCGATGTACCAAGCGAAAGCCCTCGGCCGCGGGCGGTACGAGTTCTTCGACGTCGCGCTGCGCGAACGCATGCAACGACGGCTGCGCATGGAGCAGGACCTGCGCGACGCGGTCCACAGTGGACAGCTTTGGCCCGCGTACCAGCCCGTGGTCGACCTGCGCACCGGCGAGATGGTGGGCGTGGAAGCGTTGCTGCGCTGGACCCATCCCGGCCACGGCGCGATCTCGCCCGCGGAGTTCATCCCGCTGGCCGAGGAAAGCGAGCTGATCAACGAGATCGGCAAGTTCGTGCTGCGCGACACCACGCGCGAGGTGGCTGCCCTGCGCTCGTCTCGCGGTCTGGACCTGTCACTGAAGGTGAACCTTTCCGTGCGCCAGCTGGAAGACCCGCAGCTGGTGCCGGCCGTGCGCGACGCCCTGGCAACGACGGGTCTGCCGCCGTCCGCGCTGTGCCTGGAGGTGACGGAAAGCGCGCTGATGCGCGACGAGGTCGCCGCCGCGGAAGTGCTGGCAGCACTGCGTTCCCTCGGCGTACTGCTCGCGATCGACGACTTCGGCACGGGCTATTCCTCGTTGGCACAGCTGCGCCGCCTGACCCTCGACACGCTGAAGATCGACCGCTCGTTCATCACCGGCATCGCCGACTCCCGCGACGCCGCGGCGATCGTCGCGAGCATCATCGCGATGGCGCACGCCGTCGGCTTGACCGTGGTGGCGGAGGGCGTGGAGACGGCCGAGGAGCTGGCGCTGCTGCGTCAGCTCGGCTGCGACCAGGCCCAGGGCTACCACCTGGGTCGGCCGGTGCCTGCCGCGGAGCTGTTCGCTCAGTAGCGCTTTCGCAGTGCGTCGTGTTTTTCTCCACGTTCTCGAACGGGCTCGTCTCGACGTGCGCCCGCGCCAACTCCCTCAGCGCCTCGGCTGACGGTGGCCGGCGCGGGCGTCCGACCCGCTCGAGGCACGCGTCGACGTCCACTGCGGCGGTGTTCCACTCCCCGGTCATGGCGACCAGGGCGCTACCTCCACCGCGGTGCAGATCAAGCCTCGTGCACCACCGGCCGCACCTCGACCGCGGTGTGCTTCGCCTCCGGAACCTGCGCGGCGAGCTCGATCGCCCGCTCCTTCGTGGGGACGTCGACGAGGTAGAAGCCGCAGAAGAAGGTCTCGCTGCCGTGGATGAGGCCGGCCTCTTGCCGCGCCTTGCCATCGCGCACCCGCACGGTGACGCTCTCGTCGGGCGCGGCCAGCGCCTTGGTCTCGACGAACTCGGCGGCGTTGTTCTTCATGAAGGCGTCGTGGCCGTCGTACACGTCCTGCTTGGCGCTTTCGGGAAGGTTCTCCCAGACGGCGGGGGTCATGTTGATGGTGAGCAGGTACTTCATGGTGGGCTCCTTCGGTCCGGTGTTGGTTTCACCGGGTGGTCGGAGCCGGGGTGGTGGTCCGGACATGGCTGCGCGAAGTTTTTTCTCGCGTCAGCCGTAGTGGGCCTTCAGCCGGTTCACCACGGCGCCGAGCAGGCCGGCGGTCACCGCGACGGTTCTCGGGCCGAGCGACACGTTCGATACGTCGGAGATGTCGAGGTGGATGCGCAGGTTGTCGAACACTGCGTCGGCTTGGCTGTCTTGGATGTTCGCGTGGTCCCAGGGCCCGGCGACCTTGTCGTCCCAGGGCCTGCCGAACCGGTGGCCGGCGTCGGAGAAGGCGTCTTCGCCGTTGTACCGCCGGACGTCGAGGTGGAGCGTTCGGGTCTCGGAACGATCGACGGTGTAGCCGTCCTGGCAGGCGTAGAACCGCCACCTCGACAGCTCCGCGACGCGATCGTAGCCACGGCTCGCCTTCAGGCTCGGCTGATCACCACGTACCGCTCGTCGTCGATCTCCGCGCCCCACAGCGCCGGGTCGTCCAGCTTCTTGACGTGTGCCTCTCGCCGGTGGGCCAGCACCAGTGCCCGGCACTGCGCCGCCGTCAGCCCGGCCCCGGTGGACCACCGCCCCTCGACGAGCACCAGACGCCCGCCGGGGCGCAGCAGCCCGGTCCAGCGCGCCAACGCGGCGGCGGGATCGGGCATCGCCCACAGCACGTGCCGGACGAGGACCACGTCGTACGCGCCTGCCACGCACGGTGGGTCAGCCGCGTCGCCGTGCCTGAACTCGACGTGGACCTCCTTGGCCGCCGCCTTCGCCTCGGCGAGCTCAAGCATCCTGCGGGACAGATCCACTCCGGACACCTCGTACCCCGCCTCGGCCAGCAGCACGGCGAGACTTCCCGTCCCACACCCCAGATCGACCACAGATGCCGGCTCCTTCGGCATGAGCGGCAGCAGGAGATCCCGCCACGCCACCCGCACGGCCGGATCGCGCAACCCGTGATCCGGCTGCTCGTCGAACTCCGCGGCGTGCGCGTCCCAGAGGTCTTGCGTCACGTGCGGCATCCTGCCAGCCGTATTCGGCGCGGAGAAACGAGAAAACCGCCTCGGCCGAAGTCGAGGCGGTTTTGGCCTCACAGATCGGTCTCAGGGAACGCACGTCCACCGTACGGGCAGCGTCTTTCCAGTCGCCGAGTCAACGTAGTCGCCGCCGACGACCCCGGCTTCGGTGATCGATGCGGCGACCGCGCGGGTAGAGCCGGCCGGGGCGGGCAGGTTGTGCCAGTTCCCGCCAGGAGTGACGACAACCGGTGACGTGGTCTGCTCGCCCGGCTGCCGGTAACTCATCAGGACCGTACCGGTCGAAGTCACCGCGAGCCCCTCGGTCGTCGGCGTCCCCGGTGTCGAGAGCAACGCCCCGGACAGGTCCCATTCGACCGCCCCGTATCCCAGAACGGATCCGACGATCCGCTGGCCACGGATGCCCGACACCCCCGAAACGGCTCCGCCGGGTGGCACGGTGAGGGTTCGACGAGTTCCATCCGGCGCCCAGACGTACCCGTAGGCAGCCGAGTCGATCACGCCGGAAATGGCGACGCTCCCGTCATCACCGATCTGCGGGAACGCCGGGAAGAAGCCGTCCGGAGTCGACAGGACGACCGGCGGGTCCGCCTGGTGCCCGGCCCGCCACACTGCGACCTTCGCAGCACCGGCGCGCGAGATCAGGCCGACGATGTCACCGGCGCCGTTGATCCCGTTGAGACTCGGGGATTCGCCTCCGAACACCGAAGCCGGCTGAAACGCTCCGGCGTGGTACCACAGCGGCGAACCAGTCCCGGCCTCGCCGGAGCGCTCACCGACCACGTCACCCGCCGCGTTGATCCCCGTCAGAGCCAGCGATCCGCTCGGGGAGGGCAGCCCTTCCGGAACGCCGTCATGCCAGAGGATCAACTGTTGTCGGCCACTGGTAATACTCCGACCGGCAAAAGTGGTGGTCCCGTCGGTCGCCGACACGAGCGCACTCGTAACACCCGAAGGCAGCACGAGAGGCTCGGCGACGTAGGTGCAGGCCGCTTCCGCGGCTGCGGGCGTGGCCACCGCCACGAGCGTGACTGAAGCGACGACGGCGGCCGTGGCAAGCGCGACCAACCCGGATCTCAGCATTCGCAAGGGTTCCCTCCCATTAGGACAACACGGGAGGACCGCACCACCACCGGCCGTCCTCGACGGCACGGCATCCCCCCATTCAGCCAGCCTCGCGGATCACGCACGCGCGCAACAAGGGATCGAACAAATGTTCGATCAGATGGCCCAGTCTTGGACGCGTCACGAATGCGGCGAGCGGAGCATCTTCAGGGGCCACATCACTCGCAAAGCCCGAGCTCGCGAACGTTTCCGCAGATCAGAGGTCGAATTCGCCCAGAGTCCTGATCGGCCCCGGAAACGAGAAACCGTCCCGACCGAAGTCGAGGCGGTTCTGGGCTGTAGCCAGGGCCGGGGTCGAACCGGCGACATTCCGGTTTCAGTCCTAGGCAAGGCTGCTCAGAGCCCGTCAGGCCTGGAACGGGGCGTGAGGGGCATGGCGCAAAGTTATTCACACACAGTGGATAAATCCCGCGAACAGATCACTCCGTGTGATCACGAGTGGATCACCGAGAGCGGGAATTCCGGGAAAGCCCGGCAGGATTCGGTGCATGCGTTTGTCTCGAAGATTCATCGCCGTCGCCTTCGTGGCGGCGGCTGCCGCGGGGTGTTCGAACGGTGGGAGCGGAGCGGTGGTGGCGGCCGCCTCCAGCAGCAGTCCTGCGCCCATCACGAGCGCCAGTTCGAGTACTCCTCCTCCGGCGCCGTTCGTGCCGGCGGTGTCACCGGCCAAAGTGACTGCGGCATGTCCGTATCTGGGCCCACAGGAGATCGCGAAGGCGATCGAGGACCCGAACATCTACGACAGCAGGGAACTATCCCCGAAACCAACCGGGTACGGGTTCACCGCCTACGCCTGCGAGTACAACCGCGCCGACGACCCCGGTTCCCACCTGGCGGATCTCGCGGTTCTCCCCCTGCCGACAAAGCTCCCGCAGGAGAAGGCGCTGGAAACGGCCACCGAGCTCTGCGCCGACAAACCGCAGTCGCTCACCGAAGCCGCGGTCTACTGCCTCAGCAAGGACAACGGCACCGCGATCACGGTCGCCGTGCCGAGCCACAGTGTGACTCGCATCGCCATGTTCTCCTTGGCCGCGCCCGTCAACGACAGTTACCGCGACGGCTACGTGACCTTGGCGAAAACCCTCGCCGACCGGCTGTGATCACGACAACGCCGGAGGCCGGACCGAAACGCAGCCAGTAGCACGATCATCGGGGATGTCGCGTCGCGTCGGGGCAGCACAAGCCGCTTCCACCGCGACATCCCCGCGACCATGCCGGCGATCGTCGACCTGGCGTTGGTGCCACGCGCGCCGAGTTCGGTCCCGGAAAACAAGAAAGCCGCCTTGACGTGAGTCAAGACGGCTTCTTCGAGCGTGGCCAGGGCCGGGGTCGAACCGGCGACCTTCCGCTTTTCAGGCGGACGCTCGTACCAACTGAGCTACCTGGCCGGGAACGCCGGCTAGTAGCCGAACGATCTTGCGACCCTGACGGGACTCGAACCCGCGACCTTCGCCGTGACAGGGCGACGCGCTAACCAACTGCGCCACAGGGCCTTACTGGTACTGCGTCTAGCTTGTACTGCGTACTCCCAACGGGATTCGAACCCGCGTTGCCGCCTTGAAAGGGCGGAGTCCTAGGCCACTGAACGATGGGAGCCCAGCCGGTTTCGGCGAACCGACCGACTGCGCTCTCAGGTTCCCCCGGGAGCGATTACAAGCATAGGGCACGCCCCCACCGCTTTACACCGGGGGGTGACTAACCCTCCGGCAAGCCCATGACCTGCAACAACAGCACCAGCGAGGCGGCCAAGCCGAAGGTCGGCCCCACCGGGCGTCGATCAAGCTCGCGCCGGCCGCGAAGCAGGCGAAGCGATCAACCCCGATCCTCGGGCGCCGAAGAGCCGGCGCCTCGAGAACCGTCAACAAGTCACACGACAGCCCACGCCGAGCCGTCGAGCCACTCCGAGCAATCCCGATCCCAACCGACGACAGACCTCAGCGCTGAACCGGCGCCTGTCCACCCTCGTCGAGATCGAGGCCGAGCATCTCCAACAGCTGGGAGCAGTCGTCGACCCCCAGTGCGCCGTTGGCGACGGCAAGGCGGGCTCGCCGCACTTGATCGTCGGAGACGCGTTGGCCGTCGGTGGCCCCGCGTTGTGTCGGCACGCCGCCGCCGGTCAGCGACGTGCTTCCGCCATCGGCACCTTCGTACCGAAGGAGGAACTGTCGAACTTCCACAGACCCGCTCATGGCCCCTCCGCCCGGTTCTGAACAACTGGCCGCGAGGCTAGCCAGAGCGAAGCGCCACAGGCAGCCCCCCGGAGAGTGAACCTGGGAACACTCTCCGCACAACCCTGTGCAATCGCCGAACACATTCACAAGATCGTGAATGTGAACCGGAGTGTGGATTTCTCACGGGTTCCACTCGCCCAAGCCCGAAACTCGTGCAACAATCGATGGTGCTGACACACCCCCGGTCAGCGCCTGTGGAGATCCCCTCCGACCCCCGCGTTCCTCCCCCTGGCGCGGGGGTCTCTCCATTTCCGCACTTTTGCGTGGCGACCTGCTGAAACTCGCCTTGCGCAAGGCGTGAACAGCACATCCACAGACGGTTATTGAACAGCGTTTACCGTTGGGCTGATCAGGTGATCGAATAGGCTCAATGAGCGACCGAATTGCTTGTGTCGTGTCTCACAGTCGTTTGTTTGCCGAGACCCAACCGTTATCGTGTTCGGGTGCCTCTTCCCTCACTCGGCCGCCTCGGCAGCCGTACGAACCTCAAGGCCGTCTCGTCCGGACGGCACCGCAACGCCGCCAAGTCGGCGGGCGAAGAAGTCGTCGAGGACCAGGAGCTCACCAGCTACCTCGCGGCTCTCGCTCCGGACTCCGACCCCGAAAGCACCGGGACCGGCAAGCGCTTCGGTGAGGCGCAGGTCTACCAGCTGCGCATGAACCTCATCGCGAGCCAGCAGCTCAAGGACATCGCCAACGAGCGCGACATTTCCCCTCAGGCGCTGGCGATGGAGTGGATCCTGGAACGCCTCTCCTGGGAGGGCCAGGCCGCGTCGGCGCAGGAGCGCCGGCACTCCGACGCGATGACCGACGAGTTCAGCTTCCCCCAGGGTTCCTTCGACGAACCGCTTCTCCCCCGCTGATCGAAGCGCGACGAACGCAGGCGAGAAAGCCCTCGGCGCACCAGCGCCGGGGGCTTTTCCATGACCGGACGTCACGCTGTGTCAGTGAAACCACGCTGTGTCAACAAAACGGTGTCACACAACAACTTGTCACGAAAAAAAGGAACTCCCGGCGAGTGACTCACCGGGAGTTCCTTACTCAGGCCTGAACAAACGCGTTGGGCTTGTCTCAGATCGGGCGGACCTTCTGGGCCTGCGGGCCCTTCTGGCCCTGGCCGACCTCGAACTCCACTCGCTGGTTCTCCTCGAGGGTGCGGAATCCGCGCCCGTCGATCTCCGAGTAGTGCACGAACACGTCACCCTCACCGCCGTCCTGAGCGATGAAGCCGAAGCCCTTCTCCGCGTTGAACCACTTCACAGTGCCTTGCGCCACCGCTGTACTCCTCGTAACAGATCCGCTTCGAATGCCACCGAAGCGGCACCCCAGGCCGTCCCGGGCGGTTCCAACGAGTCGAGCGAAGAGCTGTCGGGCCCCACGGCTCGCGTCAGAAGTTCCGCGAGTGTGAAGCCACGAACACGCAAAACGACGGCCTGCTCAGCAGCCTACCGAGATCTGGCCAAATCTGAAGCCCGTGATCTCGCAGATCGGTTCACAGACTCGCACGTCACCGGAACGTCGTATCGCCGCCTACGCAGCGCGGTCGGTCCATCCGGTTAGGCTGATCGCGCACGGCCGCGCCGGACATCACCGTGCACGTCCTGAAGTCGCCTGGGCCCCGTACGTGAGCTTCGCGAGGTTGGTGTGACGTTGGTCACTATCCAATCGATCAACGTTCGGGCCCTTCGGGACGTCTGGGTGGTTGGGGTTGTCCCGGGGAGATTGGGGATCGGTGTGACTATCCGACACTTCGCGCGCCGTAGAGCGGGCATCGCGGTTCTGGGGGTCGTCGCCGCGCTCACGCTCGGTGCGTGCAGCAGCGATCCGACCACCGTGAGCGCCAGCGGCAACACGGGCGGGGGCCCGACGAAGGCCGCGCCGGTCGCCAAGCCGGCCACTCTCACGCTCGCGCCCGCGGCCAACGCCAAGGACGTGGCGCCGGGCGATCCGGTGAAGGTGACCGTCGCGGACGGCACGCTCGACTCCGTCACGCTGACGAACCCGGACGGCAAGCAGGTGCAGGGCCAGCCGTCGGCGGACAAGAAGAGCTGGGCCACCACCGAGGACCTCGGCTACAGCAAGACCTACACGTGGTCCGGCCAGGCGACCGGCAGCGACGGCAAGCCGGTGCAGATCAGCGGCGCCTTCACCACCGTGAAGCCGCGCCGGCAGATGGCGGGCAGCCTGAACGTCGGCGACGGCCAGACGTACGGCATCGCGATGCCGATCGCGCTGACATTCTCGAGCGCTGTGAAGGACAAGGCGTCCGTGGAGAAGGCGCTGTCGGTGGAGACCACGCCGAAGACCGAGGGCTCGTGGGCCTGGCTCAACGGCGACACCTCCGCGCACTGGCGTCCGAAGGAGTACTTCGCGCCGGGCACCGAGGTGAAGGTCAACGCGAACATCTACGGCGTCTCCATGGGCAACGGCACGTACGGGCGCCAGGACATCTCCGCGAGCTTCAAGATCGGGCGCTCGCAGATCGTCAAGGGCAACACCACGCAGCACCGCATGCAGGTCATCCGCGACGGCAAGCAGGTGATGGACTTCCCGGTCAGCTACGGCCTCGACTCCGACCCGGGCCGCGTCACCCACAGCGGCGTGCACGTGGTGATGTCGAAGCACGCGACGTACTCGATGAGCAACCCGCGCTACGGCTACACCGACGTGAACGTCCCGTGGGCCGTCCGCATCTCCAACAACGGCGAGTTCATCCACGGCCTCGCGGGCTCCGTCTGGGCGCAGGGCAAGAAGAACATCTCCCACGGCTGCCTCAACCTGTCCCCGGCGAACGCGAAGATCTACTACGACAGCGTGTTGCCTGGCGACCCGGTGGAGATCACGGGCAGCACCCAGACGCTCACGTCGAAGGACGGCGACTACAGCGACTGGACTTATGACTGGGCTGAGTGGAGCAAGTTGTCCGCGGTGTGAGTTCAAGGTGCGCGGTGAACGGCCGGGGGTTGGTGCCTCCGGCCGTTTGTCGTTGGTGGGGGTTGTTTGGTGGGGGTTGTTTGGTGGGGCGCAAGCGTTTGCGGTCTGGTCGGGGTGGGCCCGGTTCGCGACTCGGCGCTGGGCACGCGGCCGCGAGTCACAGCAAGTCGGGATTGGACCTCCGGCAAGGCCTTGCGACCCAGCGTGGGGCTCGGTCCTGCTGCCGGTCGCGGGGCGGGCCGCATTTGGTTCGACCACGGTGCCTGGCGGGACAGCGGGTGCCGGCGGCCAACTCGCATGGGTTGCGCTCCGGGTCGAGCCTCACGGCGGAGGCGCGGCGCCAATCCGCGACGCCGCGACCTCTCCGAGACCCGCAGCCAGGCCGCGCGTGGTTCGACCACGGTGCCCGGCGGGACAGCGGGCAGCGGCGGCCAACTCGCATGAGTTGCGCTCCGGGTCGAGCCTCACGGCGGAGGCGCGGCGCCAATCCGCGACGCCGCGACCCCTCCAAGACCCGCAGCCAGGCCGCGCGTGGTTAGACCACCGTGCCCGGCGGGGGCAGCGGGCCTCGGCAGGCAGCGTGGACGTCCGGCTTGGTGGAGCGTCGGCGAGGGTGCCGGGCGTTGGCGGGGTGCGTCGTGGGACGGGGTGCGAACGCCGGCGGGGGGTGCGGGAAAAACTTGGCGAACTCGATGCAACCCGGTGCGGCGCCGGCGGCATGACTAGCGGCAGAAGAGGCGCCGCCGACCGGGGTGCCCGTGAGCCTGAGGAGCTGTTTTGCGTATTCGTTTCGCGTTGAGTGTCGGTGCGTTGCTGCTGGCCGGGGGTGCCCTGACGGGCGGGGCGGTGGCGTTCGCGCAGCCGGCGCCGCCGACGGCCGCGACGCAGCCGACGTTGCCGGCCCAGGAGCCGCCGTCGGCTACGACGCGGCCGGCGTTGCCGACGCAGCGTCCGACCGAGGTCGCGCCCCCGACCGCGGTGCCGACGCGGATGCCGGCGCAGGCTCCGGGTGTGCGGGCGCCGAGCGGCGTGCGCGTGCCGACGGCGATCCCCGCGGGGCCGACCGGCGACCTGAACCTGCCGGACATCTGGGGCTGATCGCGCAGGTGATCTCCCGCTCCCGTCCGGTGTCCGGGCCGAGCTCGCCGTGGGACGGCGAGTTCGCCCGGTACTTCGGCGAGCGCGCGCACAGCCTGCGGGCCACGGCGTACTTGTTGTGCGGCGACTGGCACCGCGCCGAGGACCTCACGCAGGCCTCGCTGTTGAAGCTGTACCTCGCGTGGCCGCGCCTGTCGCGGCACGACAGCCTGGACGCGTACGCGCGCAAGATCGTGCTGCGCACGTTCCTCGCCGAGAACCGCCGCAGCCGCTGGAAGCGGGAGCGCCTGACCGACGCTCCACCCGACGTCCCCACCACGGACGCCGAAACCGAACACGACATGCTGGTGCGCCAGGCCCTCGCGGTGCTGGCGCCCCGTCAACGCGCCGTGCTGGTGCTGCGGTACTTCGAGGACCTGTCCGTCGACGAGACAGCCGCCGCCCTCGGCTGCAGCACCGGCACGGTGAAGAGCCAGGCCGCCCGAGGCTTGGCCACTTTGCGCAACCGGCTGGGGCCGCACTTCGTGGCTGTGGCTGTTCCTGGAGGGAGGTGACTGTTCCGGTGAACCGTGATTTTGGTGGTGCCGACGGCTTTGGGCGTGGGCCGGGAGGCTCTGACGGCTTCGGCCCGGGCGACTTCGGCTCGCGCTCGGGCGGATCTGGCGGCTTCGGCGGTGACTTGACGGGCTCGGGCGGCTCTGCCAATGGCGGCTCGGGCGGCTCCCGCTCTGGCCGCGACTTCGACTCAAGCTCGGATCGCGACTTCGGCTCGGGCTCGGGCTCGGGCTCGAACCGCAACTTCGCCCTCGACTCGAATGCCGACACCAGCTCCGACCCGACCTCCGACACCGACGTCCGCGCCCTGTTCTCCACCCTCCCGGACGGCCCACCCCTCACCCTCTCGGCAACCGACGTCATCAACGACGGCGCCCGCATCCGACGCCGCCGCAAGCGCCTGGCCGTGGCCGGCAGCTCCGTGGCCACCGCGGCGGTCCTCGTGGTGGCCGGCCTGGCCGTGAGCTTCGCCGCCGGCCACCACGGCCCGCCGACGCCCGTCCAGCCCGCCGGCCCCGGCTTGTCGACCCTCGCGCCGACGCCTTCGCCGTCGAGCTCCCTGCCGACCACCCCACCCACCGCCGACACGACCGCTCCGCCCGGCAACCCGACGCCGACCCGCTCGGCGGTCCAAGCCCCGGGCCAGCCGCCGGAGTCCCTTCCGTCTTTCCCCCGCACGCCGGTCCGTCTGCCCCCGTCGGCCACCACGGTCCCCACGCATGTCAGCGCACCACCGGTCGCCACAACGCGCTGAGACACCGCCACCCCCGCACGAGTGGACCGCTGGGCCCGGCCGATCCGCGCGAGTGGACCACTCGTGCCGCGCCCGTCGCACGACCGGACCCATCGAGCCACCGCCGCTGCACGAGTGGACCAGTCGTGCACGGCTCCCAGCCCCAACGGACCGCCACCCACCCGGCACGAACGGACCGGTCGAGCCACAACCACCACGCGACTGGACCTTTCGAACCGCGTTCGCGCCGCGACTGGACTGGTCGAACCACGTCAGCGCCGCGAGGGGACCGGTCGCGTCGAGCCGTGCGGTGCGAGGGGGACCGGTCGTACCAGCAGACGAGGCGTTCGGGCGGCAAAGCCGAGCCACCAGCGGCCCAGACCTCTCACTCAGTGAGGCACCAATCCCCTGTTCAGACCACAGTTACCGCCCCACAACCAGGGTGGCCGACGTCACCCCGGCCAAGTGGGTTTTCGGCGAAATATCCGGGCGCCTTGTGGCGATGTTTCCTGTGGTGGTCGACGAAGGCCGCCGACATCCGTGCTCAGCCGGTCGAACCAAGAGCGAGCCGGCCCGAGAACTCGAGGAGGAAGCAAAAATGGTGTTCGCCGCACTCATGATCGAAACCGTAGTAGCTGTTGTGGTCGCCGGTGGGTTGGCGACTTGGGCGCGCAAGCGTTTCGCTGCTCCTCGCCCGGTCGAGGTTGCCGAGGTTCGCTGAGCGGAGCAGCCCACGAGCTGTCCACAGTAGACGCAGTAGAAATAAAAGCGGCCCGTCCCCCAGCACAAGGGGGGACGGGCCGCGAAACAAACAAACCCGAACTCAGCGAGCCGCACCCGCCAGCTTGCCACCCGTGTCCGCGGTGTCGATCTGCTCGATCGGCACCTGCGAAGTCTCCGGGATCTTGAAGATCGGCACCAGCGCGATCACGGCGGCGATCATCAGGTAGTACGCCGGCCAGTCCTTGTTGCCCGTGCTCTGGATCAGGGCCGTCACGACGACACCACACGTACCACCGAACAGCGACGTCGAGATGTTGTAGCCGATCGCGAACGAGCCGTAGCGCACGCGGGTCGGGAACATCGCCGGGAACGTCGAGCCAATCACGGCCAGCATCAGCACCAGCAGGAACGCGACGATGCCGAACCCGACGATCAGCCACAGGATGCTGCCCGACTGCATCAGCTTGATGCTCGGCCAGCTCAGCACCAGGAACCCGATCGCGGCGGTGATCAGCAACGGTTTTCGCCCGATGCGGTCGGACAAAGCGCCCAGCGGCAGGATGATCGCGGCCTGCACGATCTCCACGCCGATGATGATCAACGTGGACGTGTTGTCGTTGATCTTCAACGTATCCGTGAAGTACGTCGGCATGGTCGTGAGCAGCATGTAGTCCGCGATGTTCAGCAGCAGCACGATGCCGATGAGGTTGAGGATCATCCGCCAGTTGCGGGTGAAGGTCTCCTTCAGCGGCGCCTTCTTCGGCTTGTTGCCGGAAGCCTCGAGCCGCTTGAACTCCGGCGTGTCCTCGAGCTTCGAGCGCAGGTACAGACCGATGAGGCCCAGCGGCAGCGCGACGAAGAACGGGATCCGCCACGCCCACGCCTCGACCTGGTCGGCCGGCAGGGAAAGCGTGACCGCGAGCACGACGACGTTGCCCAGCACGTAGCCGCTCAGGGTCCCCAGTTCCAGGAACGATCCGAAGAATCCACGGCGTTTCGTCGGTGCGTACTCGGCGATGAACGTTGCCGCGCCGCCGTACTCACCGCCCGTGGAGAAGCCCTGGATCAAGCGCAGCAACAAGATCGCGATCGGTGCCGCGATGCCCATGCTGTATGGGCCCGCGTAGGTCGGCAGCACGCCGACCAGGAACGTACAGCCCGACATCAGCAGAATGGTGATCGCGAGAACCTTCTGCCGCCCCAGTTTGTCGCCCAGCGGGCCGAAGAACGCCCCGCCGAACGGCCGCACGATGAACCCAACCGCGACCAGCGCGAGCGACTTCAGCACTGCGTTGCCCTCGCCGGGGAAGAAGACCGTGCCGATGCTCGTGGCGATGGCGCCCGAGGTGAAGACGCCGTAGTCGTACCACTCGGTGGCGTTACCCATCGCCGACGCGAGGACTGCCCGTTTGACGGTTCTCGGATCCACGTCCGGTGTTTTCGCCGTTGCCTCGCTCATCCCCGCGACGACCTCCTCGCACGCGACCCAGTAGCTCCGATGCAGCTCATTTCCCGAGTGTTGTCCGGCTGGGATTAATCGGCAGCGTGAGACGCGAAAGTTCTACCGTACGGAATTTTCCGACTACTGTGCGCTTAGGAAAACGCGCGCCGCAGGTCAGGCCGCGTACCGCGAACGGCTACTCGCGGGTTAACGTCAGCGCATGAGTCGTGTTTCTGGACCGTGGCCGCCGGTGTCCGTGGAGCCACCCGCTGTGCACCCGAAGGCCCCCGCGGCCGGCACCGAGCTCGGCGTGCATTTCGACGAGTGTTTCGGCTGCGGCGACGAGGTGGACGCGGGCCTGCGCCTGCGTTCGATCGTCGGCGAAGGGCACACAGTGCTCTCGAAGTTCACCGTCACGCCCGCCCACCAGGGAGCGCCCGGCCTCGCGCACGGCGGGCTGCTGGCATGCGCGTTCGACGAGGCCCTGGGCAGCGCGGTCGGCAACCTGCTGCGGCGCCCGGCCGTGACCGGCAAGCTCGAGACAGACTTCCGCCGGCCCGTGCCCGTCGGCTCGACGCTGCACATCGAGACCCGCCTGGACGGCACGGCGGGGCGCAAGATCTACGTTTCCGCTGACGGTCACCTCGACGCGCCCGACGGGCCGGTCGCCGTGACCGCGCGCGCCCTGTTCGTGGCGGTCGGGTTCGAGCATTTCACGACGCACGGTGACCCGGCGGCGTTGCAGAAGCTGGCCGACGCGCGCGAGAAGCAGCGTCGCGCGCAGGACGGTCAGGAGTGGGAGATCAATCCCTGACCTCGGGTTTCGCGTACAGGATTTCGCGGGCCTGCTCCGCGGCGCGGGCGATGCTCTCGCCGACGAAATCGACAAACCGGGCGATGTTCTCCAGGCGCGCGGCCGCGGGGGTGTCGCGGCCGAGGATCGCGACGCCCTGGCGCGCGGTCTCGGCGAGCTGGGCGTTGGCGCGCGCGCTGGCGAGGACGGACTGGTACCAGACGTCGTTGTCGGCGACGTAGCGCTCGCGGCGGCGCTCGTCGCGCTCTCTGCTGAGAAGGCCCAGGCCGTCGAGGAGTGAGACGGCCTTGGAGACGGACGCCGGGCTGACCTGCAGGTGGCGGACGAGCTCGGCGGCGGTGACGCTGCCTTCGTCGCTGATGTAGAGGCGGGTCAGGACGCGGGCGGCCATCCGGGGGAGGCCGGATTGCATGAGGAGGACGGTGAAGGTCTCCTCGTACTCGCGGACGGCTTCGGCGTCGCGGCCGTGGGGTTGCGGGGCTTCTTGACTCAGGGGCGCTGCTGTCTTCTTCCGGCGCCGGGTGCGGTGCTCGGTGGCGTGGTGAGCCAGGTCGGCGCGATACGAGGTGGGGCCGCCGTTGCGCATGACCTCGCGGGTGATGGTCGACGTGGGGCGGTCGAGGCGGCGGGCGATTTCCGCGTAGGCGAGGCTGTCGGCGAGGCCCAGGGCGATCTGCTGGCGCTCTTGCTGGGTGAGTCGGCCGCCGGGCATCTCTTCTCCCTCGTGTTGCTTGCTGGGTCTTCAGCGTAGCTTTTATTATGGTTCATTGCAACGGCTGTGTTGCGTTAGATTTTGCTCCATTGCAATGATTGCGCGGCTTTGAGCTGGTCTTTTCTTGTTCCCGTGCAACGGATTTGTTGCCTGATTCTTGAACGCAACGTAGCGTTTCTCATGTCGGAAACAACGAGCACAGGAGCTGATCCAGATGCAGAAGTTCACCACCACCGCCCCGATCTCCGCCTTCGTCACCATTCCCGCGGGGCGCGTTCAGTTCATCGCCGCGGACCGCGCCGACACCGCCGTCGAGGTCCGGCCGGCGGACGCTTCGAAGGCCCGCGACGTGAAGGTCGCGGAGCAGACCACGGTCTCCTTCGCGGACGGCGTGCTCCGGATCGAAGCCACGGCGAAGAACCAGATGCTGGGCGCGTCGGGCTCGGTCGAGGTGACCGTGCAGCTGCCCGCCGACTCGCGCGTCTCCGCCTCGGCCGCGAGCGCCGACTTCCGCGGCGTGGGCCGGCTGGGCGAAGTTTCGTTCGAGGGCTCGCACGGCGCGATCAAGCTCGACGAGGCGGCCGGCGTGCGACTGTCCACTCAGGCCGGTGATGTCTCGGTCGGCCGGCTGAACGGCCCGGCTTCGATCACGACGGGTAAGGGAAACATCGACATCGCGGAGGCCGTGCGCGGGTCGGTTGTGCTCCGGACGTCGGCCGGCGATGTGTCGGTGGGTGCCGCTCCGGGCGTCTCGGCTTCGCTGGACGCGGGGACGTCGTACGGACGGGTCCGGAACTCGCTGCAGAACGCCGGTGGTCTGGCGGACCTGACCATCGAGGCGACGACGGAGTACGGGGACATCAACGCGCGCAGCCTGTGACTTCGGGTTGGTGCTGGGGATGGCTGGGGGCTGGAGTGGAGCCGGACGGTTGGGTCGGCTCTGCTCCTTTGCCCCCTGGGCCCGGCCTGGACAGGCCCCCGCCCTCCCGAGGGGGGCGTCCCCGAGTCCATTCTATCGGCCCCCACCGACAAAAAGCCTGGTGAGAGCGGGTTGAGGGGTAGTTGTCCACAACCCGGACGAGTGATTACCAGGCGCCATTCAAGCCCCGGGGAGCGGCCTACGTGAACGTCCGCGGACGGATCGAGTTGGCTCGGTCCACCAGCGCTACCCGGTCCTCCGTAGTCCCCGCCAACCGAGCCAACGTGCGGTAACACCGCTCCAAACCGAACCGCACATCCCGCTCCTCCAGCGCGTACCCGAGGACCTTCGAGGTCTCGGCCGGGGAAGGCGCGGAGGGCGTGCGAAGCCAGTCGTACGCGGCTTCGAGGACTTCGGCGGACAGGCGGGTTCGGCGTTCGGCGTCGAGGTTGAGGCGTTCGAGGCGCAGGGAGGCGTCGAGGAGGTCCTGTTCGGAGATGCGGGACTGCTCCGAGGCGGCGCTGGATTGGGTTTTGATCTTGATGGCGGCGACCTGGGCGTCGAGGTAGTGCGTGGAGGTGGCGGGGACCATCTCCAAGACCTCGACGGCGCTGGCTCGGGCGCCCTGGGCCAAGTACACGCGGGCGAGGCCGAAGGCGGCGCTCACGTAGGTGCGGTCGGTGCGCCAGACGAGCTCGTAGTAGCGCGCGGCGCCGAAGTAGTCGCCGACGCCCTCCGCGCTGACGGCGAGCGCCAGCTTGGGGGCGATTTCGCCAGGGAGGTCGTCGTAGACGGCTTCGAAGGCGACGTGCGCGACGCGCGGGCGGGCGCCGGCCAGCTCGATCAGGCCGCGGTACCAGTCGATGCGCCAGTCGTGCGGGAAACCGTTGCGGATGGCCAGATACTGGGCCGCCTGGAGCTGACGCTGGGCTTCCACGAACTCGCCGAGCTCAATGCGTGCGCGGACGATGCGCAGGCGCACCTCGATGGACTCGCGCGGCGCGCCGGCGAGGGCTTCGATGGCTTCGCGCGGGTCGAGCGCGGTGGTGGTCGCCAGGACGCCGGCCGCGGGGTCATCGGTATCAACCTGCGGGATCGGCAGGCCGGCGACGACCTCGGCGGGCTCGGGCAACGGCACGGTCGTGCCGGCTTCGGGGACGACGAGGTGCACGCCGAACGTGCGGCTCTCAGGCCCGAAGACCGTCGACGCGGCGGGCCGCGGTTTGCCCGTGCCGAGCGCCATGATCTCGCGCAGCACGCCCGTGAGCTGGTCGGCCATGTCCTCGGCGGCGAGGAAGCGGCGGTCCGGGTCGACATGCGTCGCGCGCTTGAGGAAGCGGTAGTACGAACCGAAAAGCGCGAACAGCGGCACGGCGTCGGGGCCGGGCAGCGTCGACTTGAACTTCGTGGTGTAGCCCTGGAACTCGAAGCTCAGCACGGCGAGCGTGCGGCCGACGGTGTAGAGATCGCTCGAAATCGACGCACCCTGCGTCGCCAGCTCGGGCGCGCTGTAGCCGGTGGTGAAGAACAGCGGGCTCTCGTAGTCGTCGAGCCGCCGGACGGCACCCAGGTCGATCAGCTTGAGCTGCTCGTGGGTCTGGATGACGTTGTCGGGCTTGAGGTCGCAGTAGAGCAGGCCCTGGCTGTGGAGGTAGCCGAGGGCGGGGAGGATCTCGAGGCCGTACGCGATGACCTGCCCGATCGGCAACGGCTCGGGCCGCTTGCTCTCCCGGTGGTGCTGCAGGGCGAGCTGGCGCAGCGACTGGCCGCCGACGTACTCCATCACGATGTAGCCGACGGACGTGCCGGTCTGCGCGTCCGGGTGCTGCACGAAGTTGTGGATCTTGACGATGTTCGGGTGCTCGACCTCGGCGAGGAACCGCATCTCGTTGGCGGCGGCGGCCATGGCGGTCGCGTCGCCCGTGTCAATCAAGCCCTTGAGGACGACCCACCGGTCGGAGACGTTGTGGTCCTGCGCGAGGTAGATCCAGCCGAGGCCGCCGTACGCGAGAGCGCCGAGCACTTCGTACTGACCGCCGACGAGCTCGTTGGGCTGCAGCTTCGGCAGGAACGAGAAGGACGTGCCGCAGTTGTCGCACTTGCCTTCGGGGTTGGCGGGCTTACCGTCCTTGGCGCGGCCGACTTTCGAGCCGCAGTTGCCGCAGAAACGCTTTTCCTCGGAGACGACGGGGTTCGCGAGCACGGCCGTCGCGGGATCGCGGTACGGCACGGGCGGGACGTCGATGAGGCCGGCGCCGAGGCGGCCGCGGCGGGAACGTCGGCTGGAGGTGCGGGAGCCGGTGCGCCGGGAGGTGCCGGGGAACGAGCCGGTGCCGCTGCCCTGGGAGCCGCTGCCGGTGCCGGTCCCTTCGCTGCGGGTGCCCGTGCCGTGGCCTTCGCTGCGGCTCGCGGCGACGACGCTGTCCGTGCCCGGGTCCGGCAGGGATTCCTGCGGTTGGAGGCGCGGCGACGGCGGCATGATGCTCTGCGTACCGGGGCTCGGGTTCGCGAGGACGCTGGTGGGCATCGGCGCGGCGGGGTCGACGGGGGCGACCGGCTGCTGGGACTGCGGGAGGATGACCGGAGCCAGGTCGCCCGGGGGGCGGGTGGGGTCTTCTGGCTTGGCTTCGGGGTTTTCGGTGCGGGCCGAGTCTTGTTGCTGTGCCGGGTCTTGGTGCTGCGCCGGGTCGTCGGTTGCGGTCGGTTCGGCGACGCGGTTGGCCTGCTCGGAGGGCTGGCGGCCGGTGAAGGTGGCCTGGTTCGGGTCCGTGGCTTCGCTGCTGCGGTTTCCGGGCTGGGTCTCGGAAGGCTGCTGGGCGGAGCCGGCCTGGTTCGGGGTGTCGGACTCGGGGGCGCGGGCTCCTGGCTGGACTTGCTTCCAGGGGATCGCGGTGGAGTCGGGGGTGCGGCTGGGCTGTGCGGAGGTGCCCGGGTTTTGGGCGGGGTCGGCGGGGCGGCCGGACTGCGTGAAGGTGCCCGGGTTTTGGGCGCCGGTCGCGCTCGGGTCGGCGGCGCGGTTGGGCTGCGAGGAAGTGCCCTGGTTCGGGGTGCCGGTCGCGCCTGGGTCCGCCGGGCGGCCGGGCTGGGACGAGGTGCCGGGGTTCGAGCCGGGCTCGGCGACGCGGTTGGACTGCTCCGGAGCCGGGCGGCCGGGGGCGTACTGGGAGCCGGGGTAGGGCTGGCCCTGGGTGCCGGGGCGGGCGGGGTGGCGTTGCTGGCCCGTGTGGGACTGGGGCGGGTAGCCCGGAGTCTGCGGGTACGCGCGGGATGGGGACTGCGGGGATTGCGGGTGCGGCGGGTAGGGCTGGCTTTGCGACGGAGGCTGCTGGCCGTACGGAGGCTGGGGGTAGCCGGGCTGGCCCTGCTGGCCTGGACCCTGCATCTGGCCCGAGCCGGGTTGGCCTTGCTGCTGGCCCGGAGCGCCCGGCGGCTGCTGGCCTTGCGACTGAACCGGGCCGCCCTGCGGCTGCTGGCCCGGACCACCTTGGTACGGCTGCCCCGGGTACTGCGGCTGCTGCACACCTTGCGCCGGAGTCTGCTGACGGTAGACCGGGGTGTTGATCACGGTCGGCGACTCGGGATCCGGCCGAGCGGCCGGGTCGAGGCGCCCGGACACCGACGGCTCCGGCGTGTCCCAGCGGACCGGCGGCGGCGGAGTCCACGAGGGCGGCTCGGCGCCCGCTTTCTCGTCCGGCGCGGCATGCCGAGGACGGCGCGGCTCCTCCGACACAACTACCTCCCGAGATCCCCGCGGAAAAAGTCCCTCATTGATCCTAGTCGGGCACCACGGCGCGGGGGTCCGGACGCCTCAGGTCCGCCCGAAGGGACCTGCCGCGCACCGACGCTTGGCCGACGGAACCGCCTGCGGAGCTGGGAACCGGCGCGACTGGACCATTCGCGCACGGATTCGGGACGACCGGTCCACTCGCGCGCGCCGCCGCGAACGGCCCAGTCGCGCGGCCGCCGCGGCGCGAAAGGTCCAGTCACGCAGCGGCGGCGGTCCGTACGGTCCCCTCGCGAGGTTGATACGGCGCGAGCGGTCCCCTCACGCACGGGCACCGATGCGAGAGGTCCAGTCGCGCGGCCGCGGCGGTCTGAACGGTCCCCTCGCGAGATTGGAGCGGCGCAAGCGGTCCCCTCGCTTGGTTGGTGCGGCGCGAGCGGTCCAGTCGGACGGCCGAACCGGTGCAAGCGGTCCCCTCGCTTGGTTGGTGCGGCGCGAGCGGTCCAGTCGCGCGGCCGAAACCGGTGCGAGAGGTCCAGTCGCGCAGCGGCGGTGGTCTGAACGGTCCCCTCGCGAGGTGAGAGCGGCGCGAGCGGTCCAGTCGCACGGCCGAAACGGCGCGAGCGGTCCCCTCACGCACCGGCGGCGGTCTGAACGGTCCCCTCGCGAGGTGAGAGCGGCGCGAGCGGTCCCCTCGCACGGCCGAAACGGCGCGAGCGGTCCAGTCGCGCGGGCGTGCGCGGCGCCAAGGGGCCGTTCGCGCGAGACGGCCGTGGCGGAAGGGTGCGCCACTCGATCGGACTACTTGTAGTTCGGCGAAGGGGGCGTGGCCGGGCCCAGGCGGGCGCCGACCCATTTCTGGTAGCTGGATTGCCACGTGCCGTTGGTGCGGGTGGTTTCGAGGACCGAGTTGACGTAGCGGACGAGGTCCGGTTGGTCCTTGGGGATGCCGATGCCGTAGTTCTCCGTGGTCATGGGCGCGCCGGCGACCTTGACGGTGGGGTCTTGGGCGGCCATGCCCGCGAGGATGGTGTCGTCGGTGGAGACGGCGTCGACCTGGTGCTGCTGGAGCATGATGAGGCAGTCGGACCAGTTGTCGACCGAGATGGCCGTGGGGTGGGCCGGGTCGGTGGCGATTTTGGCCAACGAAGTCGACTGTTTGGTGGCGCAGACGCGTTTGCCCTTCAAATCAGACAAGGATTCGGCGTTGGAGGCCTTGGGGACCAGGATCTTCTGGCCGGCGACGTAGTAGACCGACGAGAAGGCCACGTCCTTCAGGCGCGCGCACGTGATCGAGTAGGTGCGGACGACGATGTCGACCTGGTGGTCCTTCAGCACCTGCTCACGTTGCGACGACGCGATCGCCCGGAACTGCACGTGGCCCTCGGCCGAGCCGAAGATCGCGGCGGCGATCTGGTTGACCATGTCGATGTCGAAGCCCTCGAGGTTGCCCGACTTGGGATTCCGGAAGCCGAACAGGTACGTGGTCTGGTCGACGCCCGCGATGAGCTTGCCGCGGGCCTTGATCTTCGCGACCGAAGGCGAGCTGACGGAGGCGCCGGCGGGAGAAAGGCTGGCGGTGGGGTCGCAGCTGGAGTCGGACGAGCCACCGGCGGAGGCGTCGGGCCCGCCGACGTCCGCGGGCATCGGCCAGGCCGCGTCACTCACCGGAGCCGGGTCGATCGGCTGAAGTGCCGAGCCGCACGCGGTGGCCAATACCGCGACCACCGCCAGTGCGGCCGCCCGGAACAAGTGACGCGACCGAATCACCGGTACTCCCTCAATCTCCGCCGTCCGCAGGTCACGATGCCCGCTGTCGCCGATCTCCGTCTCATGCTGTGGGCGCCGTCAACCGACGCCGAACCCCGCCGAGCGCACGACACGGCAGCCGCCGGCCGTGCGGAGGACGTCGGGGAGGGAGCCGGGGTCACCGGTACTCCCGGAGGCGTTCGCGGACGCCGACCGTCACGCCGCCGGCGGCGAGCACCGCGAGGAAGCCCACGCCGGGGGCCAACGCCGTCAACGCGTTGTCGCCGGCCTGGGTGTCGTCCAGGAATTCCTGGCGGCAGACTTCGATGGCGTCCTGGAGGTTGGCGTCGAGGCGCGCGAAGGCGGCCGCGGCGCTGCCCTGGCTGACGGAGGTCGCGAAGTCGACGGCCTGCTGGTACTGGCCGGAGTCGTCGAGTTTGCGGACTTCCAGGTGGGCCAGTGACCACTCACGGGCGGCTTCTTCGGCGGCCTCGATCTTCTGCTGGCCGGGGGTGCCGGCGGCGAGGTCGCGGGCCTGGCCCAGCAGGCCGCCCGCGCCGTCGGCGCCGACCAGCTGCTCGGCGAGCTTGATGAACTGCTGTTCGTACGTGCCGCCGTCGCCGCGGGCGACCAGGGTCAACGTCTCGTCGGCGCGGGCCTGCAGGGCGGCGATGCGCGCGCGGGCGAGCACGTCGACCTGCGAGCTGCCGTCGGTCTTGCCCGCGCCGACCAGACTGCCCTGCACGACGAGCGCCACGGCGCCCCACAGCATCGACAGCACGATGCACGCCGTCGCCACCAGCAGGCCGATGTTGACCACGCGGTTGGTCTTGCGCGTGAGGTACACCTGCGTGACGACCAACGCCGCCACCAGCGCGAGCAACAGCGCGACGGCCGCCCACGGGAAACCGGTGCTGTCGTCCTGCTCGGCGGAAAGCTTGTCGGTGTCCGCGCGGTACAGCGCTTCAGCCGCGGGCAGGATCGTCGTCCGCATCAGCTGGGAAGCCTCGCGAAGGTACGAAGCACCCGAGGGGAAGCCCTGACGGTTGTTCGCGCGCGCCGTCTCGACGATCCCGGTGTACACGGGGATCTTCTGGTTCAGGATGTCCACCTGGTGAGCGGCGTCACCCACATCGGCGGTGTCCGACGCGGCCTTCGCCAACGCCGAACCCGCCTCCGCGATGTCCTGCTCGTACTTCTTGCGAAGCTCCGGCGGCTCGGTGCCCACCGACAGGAACGTGGTCGCCGCCGTCGCGTCCGCGTCGGACAGCGAGCGGAACACCTGCTGCGCCGCCGCCGCGAGCGGTTCGCGGTAGCTGATCAGGCCGGAGATGGTGTCGTCTTTGTCCTGCGCCGACAGCGTGCCCACAAGCCCCGCCACCAGCGACAGCAACACCAATCCCACGGCGATCACCGAAAGACGGCCCGGCGTCGTCGCCGCCGATCTCACGATCGCGCGCACCGCCTGGCCCGGCAGCTCCAGCAAGCCCGCGATGCCGCTGCGGCCTTCCGGTTCCTCAGGCGGGGGCGCGGAAGCACCCGTACCGCCAGTGCCCGCAGACGTCTCCGGCCGCGTCACCGTGCTGGTCATCCCCGATCCTCCCCGTACGCCACCCGCAGAAGGTAGCCGGTCGCGGAGAGCCGGGCGAACCTCACCCGGAAGGTGTCACCAGCACGTGATCTCGATCAGCGCCCGGCAGCGGCCAAGAACGCGGTCCACGCTTCAGCCGAAACGGTGAGGTGACCCGCACCACGGTCCTTCGTGTCCCGCACGCCGATCTCGATCGACGGGGTGGCAGTGACCTCGACACAGTTGGCCTGGTCAGTGCTGAAGGAACTCTTCTGCCACCCGCCAACCTCAACACAGTTGGACTGCGAAGTGCTGTAGGAGCTCTTGCGCCAAGTTGCCTGGACTGGGTTCGGGGCGATCATCGTGCGTGCTCCTAGGATGCGGTCATCTTGTCGATCACCGTGGAAATCAGCCCGGCGGAATCCTCGGGTGACAAAGCCGCGGCAAGAATCCCACGCCAGCCGAGCCTAGCACGGGCAACTGGCTCCTCATCCTCGATAAAGCTGGTGGCGCTGCGGGTTTCCGCATGGGTGAGAGTCGGCTCATCGCGAAACTCGAGGATCACGAGCGGCCCTTCGAGGCCGGGGTGCCCGCCTGCGCTGAAGGGCACAACCTGCATCGTGACACAGCTGCGATTGTTGATAGCGAGCAAGGACTCCAGTTGCAGCCGCATCACTTCTGAGTCGCCGATTATGCGGCGGACTGCCGTTTCCTCAACCAGCAGATGGACTTCGGGTGCATCTCGCCGACTGAGAACCAGCTGCCGAGCCAATCGCGCCGCGACGAGTCCCTCGACATCGGACTCGGTCAAGCTCGGGTTTGTCGCGTGAATGACCGCCCGCGCATAGTCCGGCGTCTGCGCCAGGCCGGGGATCACCAGCGGCTCGTAGTTCTTGATCCGCAGCGCGTCGTCCTCGAAGCGGATCAGTTCCTTCCAGGTGGGTGGCAGCTTGCCGTGGATCTCGTGCCAGTTGCGCTCCTCGCCGTCGCGCAACAGCTTCAGCAGCTCTTGGCGCTTTTCCGTTGGTGCGTGCAAGAAGCCGAGGATGGCGGAGACGTCGTCCACGTAGAGGCCGCGGTCGCCGGTCTCCATGCGGCTGATCTTGCTCTCCGAGAAGCCGAGGCCCTCGGAAACCTCTCTGCACGTGAGGTTCGCCTTGATCCGCAAGGCCCGCAGCTCCGCGGAGACCCGGCGCTGCCGCACCGATGTTCGCTTGGTCATGGTGCACACCATCGCCGCTTGCCACGCGGGCAAGAAAGATCACTCACACCAATGGTGGTTGCGCGTACGCGGGGCAACCCGCGCGTGCCAGCGCTTCGCGCACCAAAACTAGCCCGCGACGGCCGATCCGTGCACGACGACTTCGAGGTTGTCGGCGAACCGGTACGGCCGCCCGACGATGATCCCGCCGACGATCCGCCGCAGCCGCGAAACCTCGGCGCGGACGGTGACCGTGCGCGTCGCGTCGCCGAACAACTCTGACGAGAGTTGTGAAGCGCTGCAGCCGTTTCGGTGGGCGGCGAGGGCGTACAGGAGCTGTGCGTGACGCGGGGAGACGCGGTGGGTCCATTCGCTCGCGGAGCCGTAAACCGTGAGCACCGGTTCGCCGGGGATGCGCAGGTCGAGGGAAACCCGGGTCGGCGGAGCGGCTTCGGAGTCGGTCATGCGAATGAGCCAGCCGCCGGGCAGTGGTTCGACCACGCAGTGACCGTGGGCGGGCAGCCACAGCGGGCCGGGTCCCACGGACACGGGCAACGGCAGCCGGCCGGCGGCCGCGAGGCCGGTGGCGGCAGAGATCGCGGAGGGAGTGGTGGTGGCGATCCAGCCGTGCTGATCGGTCACCAGCGCGCGGCCGGAAACCTTGGCCAGCAAAGGAACCGCGATGCCACGCAGGCGTTCGAGGTCGGTCAGGTGCGTGGTGCGCAGCTGGGATTCGGCAAGGCGGCCGACGGCGTCGACGAGGGCGAGGGTGGTGGCGTGGACCGTCGAGGCGGAGCCGGAGAGGTCGACGACGCCGAGGAGCCGGCCGTCGCGGGGATCGTGCAGCGGGGCGGCGGCACAGGTCCAGTCGTGCTGGGCGCGGACGTAGTGCTCGGCGGAGTAGACCTGCACCGGCCGGCGAGCCACGAGCGCCGTGCCGATGGCGTTGGTGCCGACGGCTTCTTCCTGCCAGTCGACGCCCTCCACGAAGCCGAGGCGATCGGCGCGGCGGCGGACGGGAACCGAGCCGTCGCGCCAGAGGACGTGGCCGGCGGCGTCGACGATCACCATGATGTGCGCGGCCTGCTCGGCCAGGCTGAGCAGGCCGCCGCGCAGTATCGGCAGCAGCGGGGCGAGGCCGCTTTCGCGGCGGCGTTCTTCGAGCTCGACGGCGTCTAGGATCGGCGAGGACGCGCCGCGGTCCGGGTCGATGCCGAGCCGCTGTACGCGGGACCAGGACTCGCTGATCACCGAACGCGGCGCGCTGGGCAGCGCTTCGCCGGCGATGGTGGCTTCGTGGAGACGGGCGAGAGCGCGCGCGTGCCGTCGGGGGTCAACCCCGACCGGCAACGCTGCCTCGAGGTGCTGCTGGCCCAACAACCACCCGCTCCTAGTCCGACTCCCCCAATGTGGCGTTCGGTGCGCTCAACGCACCCAACGCCGCATTGGGGTGCTCCTCACCCGGCCTCCGGCGCCAGTGTGCAGGTGGTCGGGCCGTGATCGGAAGGGGCGGTGACTTCACCGACAGAGTCGATCAAAGGTCGAGCAAGGCCGTGACGGCGTCGGTCAAGGCCGTAAGGACGTCGGTCAAGGCCGTGCCGATCTCTCCGTCGCCTCTGAGACGATCTCGACAACCACCTCGACAACGGCCGACGGTTTCTCCAAGTGGACCAGGTGGCCGGCGCCCTCGACGGAGTGGACGTCCGGGAGGCCGGCCGCGTTTTCGGGTGGGAGGACGGCGTCTTCGCTGCCCCAGACCACAGTGATCGGGCCTTCGTACCGGGCCAGGAGCGGGGCGATGTGCAGGGCCGGGGTGTCGTCGTCTTCGAGCAGGGTGCCGAGGAGTTTCTCCAGGACTCGGTCGACGCCGTCGAGGCGTTTGTACTTGAGGAGGTCGTCGGCGAGACGGCGCGTGACCAGGTCCGGGTCGGCGAAGAGTGCGCTGAGGTGGGGTTTCAGTTCTCGCCTCGACGTGGCGGTGGCGAAGCCGCGCAGGTAACCGGCGTTGATGCGGTCACCGAAGCCAGCCGGGGCCACCAGCGCGAGCGAAGAGACCTTCGCGGGTTGTGCCGCGGCGGCAGCCACGACGACGGCGCCGCCGAGCGAGTGGCCGACGAGGTGCGCCTTCGTGACGTTGAGTGTTTCGAGGAAGCCGAGGACGGCGTTGGCGAGGGTGGTGAGGGAGCCGTCGCCGACGTCCTTGGTGGACTCGCCGTGACCGGGGAGGTCGAGCGCGTGGACGGTACGGCCGTCGGCGAGCGGCTCCTGGACGAAGAGCCAGGAGTTCTTGTCGCCGCCGTAGCCGTGGACGAGGACCACCACCTCGCCATCCGCATCACCGCTGTCACCGAGCGTGGCGTAACTGAGGGTGCGGCCGTCGACCTCGACGGTGCCGGTGACCGGTCCCGCCGCCTCCTCGACCACGCCTTCGGCCAGCTCCCGCAACGCGGCATCGGCGGCTTCGTCGACCTCGGCGTCGGCGACGGAGGCGGGCGCGACCAGGGCGATCGTTGCGCCGACGGGCACGTCCTCCCCCGCCGGCGCGATCACCCGGCGCAACACGCCGGAGCCCGGGGACTCCAGCGTGCCGGTGATCTTGTCTGTGTCGATGTCGACGAGGTCGTCACCCTCGGTGATGTCGTCGCCTTCGGTGGCGAGCCAGTCGGTGATGCGGCCCGTCTTCATCGACAGGCCCCACTTGGGCATGGTCACACGCTGGATCTCGGCCATCACCGAGTCCAGCCCACCACGGCTTTCGCCGCGTTGACCACCTGCTGGGGGCCGGGGATGTAGAGGTCTTCGAGCGCGTCGGAGAAGGGCACGGGCGTATGTGGCGGCGTGACCATCTCGATGGGTGCGCGCAGGGACGCGAACCCTTCGCGGGCGACGAGCGCGGAGATGTCGGTGGCGAGGTTGCAGCGCGGGGAAGCCTCGTCGACGATCACGAGCCGGCCGGTGTTCTCGACGCTTTCGAGGATCGTCTCGGTGTCGAGTGGACTGGTCGTGCGCGGGTCGATCACCTCGGCCTCGACCCCGGTCGAGGCCAGCTCGCGCGCGGCTTCCTCGGCGACGCCGACCATGCGGCCGATGGCGACGATGGTGACGTCCTCGCCGTCGCGGACGACGTTGGCTTCGCCGAAGGGAATGGTGTAGCTGTCTTCGGGGACTTCGCCGGAGGTGTCGTAGAGGGCCTTGTGCTCGCAGAAGATCACGGGGTCGTCGTCGCGAATGGACTGGATGAGCAGGCCCTTGGCCTCGTACGGGCTGGAGGGCACCACGACCTTGAGTCCCGGGATGTGCGTGAAGATCGGGTACAGGCACTGGGAATGCTGGGCGGCGGCCCGCAGCCCGGCGCCGTACATCGTGCGGATCACCACGGGCGTGCGCGCCTTGCCGCCGAACATGTAGCGGAACTTGGCCGCCTGGTTGAAGATCTGGTCGAAGCAGACGCCCATGAAGTCGATGAACATCAGCTCGGCCACGGGCCGCTGGCCGGCCGTGGCGGCGCCGATGGCCGCGCCGATGAAGGCCGATTCGGAGATCGGCGTATCGAGCACCCGGCCGGGGAAACGGTGGAAAAGCCCTTTGGTGACACCGAGAACGCCGCCCCACGCGTCTTCCTCACCGGGGCTGCCCGCGCCGCCGGCGTTGTCCTCGCCCATCACGATCACCGACTCGTCGCGCTGCATCTCCTGCGCGAGGGCCTCGTTGATCGCTTCGCGGTAGCTGATCGTGCGTGCCATGACTCGCGCTCCCTTCAGTACGAGACGTAGACGTCGGTCTCCAGGTCGGCTCGGGTGGGTTTGGGTGCGGCTTTGGCTTCCGCCACGGCTTCTTCGACAAGTTTCGCGACTTCGGTGTCGACCTTGTCGAGGCTTTCCTCGGACAGCTCGCCGCTTTCGACCACTCGGGTGCGGAAGCGCTTGAGGCAGTCGAGGTGCTCGCGGGCGTGGGCGACCTCGTCGGCGCGGTAGGCCTGCTGGTCGCCCTCGAAGTGGCCGAAGTAGCGCGTGAACTTCATTTCCAGGAGCGTGGGACCGCCGCCGGCGCGGGCGCGGTCGATGGCCTCACCGGCGGCTTCGGTCACGGCGAAGAAGTCGTAGCCGTCGACGATCACGCCGGGCATGCCGAAGCCGGCGGCGCGGTCGGCGATGTTGTCCGAGGCCACGGACCAGGTGCTCGACGTCGCTTCGGCGTAACCGTTGTTCTCGGCGACGAAGACCGCGGGCAGGTTCCAGACGGACGCGAGGTTGAGGGCTTCGAGCGTGGTGCCCTGGTTGCTCGCGCCGTCGCCGAAGAAGGCGACGCCGACGCCACCGGTCCCCCGCTGCTTCGCCGCGAGCGCGGTGCCGCAGATGAGCGGCGGGCCGCCGCCGACGATGCCGTTGGCGCCGAGCATGCCCTTCGACAGGTCGGCGATGTGCATCGAGCCGCCCTTGCCGTGACAAGATCCCGTGGTGCGGCCGTAGATCTCGGCCATCATGGCCTTCACGTCCACACCCTTGGCGATGCAGTGGCCATGGCCGCGGTGGGTGCTGGCGATGGTGTCGCGGCGGTCGAGGTGGCTGCAGACGCCGGTGGCCGAAGCCTCCTCGCCGGCGTAGAGGTGGACGAAGCCGGGGATGTCGCCGGTGGCGAACTCCTCGTGCACGCGTTCCTCGAACGCGCGGATCGTGCGCATGGTGCGATAGGCCTCCAGCAAGGTCTCCGTCATCGTCGACGCTCCTTTCCCTTCGTAGGCGCACCGCCTTCGGTGGATGTGGTGCGCAACAACCCTCGTTGGGCCGCTTCGGCCATCACCGCGCGGACGTCGACGCACCACGGCCCGTCGGACCGGAGCTCGACGTACGCGCTCTCCCCTGGCTTGAGTTCGAGCTCGCGTTCACCGTCGACGGCGATCACGCCACCGCCTGCGGCGAGGTCCACGCGCATGCCCTGCTGGAGCACGCCCCAGCCGCGCACGCCGACGGCTTTCACCAGGCCGGGGGCGATGGGCGCGTGGACCACGTGCGGGGTGACGCCGACGGGCCCGAGCTTGAGGGCGACGCCGTCGGCGCTGGAGCGCGGGCTCGGGCAGAGCTGGCCCGCGATGCTGGAGAGGCCGATGCCGTCGGGCTCGGCGAAGGTGCAGTAGAGCTCGGTGAGCGACGCCGGATCCCACAGCGCCTTCGCGCCGACGTGCTTGCTCAGGGTCACGGCGACGTCCACCAGGGCGATCTCGCGCCGCGCCTTGGTGACGACTTCGAGCTTGCTGACGCGGTGGGTGACCAGGTCGGGGTCGATCTGACCGCTCGCGATGAAGCCGGCGGCGAGACCCGCGACGGTGGCTTCGCGCATCTGCGGGAAGGCGTTGTTGGTGCCGGTGGACAGCGCGAGCAGCGGCACCTCGCCGCACGCCTTCGCGGCGACCCGGGCCGTGCCGTCGCCGCCGAGGCACACGATCACGCCGGCACCCGCGTCGACCATCCGGCGGACGGCGTTGATCGTGTCCTGCGCCGTGCCCGTGAGCGGTTCTTTGTCGCAGAACTCGACACCCGGCAGCGGCTCGCGGCTCAGCCGG
The DNA here is from genome assembly GCF_019468465.1 of Amycolatopsis sp. DSM 110486. Taxonomy (NCBI): domain Bacteria; kingdom Bacillati; phylum Actinomycetota; class Actinomycetes; order Pseudonocardiales; family Pseudonocardiaceae; genus Amycolatopsis; species Amycolatopsis sp. DSM 110486. The sequence goes on along the minus strand of NZ_CP080519.1, from coordinate 4,209,367 downwards.
CGGTGCACGGCCGCGGAAATGCCACCGAGGTCGGTGGAAACGAGCGTTCTCTCGACGCCCGTGATGGCGAACGCGGCCAGCACGCGCTGGACCATGTTGGCCTTCTCGGCCGTCGGGAACACGGACGCCTGCGCCACCAGCCGCCGGATGTCCCGCCCCGACGCCGGGTTGGCGACGATGCCCGCCACACCTGGGCCCACCACAGTTCTCCTTGTCCTGCTTGTGCCGGTTCAGCAGACCGTGTGAAGCCGGATAGGGGAAGGGTTGCGGAGGGTTGCAGCTCGATTGCTCACCCGGACGGCCCAGTACTTCGGCCGGGGGAATCACCCACCCGAGGCAGGGCACGAAGGGGCACACCGTGCGACACGGCTTGCGCCGATCCGGTGACTTCCCCGCGTGGGCGGCGGCCGCGGCGGCGCGACGCAGTGCTCCGAGGCAGTGCTCTGAGGCGGTGCTCTGAGGCGGTGCTCTGATCCGCCGGTTCTGATCCGCTAGACGAGTGCCGCGGTGCCTTCGTAGGTGTAACCCGCTTCTTCGACCGCACCGCGGACGACGTCTTCGGTGAGCTCTTCGGCGCTGCGCACGACGACGCGGCCGGTTTCGACGTCGACCTCGACGCTTTCGACGCCCGGAAGGTCGGTGATTTCCTCGGTGACCGACTGTGCACAGTGGCCGCAGGACATCCCGGAGACGGTGTAGCCGTTCTCGATCATGGCGCGCAGCCTACGAGGTCCACGTCAGACACGATCGGGTGATAGCGGGGTGACCTGGAGGCACGGAAGTCGTTGTCCGGCAAAGGAAACCAGATCGTGAGACGGTCTGTGGCAGAGCAGACGGCAGCGATGAAAAGCGACGGCGCCGACAACGACAGCGCTGATTACGACAGCACTGACACGACAGCGCTGGCAATGAAAAAGGCCGCCACCCGTAGCGCGGGTGGCGGCCCCTTCACGAAGGTCTAGGTCAGATGACGGTGACCGACGTGGCCTGCGGGCCCTTCTGGCCCTGGCCGATCTCGAACTCCACGCGAGCGTTCTCTTCGAGGCTCTTGAAGCCGTTACCCTGGATCTCGCTGTAGTGAACGAAGACGTCGCCGCCACCGTTGTCGGGGGTGATGAAGCCGAACCCCTTCTCGGAGTTGAACCACTTCACAGTGCCCTGAGTCATTAAATATCTCCATACATAACACCAAAAACGGGAAGCCACATCAGCACCCCGAGTCAAACCCGGGCGGTTTGCTTCCTCGAGTGAGGAGACACTACGCCCGCTGATATCTGCGAGCGTAACTCACAAAAATCAAGACCATCGAAAGTAAAGCACAGCTTGTGGCACGTGGACAACCCGAACCACCCGGACTCACCCTGGTGAACAGGCGTGAGCCAGGCCGGGGTGAGCTATTCGCCACTCGCCGGACGCAGACCGCCGCCGAACGGCGAACGCCAGCCGGCGTCCTGGTCGCCGACCACGACGGCCACGTCGTGGGCCTCCGCGACGGCGCTGAACAGCACCGGCACGACACCCGAGGTCTCGCGGACCTGCTCCGTCGCCGTGCGCGCCCCGGCGGCACGCGCCGCCGCGGTGCGGGCAGACGAACCACGCGAAACCGTGGTCTTTTCGTCGGCCATGTTGAAGCTCCCCTCGTTCCCACCCGCCTCCCAGCGGGCGATGCCGTGATGATGTCACCCGGCACCGACAGAAACCGGCCGTTCCCGTCCGGGCCAGACCACTGAATCGGTAACCCTCGCACTGTGGAAGCGTGCGCGGCGCGTCCCGATGTGACGCTGCATGTGACTGCCGGATCCCGGTTCTCCCGCGAACCCCTGGGAACACCGTCAGGCTACCGGAGCCACCCCCCTGCGGCCACTGAACTTTCCCGGCGTTTCCCGTTGCGCGCCGGAGAAAAATCACTGCCCGGGTGATTGCGGGCGAACCGCGCTCAGCAAGGTGCTCAGGCGGACGTCGGGCGTTACGACGTCCGGGTCCGTCCTCACATCGATCACACACGGACGCTGGCGCACCAACGCACTCGCGACGATCGCCTCGAGCTCTTCGCGATCGTCCACCGTGTACCCGGCGGCGCCGAGCCCGCGGGCCCACGACGCGAAGTCCGTGAGCGGGATGGTGACGCCCGAGAGCCGGCCGTGCGCGCGGGCCTGGTGCATGGCCAATGCCCCGTGGACGCCGTTCTGAAACACGACAACCATCACAGGCGCTCGGTAGCGGACGGCGGTCTCGATCTCCTGGCCCGTCATGAGGGTGCCGGCGTCGCCGACCATCGCGACGACGGCGCGGCGCGGTTCGGCGAGCTTGGCCGCGATGGCGGCGGGCACGGCGTAGCCCATGGCCGCGTTGCTCGGGCCGAGCTGGCTGCGCGGCGCGGTGAAGCACCAGTAGCGGTGCATGAACTGCGCGAAGTTGCCTGCGTCACTGGTCACGATCGTGTCCTCGGGCGCGAGCTTGCGCAGGGCGCGGATCACGTCGACGGGGTGCACGCGCGTGTTGCCGCTCGTGTCGGGCGGGGTCATGAAGGTGTGCACGGCGGCGTTGGCGGCCGAGGCGCGGCGCGTGCGCGGCGTCGCGATCGAGCGCAGCTCGCGCAGGAACGGCTCGACCTCGGAGTCGACGCGGAAGGTGAGGCCGCGGCGGCGCTGCTCGTCGATACCGGTGCCGACCAGCACGAGCGTCTGCTGCGACGTCGGGTAGCGGTAACCCTGGGTGGTCACCTCGTCGAGCTGGGTGCCGAGGGCGAGCACGAGGTCGGCGCGTTCGAGGGCGTCGAGCTGGCGCGCGGGGATGCCGAGGCCGAGGTGGCCGGCGTAGCGCGCGTGCGTCTCGGGGAAGGCGTCCTGGCGGCGGAAGGCGTTGTAGACGGGCAGGGCGAGCTCGTCGGCGACGGCGATCAGCTCGTCTCGCGCCGAACGCGCGCGGCCGCCGACGATGACCACCGGGTAGCGGGCCTCGTCGACGAGCCCGGCGACGGCTTCGGCCGAACGGCCCAGCGTTCCGGTGATCGGCGGGCGCACCTTGGCCACCGGTTTGGCCGAGTCGTACGGCACTCCCCACGCGTCACTGGGCACGCCGAGCACAACCGGTCCCGGACGGCCTTCGCGACAGCGCGTGAGCGCTTCGGCGAGCAGGCCCGGCACCGCGTCGGGGTCTTCGGCGCGTACGCACCACTTCGCGATGGACTCGAACATGGCCGTCAGGTCGGAGGTCGGCAGCTCGCCGGTGATCGCGCGGTCGAGCGCCGGCGTCTCGAGGAGGACGACCATCGGGGTCTCGTCCTGGTAGGCCGTTTGCACGCCGATGGCGAGGTTCGCGGCGCCCGGGCCGCGACTCGCGAGCAGCACGGCGGGGCGCTCGGTGAGCTTGCCCTCGGCTTCGGCCATGAACGCGGCGCCCGAATCGTGCCGCGCGGAGACGAGGGTCACTTCGCGCTCGCGCTGCAACGCGTCGAGCAGCTCCAGGAACGCTTCGCCGACGACCGCGTACACCCGGCGGACCTGGGCCTCGGTCAGGATGCGCACGGCCGTCTGGGCGACGGTCGCTCCTAATTGGTATCTAATGAGGAGAGCTTAGGGCGGCACGGTTCACCGCAGTCAAGTGATCTTCGAGGAATGACCGCGAAAATGGGACAAATGTCCACTTTGACCGCCGGCTGACAGGAAGCGAGGACCGGGGCCTTGACGTCCACCGAGCATGAAACCGTTTTCACGTACGGCGCGCCCGCGTTGAAGTACGGCACGGGAGCCAGCGACGAAATCGGTTACGACCTCACGCAGTACGGCGTTCGCCGGGTACTCGTGGTCACGGATCCGACCGTCGCCGAGACAGGGTGGCCGGCGCGGATCGCTTCGGGGATCGAGTCGTACGGGATCGCGACGGAGGTCTTCGACGGCGTCCACGTTGAGCCGACGGACGTGAGCATGCAGAAGGCCGTGGACTTCGCGCGCGGGACCGGGCCGTACGACGCGTTCGTGGCCGTGGGTGGCGGGTCGAGCATCGACACCGCGAAGGCGGCGAACCTGCTGACGTCCAACGAGGGCTCGTTGATGGACTACGTCAACGCGCCGGTGGGCGGCGGGCGGGCGCCGTCGAACCCGTTGAAGCCGCTCGTGGCCGTGCCGACCACGACGGGGACCGGGTCGGAGAGCACGACGGTGTGTGTGCTCGATGTGTTGTCACTGCGGGTGAAGAGTGGGATCAGCCACCTGCGGCTGCGGCCGACGCTGGCGGTGGTGGACCCGCGGCTGACGGTGACGCAGCCGGCCGGGGTGACGGCCGCGTCCGGGATGGACATTCTCTGTCACGCGGCGGAGAGCTACACGGCGAAGCCGTACACGTCGTTCGACCGGAAGAAGCCCGAGCAGCGGGTGCCGTACTGCGGGTCCAACCCGTTGGCGGACATGTTCGCGGAGAAGTCGTTGTCATTGCTGTCGTGGGCGCTGCCCAGGGCGGTGCGCGACGGCTCGGACCTGGAGGCGCGCGAGGCGATGGCGCTGGCCGCGACGTTCGCGGGGCTGGGGTTCGGCAACGCCGGGGTGCACATCCCGCACGCGAACGCGTACCCGATCGCGGGGCAGGTGCGGGAGTTCCACCCGGACGGCTACCCGGGCGACGAGGCGATGGTGCCGCACGGGATGGCGGTGTCGCTGACGGCACCCGAGGCGTTCCGGTTCACGTTCTCCGCCGCGCCGGAGCGCCACCTGCGGGTGGCGCGGCTGCTGGCGCCGGACTTCGAGTGGGCCGGGGACTTCGAGGACCACCTGCCGGCGGTGCTGGTGAACCTGATGCGGGAGATCGGGATTCCCGCGGGAATCGGCGCGGTGGGGTATGCGGAGTCCGATGTGGACTCGTTGGTCTCCGGCACGGTGAAGCAGCAGCGGTTGCTGGCGACGGCGCCGCGGGAGGCTTCCGAGGACGACTTGGCCGGGATCCTGCGGGCTTCGGTGCACCTGTGGTGAGTTACCCGTTCTGGCAGACGATTCCGTTGCGGTGGAAGGACAACGACGTCTACGGCCACGTGAACAACGTGGTGCACTACTCGTTGATGGACACCGTGATCAACACGTGGCTGATCGATCGCGGCGGGCTGGACATCGAAGCCGGCGAGGTGATCGGGCTGTGCGTGGAATCGCGGTGCCAGTACCACGCTTCGGTGTCGTTCCCGGGGTCGGTGCGGGTGGGGCTGCGGGTGGCGCACCTCGGGCGGTCGAGCGTGCGGTACGAGATCGGGATGTACACCGCCGCCGAGGCGCTGGTGGCGGAGGGGCAGTTCGTGCACGTGTTCGTGGACCGGGAGTCGCGGCGGCCGGTCGAGGTGACGGGGAAGCTGCGGGAAGCACTGGCCGAGCTGGTCACGGCCGATTGATTTCAGCCAGTGGAATCCCTCCTGGTGGCCGCGTGGTCCAGCCGGTAGGTTCCCGTCTCCCGAAGCGGCTCGACCGAGGTGGCGACTGTGCGATTCGACGAGGAAAAGCTGAACCCCGCCAAGGCGGCCGTCGTGGTGGTGGACGTGCAGAACGACTACTGCCATCCCGACGGCGCGTGCGCCCGGCGCGGCGAGGACGTGAGCGCGGCCAAGGAGATGATTCCCCGGCTGCAGGCGCTGCTGACCGGCGCGCGAGCGCACGACGTACCGGTCGTGTTCGTGCAGACGGCGCACGAGAAGGCGACCGACTCGGCGGCGTTGACCGCGCGGTCCGGTGGCCGCTCCGGCGTGGTCTGCCGGGCGGGGACGTGGGGCGCGGAGTCGTTCGAGGTGGCGCCGCTGCCAGGGGAACCCGTCGTGCTGAAGCACCGGTACAGCGGGTTCGTGAACACCCGGCTGGATTCGGTGCTGCGCACACTGAAGGCCGAGACGCTGGTGATGGCCGGCGTCAGTACGAACGTGTGCGTGGAATCGACCGCGCGGCACGGTTACATGCTCGACTACCACATCGCGTTCATGGGCGACTGCTGCGCGGCTTTCACGCAGGCCGAGCACGACGCGGCGCTGGTGAACATCGACAAGTACTTCGGTGCGGTGATGGACGCCGATCAGCTGCTCGGCACGTGGGATTCGATCGCGCCGAGGGGCTGAGGACGGCCCGGATCGGCACTTCCCGAGGCGGTAATCCCGCTGACCGGAAAAACTCTAGAGAGTGACGCGAGGCCCCCGATCACTACGCACGGACACCGAACGACGTTCGGCCGGTAATCCACCTGGAGCAGTGGTCTACTCCAATGGTCTGAATTTTCCCCGCGCACGCAACGTCCGTCGATAACGTGGTTACTCCACCGCCCGAGCGAGGGAGCTCCATGACCACGGCACGTCACGCGCCGGACATCCTTTCCGCCGAATTCGCAGCCGACCCGTATTCCGCGTACGACATCATGCTGGAAGACGAGCCCATCGTCTGGCATGAAGGCATGCAGAGCTACATCGTTTCCCGCTACGACGACGTCGCCCGAGCGTTTCGGGAGCCCGTGTTCACCACGGACAACTACAGCTGGCAGCTGGAACCCGCGCACGGGCGCACGATCCTGCAGATGAGCGGGCGCGAGCACTCGATCCGGCGGGCGCTGGTGGTGCCGGCGTTCCGCGGCAACGAGCTGGAGCAGAAGTTCCGGCCCGTGATCGAGCGGAACTCGCAGCAGCTCATCGACGGCTTCCGTGGCCGCGGCGAAGCCGACCTGGTGCAGGACTACGCGCGCCACTTCCCGATCAACGTGATCGTGGACATGCTTGGTCTGGACCAGAGCGACCACGAGCGGTTCCAGCGCTGGTACACCGCGATCATCGGCTTCCTCGGCAACCTCAGCCAGGACCCGGACGTGGCCGCGGCCGGCGTGCGCACGCGCGAGGAGCTGGCGGAGTACCTGATCCCGATCATCCGGGCCCGCCGCGAAAACCTCGGCGACGACTTGCTTTCCACGCTGTGCTCGGCCGAGGTCGACGGCACGCGGATGAGCGACGAGGACATCAAGGCGTTCTGCAGCCTGCTGCTCGCCGCCGGTGGGGAGACCACCGACAAGGCGATCGCCAGCGTGTTCAAGAACCTGCTGGAAAACCCGGCGCAGCTCGAAGCCGTGCAAGCCGACCACGGGCTGATCCCCAAGGCGTTCGCGGAGACGCTGCGCTACACGCCGCCGGTGCACATGATCATGCGCCAGCCCGCCGAGGACATCGAGATCGCGGGCAAGCGTGTGCCGGCCGGCAGCACCGTGACCTGCCTGATCGGTGCGGCCAACCGCGACCCGCGACGGTTCGAGAACCCGAACGAGTTCGACATCTTCCGCACGGACCTGCCGACGGAAACCGCCTTCTCGGCGGCCGCGAACCATCTGTCGTTCGCGCTGGGCCGGCACTTCTGCGTCGGCGCGCTGCTGGCGAAGACGGAGATCGAGGTCGGCGTGGCTCAGCTGCTCGACGCGATGCCGAACGTGCGGCTCGCCGACAACGCGGACACCCACGAAGCGGGGGTGTTCACGCGCGGACCGTCGGCGTTGCCGGTGCGGTTCAGCCCCAGCTGACGGCGTGACTTGCGACGTAAGTCGGCGTGAACGTGACGGGCAGTGACTCCAGCCCGCGCATCCACATCGACCGCTGCCACTTCAGGGACTCGTCCGGCACCGAAAGCGACAGGTCGGGCAGCCGGTCGAGCAGCACCTCGACGGTCGTGCGGGCGATGACCTCCGCGACCTCGGGCGCGGGGTGCGGGCAGCCGTGCTCGCCGTGGCCGAACGACATGTGCGCGTGGTTCCCGGCGGCGCCGCCGGCGAGGTCGGGACGCACGTGCGGGTCGGCGTTCGCGGCGGCGAGGCCGAGCACGAGCAGGTCGCCGGTGCGGATGCGGCGGCCGCCGAGCTGCGTGTCGCGCGTGGCGAAGCGGCCGATGAAGTTCTGGGTGGGCGTGTCGTGCCAGAGGACCTCGTTGAGGGCCTCGCCGACACTGCCGCGCCCGCCCGAGAGCGTCATCGCGAAGCGGTCGTCGGTGAGCATCAGCCGGATGGTGTTGCCGATCCAGTTGGCGGTCGGCTGCTGTGCGGCGGCCGTGACCACCAGCAGGTCCTGCACGATTTCGGCGTCGGTGAGCCCCGCGGGGCTGTGGGCCATGTGCGAAGGAACGTCGTGGCCGGGCTGCCGGTGCTTGAGCGCCAGCAGCCGGCCCATGGCCTCCTGCACGCGGCCGTACGCCGGGATCGCGTCGGGGCCGACGTCGAGGGAGATCGCGACGTCGCGCACCAGTGCCGGGGTCTCGGCCTCGGGCATGCCGTACATCTTCGCGATGGCCAGCAAGGGAATCTGCATCGCGAACTGCGTGATGAGGTCGGCCTCGCCGGTGCCGGCGAACGTGTCGATCAGCCGGTCGGCGATCTGCTCGCAGTGCGCGCGCAGGTCGAACTGGTCCACCGCGGACAGTGCGTCGCCGATCGCGCCGGCGCGGCGGCGGTGTTCCAGCGCCTCGGTGAACATCACCGACGGGTTGTGCGCCACGTAGGGCAGCAGCGGCCAGTCGGCCGGCACGTTCTCCCACTGGTTCCAGCGGCGCGTGTCGCGGGCGAACAGCTGGGAATCGCTGGTGACCTGGTGCAACTCGCGGTAGCCGCAGACCAGCCACGCGGGGACGTCGCCGTCGAGCAGCACCGGGGCGACACCGCCGTACTCCTGGCGAATCCGGCCGTAGAGGGTGGCCGGATCCTCCTGGAACCGCGCGCCGTAGAGCTTGACGAAGTCCTCTGTGGACACTTCAGGCCGGTGTTCGGTCACGGCTGGTTCTCCCGGGCGGTGGACAACGAGTAGAGGTGGTCGACGAGCGAGATCAGCACCTGCTTGGACGAGTCGCGGCGGCGCGCGTCGCAGTCGATCAGGGGCACGTCGGGTGAGAGGTCGAGCGCGTCGCGGACCTGGCTGAGATCGTGCGCCGGCGGCTCGAAGTTGTTGCGCGCCACGATGAACGGCGTGCCGTGGTGCTCGAGCCGGTCGATCGCGTACCACGAGTCGGCCAGGCGCCGGGTGTCGACGAGGACCACCGCGCCGAGCGTGCCGGAGAACAGCCGGTCCCACAGGAACCAGAAGCGCTCCTGGCCGGGCGCGCCGAACAAGTACAGCACCATGCGCTCGTCGAGGCTGATTCTGCCGAAGTCGAACGCCACCGTGGTCGTGGTTTTCCCTTGCAGGCCCTGGTCGATGCCGACGCCGGCCTGCGTCATCGTCTCCTCGGTGCTCAGCGGCCGGATCTCGCTGACCGACCGGACCATCGTGGTCTTGCCGACGCCAAAGCCCCCGACGATCACGATCTTCAGCCCGTCGGCGGCGGTGGCGGCCAGCGGGGCGCGAGGGGTGCGTTCAGAGATTGCGGAGTCCAACGAGCACCTTCTTGAGGAATTCGGAGTCGGGGATGGACGCGCGCTGCAGCGCCGAAGAGGGGTGGCGGGCCGAGACCTTGCCGCTGTCGAGCAGATCCGTGACCAGGATCTTCACGACGCTCACCGGCAGCGAGAGCTCCGAGGAGAGCTCGACGACCGACGTCGGGTGCAGGGCGATCCGCAGGATCCGCACGTGCTCGGACTGCATCCCGGCCGACGGCGCCGACTCGGCGACGATGATCGTGACGAGGTCGAGCTCGAGGTCCTCGGTGCGGCTGCGCCCGCCGGTGAGCGTGTAGAGGCGGTCGGGGTCCTCTTCCTCGACAGCGCGGCGGATCATGCCGTCGGACCGGCCTGCGCGTAGCGCGGAGCGGCGGTCAGGAACGAGCCGATCTGCTCGACCAGCTCGTCCATGTTGTGGCCGATCAGGCCGACGTCGGCGTCTTCGGCCGCGATCACCGCGAGGTGCGCGCCGATGCCGGCTTCGACGATGAACAGGATGCCGCCGTGGAACTCGGTCATCGAGTTGCGGATGCCGCCGCTGCCGTCACCGAACTCGGCCGACGCGCCGTGCGAGAGCGCCTGCACGCCGGCGGCGATCGCGGCCAGCTGGTCGGCCTTGTCGATGGAGAGGCCGGCGGTGTGGCAGAGCTTGAGGCCGTCCTTCGACAGCACCAGCGCGTGGACGGCTCCCGGCGTGTTGCCGACGAGGTTCTCCAGGAGCCATTCGAGGTTCGAGTTCTGGGTCATCGAGGATCCGGGGGCGGAAAACGCGCGCCCCCTCACTCCAATCTGGGGGTTCCGGTGCGGCAGGGACTCAGTCGTTGTCATCGGTGTCCGCCTGCGACTCGGCCGGACTGGTGGCGACCCTGCGGGTGCGGCTCTGCTGGAAGGCCCCGAACCGGGCGCCGCTGTCGCCGTGGCTGCGGTTGGTCGGCCGCGGGCCGGGGCTCGGCGCCAGCTGGCGCGACGCGGCGAGCGTCTGCCCGCGCGGGCGCTTCGGGAGGCCGCCCGACTCGCTGAGCACCGGTTCCAGCGTGCCGCGCGTGGACTCGCGGCCCTCGGCGCGCACGGCGCTGACCAGCGCTTCGCTGCGCGGCTGGGCGTCGGAGAGGGGGTCGGTGAACGGGTCGGTGCGCGGCTGCGTGATCAGGTGGTTGGGGATGCGCAGGACCACGCCGGTGCCACCGCGCGAGGACGGGCGGAAGAACACGTGCAGCTGGTGCTTGCGGGCGAGCTGGCCGACGACGGCGAGGCCGAGGCGCGTCCCGGAGATCGTGGTGAGGTCGAGCTTTTCGTTCTGCGCCACGGCGATCTCGGCTCGCGTGAGCGCCTGCGGCTTCATGCCGAGGCCGCCGTCTTCGATGGTGATCACGGCGCCGTTGTGGAGGTCCTCGACGTAGACGTGGACCTCTTCGGAGGGCGCGGAGAACTTGGTGGCGTTGTCCATCAGCTCGGCCAGCGCGTGCATCACGTCTTCGGCGGCGTACCCGGCGATGGCGCTGCTGCTGGTGGAGTGGATGCGCACCCGCGTGTACGCGCCGATGCGGCCCATGGCGCCGCGCAGGATGCTCTCCATGCGGATCGGCTTCGCCCAGCGGCGGCCCGAGCGCGCGCCCGTGAGCACGGCGATGGAGTCGGCGAGACGGCCGGCCTGGGCGGTGCTGTGGTCGACCTTGAGGACCTCGCCGAGCATGTCCTCGGGGCAGTGGTTCTCCATCTCGCGCAGGTCGGCGAGGATGCTGGTGGACAGCGCCTGCACGCGGCCGGCGGCGTTCGCGCACGCGGCCGTGGCGGCGGCGCGGCGGCGCTCGCCCTGGGCGACCTCGTCGATGAACAGGCGCATGATCCGGTTCTGGAACGGGTCTTCCGGCAGGTGGGTGGAGTTGTAGACGTCGGCGGCGCTCGTGCCGTCGCGCAGGCGGTTGACCAGGGCCGGAAGGGTCTGGTCAACCATCATGGAGAGCTCGAGGTTGACGGCCGTCATCTGCCGAGCCTCGATCTGCGCCCGGCGCTCGGCGTGGCGGGCACGCTCCTCGGCGCCGGTGAGCGCCGACGACCCGCGCGTGGCGAGGTAGACGGCGACGACGAGGGCGACCCAGGTGACGGCCGCGACGACCGCGACGAGCACCCGGTTCTGCTCGGGCACCTCCAACGTCACCCACGCCCACAGCGCACCGGCGACGACCGCCGTCACCGGGACCGCGACCGCGGCCGGGACGACGCGCCCGCGCTGCTGCGCGTGGCGGGCGGGCAGTTGTTCCGACATGGCTTCAAGTCCTCGCGTCCGGTTGGTGGCAGGCCGTGCGCCGGGTTGGTGGTCTCGCTCGTTGTTCTGGCTCGTTGTTCGGGCTCTTCGCTGGTTCACGGCCTTCGGCGAAAGCGCGGTTTTCGCTTCCCGCCGGTGGCGCCGCTCCCCCATGTCTGGATGGCGGGACCCGGATATTAGCGCCATCACATCCGGGCTGCGAGCACCAGTGCCCTGGCGGGGTGCTAATAGGGCTCCGCGCCAGGGGTTTGACGAGGGATTTCCGGCGCGTCGCCACTCTTCGCGTTTCCCGATGTGACGCTGCGTGTGATCAAGGCGCGCCGCGGGACCTTTCGCCCGGGGCGGGCGTTGTGCGCGGCAATTCCCCCGAACAGAGCAGTGCGTTCACCAACTCAGCCCTAGGGGGCTCGCGGCGGGGTGACCGATTGTTTGGCGCGGTCACCCGACGGGGAGATGAATTGTTGTGTTTTGGCGATCGCGATTATGAATTCTGTTCGATGAGTGGGGAAATACGTCCGGTGGGGCGTGGACAGGCCTCAGCGGCGAGTGCCGGTTCTTCGAGGCTCACCGAGGCCGGCTGCGTGACGACCAGCAGCCAGGTGAGGAGGCCGAGGGCGAACAGGAGGTACGAGTCGCCGACGACGTGCTGCCAGGGTGCCCACGCGAGTTCGCGCATGTCGCTGTTGGGCAGGAAGGCGTGGGGTGCGGCGATGAACACGAGCGTGCCGGCGGCGAGGGCCGCGCCTTGGCGGGTGGTGCGGACGCGGGCGGCCAGGATGACCAGCGCCGGGGCGACCCAAACCCAGTGGTGCGACCAGGAAATCGGGGAGAGGACGAGGACGGCCGTCGCGTTGACCACGAAGGCGAGCGGCGGGTCCACTCGGCGCATCACGACCACGGCGGCCGCGATGACGAAGGCGGAGATGCCCAGCCACAGCACGTCGTACGCCAGCGGCGGCAGGTTGAGGCGGTGGAGCGCGCCTTCGATGGTCTGGTTGGTGGCGTAGGGCGAGCCGCTGAGGCCGGCCGCGCCGGTGAGGCCGCCGCCGAAGAAGTACGTCGCGGAGGCGGCCGGGGCGACGAGGAAACCGAGGCCGGTGGCCGCGGCGCCGGCGATCAGGGCGTTGCGGGCGGAGCGGAAGTCCTTGGTGAGCAAGAAGAACAGGAGAAAGCCCGCCGGGGTGACCTTGATGGCGGCCGCGATGCCGACGCCGATGCCACGGGGCCAGCGCGGGTTGGGCATGAGGATGTCCACGGCGACGAGGGCCATGAGGACGAGGTTGATCTGTCCGAAGGAGAGTGTGGAGCGCACGGGTTCGAAGGCCAGCGCGGCGACCGTGAGCGCGGTGGCGGGGAGCGCGGCCTGCCAGGTCGGCTTCAGGCGGCGGACGGTCGCGTAGAGCGTGACCCAGAGGGCGGCGACGGAGACGAGGTCCATCAGCACGGCCGAGACGGCGAGCGGTGGGAGCGTCATGACCGTGAAGACGACGGCCGCGAACGGTGGGTAGATGAAGGGCAGCGGGAAACCGGAGGTGGTGGCGGGCAGCTGGCCGTAAAGGTCACCGCCGTGGAGGACCGCGTCGGCGCCGAAGCGGTAGACCTGCAGGTCGACGGGCCCGAAGCTGCCGACGATGGCGAGCACTCCCCCGACGATCACCGTCGCTGCGGCGACGAAGAGCAGTTTTCGCTTGGTGGGTTGTTCTTGCAGCATGTCCCCAGTCACCTCGTGCTCCGGTGTGCTTGATCCGGAGTCCGAGCCTGCTGGGAACGGCGTTTTTGTTGATCATCTGAACGGCCGGGGTGGGCTGGCCGTTCGGCTGGGGTTCGGGGGTGAGGTTCGGCCGAATGGCCGAGGTGGGGTCAGCCGCGGCGGCGGGGTTTGCCGCGTTTGGGCGGATGCTGGGGTTTCTTGGGGCTCTTGGTTTTCGGTAGGGGCTTGGCTTTCGGCTTCGGTTCCGGCGCCTTGCCGCGGGTGCTGTTGACCGTGCGGCCGCGGACGATGCCGATGAACTGTTCCATCAGGTCGGTGGTCTCGTCTTCGAGCCAGGACAGCGCGACTTGGGATTCCGGAACGTCGGCGAGGGGCCGGTAGGTGAGGTCGCGGCGGTGGTGCAGCCGGGCGAGCGACTGCGGCACCACGAGCAGCCCGACGCCGGCGGCGACGAGCTCGATCGCGTCGGCGGTGGTGTCCGGCCGGTGCGCGGCGAGCTTGCCGGGTGGGTGGGGCCAGCCGAGCGTGTCGTCGTGGGGGTGGAGGAAGAGCTCGTCGGCGAGGTCTTGGGGCGTGACCTCGTCGGCGGCCGCGACGACGTGGTCCTTCGGCACGACGACCACGGTGGTCTCGATGTAGAGCGGGATCGCGTGCAGCCCGGTGCGGTCGATGGGCAGACGCAGGAGTGCGGCGTCGACTTCGCGGTCGTGGATCTTCGCGGTGGCTTTTTGGGGCTCGACGGGTTCCAGGATCAGCGGAACTTTGGGCAGGCGCTCCTGCCAGGTGCGGACCCACTTGCCGGGCGTCACGCCCGGGACGTAGCCGAGCGTGAACGAGGGCGGTGCGTCCGGGCCGGTCACGCAGGCCAGATTACCGACGGTGGTTACCCTGGGCGCCATGACCTCGCGCAAGACCCCTCAGACGATGAAGCCCGCCACCGCCGCGAAGAAGCTCGGCGTGTACCTGGAGGCGACCCCCTCGTCGTTCCAGGAGGGCGCCGTGTCGCGCGACGAGCTCAACACCCTGCAGACCGACCCGCCCGAATGGCTCCGCGACCTGCGGCGCAACGGCCCCCACCCGCGCCCGGTGGTGGCGGCGAAGCTGGGGATCTCCATCGGCGGCCTGTCGCGGGCGGGCTTGACCGAACCGCTGACGACGGCGGAGATCGAGGAGATCAAGGCCGCGGAGCCGGAGTGGCTGGAGCGGGAGCGGGCTACGCAGGCTGACGTGCGTCGGGAGGCTGCGAAGGTGAAGGGGTCGGAAGGCTGATTCTGGGCCTGTTCCGTCTCGGGGCTTCTGCCGGCTGATCGAATTTTCTTGGTGAACTCGCAGGCCAGAGGCCTGTTCTTGTATATTCCTTGACAAGAATATTCTGCCTGAGGAATACTTCCCTCATGAACGAGATAGCAGCAGCGTTGGGTGACGGGGCGCGGTGGCGCATCGTCGAGCTGCTGGCGGGGCGGCCGAGGTCCGTGGGGGAGCTTGCGGAGCTCACGGGGCTGCGTCAGCCGCAGACGACGAAGCACCTGCAGGCGCTCGCGAAGGTCGGGGTGGTGTCCGTGACGCCGCTCGGGCAGAGGCGGGTGTACGCGATCGACGCCGTGCCGTTGAGGGCGTTCGCGGATCGGCTGGAGATCATCCTCGACAAGGCTGCGGCGCACGCCGGCGAGCGGGACGTGCTCGAGCGGTACCGGAAGGCCGTCGAGACCGAGACGGCGGCCGCGGATCGGGAGCGGTGGGCGGACGGGCGGGAGTTCTCGTTCGAGCGCCTGGTGCCCGCGCCGCCGGACGTGGTGTGGCGGTACTGGGTGGAGCCGGAGAAACTGGCCGACTGGTGGGCGCCGCCGGCGTTCTCAGTGGTGGAGGTCGTGCTCGACCCGCACCCGCACGGCGAGGCGGTGGTCGAGTTCCGCGACGCCGAGGCCAGCTACCGGTCCGAGGGCCACGTGCAGGCAGCCACCGAGAACGAGCGGCTCGTGTTCGACCTGGCCGTGCTGGGCGAAGCGTCGTTCACGACCGAGTACGACCTGGAGCTCGACGAAGTCGCCGAAGGCACCCACCTGCGGCTCGGGCTGCGCATCACCGACACGACCGTCGAGGCGGCGCCGCACATCGCCGGCATCGCGACCGGCTGGGGCCAGGTCCTCGACAACCTCATGGACGCCATCAAGATCGACACCACCAAGGGAGCACAGAAATGACCCGCACGGTTTCCGCCAACATCAGCATCACCCTCGACGGCCGCTACAACGGCCCCGGCGGCGCCGGCGACCTCGCCGCGATCGTCCCCTACGCCATGACAGAGGTCGCCCGCAACCACCTCTCCCGCCTGCACGACGGCGCCACCACAGCCGTCCTCGGCCGACTCAACGCCGAAGGCTTCCTGGGCTTCTGGCCGACCGTCATCGACAACGAGGACGCCGACCCCCGCGACCGCGGCTACGCGAAGTGGCTGGTGGACACGGAAAAGGTCGTGCTGTCGACCACGCTCACCGAGGCGCCGTGGCCCCACGCGCGCATCGCCAACGCCCCCGCGGCCGACGTCATCACCGAACTGAAGGCCAGAGGCGAGGGCGACATCCTGGTCAACAACAGCACCACCGTGATCAAGGCACTGCTCAAAGCCGACCTCCTGGACCGCCTCTACCTCATGATCACCCCCGAAATCGCGGGCGGCGGCGAGCGCCTCTTCGACGACGGCCTGCCCGCCACGAAGTGGAAGCTGTCCCTGCACGAAACCGGCGACCTCGGCGAGATGGCGATGGTCTACGACCGGGCCCGGTGAGCCCTTGTCCATTGTGGAATCCCCGACCGGGTCCGCCCCCACCGACTAGGTGACGAGGATCAAGGCCCACCCTGCTGGTGACACGGCGGGCGCCCGCTAAACTGAGTGCGCGGGCCGCTAGCTCAGTTGGCAGAGCAGGAGACTTTTAATCTTCGGGTCCAGGGTTCGAGCCCCTGGCGGCCCACCACTTTCCGCAGGTCAGAGCCCCTGAAATACGGGACTGACGATCACCGGGGAAGCCTGCGGAGTCCGGGCGTGACCGACTCAGTGCCGCCGCGAGCCGGCAGCGTTACCTGGAGCGGAACGCGTTGATCTGCTGCCAGACGGTGTCGTGTGGCGCGTCCTGATCGCCGAGGTCGCCAAGAGCCTCGACCGTCCCGATCGCCGCTGACGCGCGGCGACGTTGGTCGGGGTGCTGCTGCCAGTACGCCTGCGGGACTTTCAGCACAGCTGTGAGCAGGTCGCCGGGATAGAAGTCGCCTTCGGCCAGCGGGTCCTGCTCCAGGTGGGTCAGCGCAACGGGGACCAGAACATCGATGCTCTCCTGCTGGAGCAGCAGCACACGGAGGTCTTCGGCGTCCATGGCACCCACCGGCTTGGTGCGTAGCCCGTAGACCGTCTTGATCAGTCGCGTCGCGTCGGCCGGCGGGTTGCCCCAGCGACGGCCTTCGATCTGCTCGAGGGTGAGCGATTCGTCAACGTCAGAACTGGTCCCCATAGCTCCTCGTGTCACCCGGCGTTTCGGATGGATCGTCGCTGTTGACCGATGGTACTTGGGTGTGGAGGCTGGATCTTCCGTTCTTTGCCGAAAGGTACGGCCTTGCCCTCGACCGCGATTCCGTGGAGCACGTTGCCGACAACGGATTTTTGTTTCTGAGGTTTCCGAAGAGTGAATGGTCGAGCTGACTGACATAGCCACATGGGAAACCTAGCGCGTGGTAGCCCGATCCCGGTAAAATAATTCGGTGTCGAGCGGGGCGAAACAGAAAATGGGTGGACTGTTCCGGCATCGCGATTTCCGGCATTTTTGGCTGGCCGACGCGATCAGCCAAGTCGGCAGCAGGGTGAGTGGCACGGCGATCTCGCTGCTGGTCGTGATCTGGCTCCACGCCTCGACGTTCGAGGTTTCGGTGTTGCGGACGCTGCAGACGTTGGCCTACTTGCTCATCGGGCTGCAGGCGGGGGCGTGGTGTGACCGGGTGCGGAACCGGCCGGTGCTGGTGGGCGCTGATCTCGGGCGGGCGGTGGCGCTGGGGTCGATTCCGGTGGCCGCGGTGTTCGGAGTGCTGACGATCTGGCAGGTGTACGCGGCGGTTTTCGTGGCGGGGGTGTTGACGGTTTTCTTCGATGTGGCGCACCAGTCGTTTCTGCCGAGGCTGGTGGCGAAAGCGGATCTGATCGAGGGAAACGCGAAGCTGAAGTTCAGCACGTCCGCGGCGGCGTTGGTGGGGCCCGGGTTGGGTGGGCTGCTGGTGCAGTGGCTGGCGGCGCCGGTCGCCGTGCTGGTCGACGCGGTCAGTTATCTGTGGTCGGCGGCGTGGTTGAGGACCGTGCGGGTGCGGGAGGTCGTCGCGCCTGAGCACCGGGAGGCGACGTTGCGGGCGCAGGTGCGGGAGGGGCTGCGACTGGTGCTGCGCCACCCGGTGTTGCGGGCGATCGCGCTGAACAACATGGTGTCGGCGTTGTTCTCCAGCGCGTACCTGGCAATTTCGACGCTGTTCCTGGTGCGTGTGATCGGGTTGTCCGCCGGGGCAGTAGGGCTGTTGGGGAGCCTTGGTCTGGTGGGGGCGTTGCTGGGGTCGGTGCTGGCCAGGCGGTTGAGCAGGAAGGTGGGCGCGGCGAGGTTGCTGGTGACGGTCGCGATGGTCGAGGGGCTGGCGTACCTCCTGGCCCCGCTGACCGGGCCCGGGTGGCAGCTGGCGTGGTACGTGGTGGCGGGCCTGTTCACGAGCACGTGCGTGATCATCGTGATCGTCGTGCAAGTGAGCTTCCAGCAGACGCTGTGCCCGGATCACCTGCTCGGCCGCATGAACGCCACGATGAACTTCCTCTACTGGGGCGCCGCGCCCATCGGCAGCCTGCTCGCCGGCGTGCTCGCGACCGGCATCGGGTTGCGCCCGATGCTGTGGGTGGCGGGCGGCGGGATGCTGCTCGCCGCGGTGCCGCTGCTCGCGTCGCCGCTGCGGAGGATGGTCGACCTGCCCGCGGGTGAGGACGAGCCCGTGGGCCGGTGAGTGATGACCTCGGCACGATCAGGCAAGACCGCCCCCAACGATCAGCTCAGACACCGGTGCTGTTGAACCGCTCGCGGAAGGCCGTGGGGGTCACGCCGAACTCGCGGGCGAAGGCGCGGCGCAAGGACGCCGGCGAGCCGAAGCCGACCTGGCGCGCGATGGTGGCGATGGCGTCGTCGCAAGATTCGAGGCGGGATTTGGCGGCTTCGACGCGGACCTGTTCGACGTAGCGGGCCGGGGTGGTGTTCAGCTCGTCGCGGAAGAGGCGGTTGAGGTGGCGGACGCTGAGGCCGGCCGTGCGGGCCATGCCGGCCAGCGAGTGGGACGCCGCGGGGTTGGCGGTGATGGTGTCGAGGAGTTTGCGCAGCGGCTCGTGCCGCGGGTGGGTGGTGCTCGTGCGGACGCTGAACTGCGACTGCCCGCCCGGGCGCTGCATGAACACGACCATGTCCTTCGCCGCGGCGCGCGCGACGTCGGCGCCGAACTGGCGCTCCACCAAGGCGAGCGTCAGGTCGATGCCGGCGCTGACGCCCGCCGATGTCACAACCTTGCCGTCCCAGACGAAGAGCGCGTCGGGCTCGACCGTCGTCGTCGGGAAGCGCGTGGCGAGCTCGCCGGTGAAGCGCCAGTGCGTGGTGGCGCGCCGGCCGTCGAGCAGGCCCGCGGCGCCGAGGAGAAAGGCGCCGGCGCAGATGGACGCGACGCAGCCCGCCCGGGCAGCGAGGTCTCGCACCGCGTCGACCATGGGCGGTTCGAGGACGGTCGACGCCCAGTCCGCGCCGCCGGCGACGAGGAGGACGTCGCAGGCGCCGGTGACGTCGGCGATGCGGCCGTCGACCGCGAGGGCGGTGCCGTTGGAAGTCGCCGCGGGGCGGCCGTCGGGTGAGACGACGGTGATGTCGTAGCGCGCGCCGAAGTCGTTGGCGGTGGTGAGGACTTCCAGCGGCCCGGTGAGGTCGAGCAGCCGGACGCCGTCGTAGGCCAGCACCACGACCCGGCGCGCACCGTTCGACGGGCTCACCCGCCACCTCCGTTCAGGGTCGGTTTCGATGCTAGCCGCGGCTTCGGCAGGAAGACGGCCGCGACCAGCGCGGTGAAGGCCATCAGGCCGGCGGTGACGGCGAAGCTCAGCGCGTAGCCACCGGCGGCGGCGTGAGCGCTGTCGGCCCCGGACGAAAGCAGCGAACGGGTGTGCGCGTCACCGACGGCGACCAGCGTGGCCAGGCCCAGGGCCATGCCGATCTGCTGTGAAGTGTTGTTGATGCCGCTGGCCGTGCCTGCGTCGGCGCCCGTGGTGCCGTCGACGCTGGCGATCATCCCCGAGATCACCGCGAAGCC
This sequence comes from Amycolatopsis sp. DSM 110486, assembly GCF_019468465.1. Lineage (NCBI taxonomy): Bacteria > Bacillati > Actinomycetota > Actinomycetes > Pseudonocardiales > Pseudonocardiaceae > Amycolatopsis > Amycolatopsis sp. DSM 110486. Next base: position 4,189,679 of record NZ_CP080519.1, on the reverse strand, counting down.
GGCGCCGAGCGGGAAGAGCAGCATCCCGATGAGGACGTCACGCACGTAGGAACCGCCGACGTCCACGCCCGCGAACATCACGAACGCGGCGGTGAGCAGCAGCAAGCCGAGCACCATGACGGCGCGTTGCCCGATGCGCGGGATGAGGCGGGCCGTGAGCCAGCCGGTGAGCATGAACAGCGGGCCGATCGGCAGGAACGACAACCCGGAGTACAGGGCGTTCAGGCCGGCGACCTGTTGCAGGTACAGCGCCATCGTGAAGAACAGCACGCCCATGGCCGCGCTGAACGTCAGCAGCACGAGGTTGCCGATCGCGCGGCGGCGCGACAGCAGGAAACCCAGTGGCACCAACGGGTTGCTCGCCTTGGACTGCCACCAGCCGAACGCGAGGACCAGCACGACACCCACCACCGCGGCCCACCGGCCGGCGGAGGCGAGGAGGCCGTAGACGACCAGTGTGAGACCCACGGTCGCGAGCACGGCGCCCGCGATGTCGGGGCGGCCGCGGCGCGGGCTCCGGCTTTCCGGCACCAACGCGGGCGCGCACACGAACGCGACCACCGCGATCGGCAGGTTCACGAAAAACACCCAGCGCCACGACAAGTACGTGACCAGCACCCCGCCCAGCACCGCACCGAGCGCGGCGCCCAAGCCGCGCAGCACGCCCCACGTCGACAAGGCGCGGGCGCGTTCGGCGGGTTCGGTGAACAGCACCGTGACCAGCGACAACGCGGCGGGCGCCACCAGCGCGCCGCCCACGCCCTGCAGCACGCGGCTGATGACCAGCATCGCGGGCGTCACCGCCACGCCGCCGATCGCCGACGCCACCGCGAACAACGCGAGCCCGGCCAGGAACACGCGGCGCCGCCCGAGCGTGTCGGCGATCCGCCCGCCCAGCAGCAGGAGGCCGCCGAACGGGAGCGTGTAGCCGTTGACCACCCAGGAAAGCCCGACGTGGGAGAAGGCGAGGTCGTGCTGGATCGGGGCGAGCGCGACGTTGACGACGGTGGTGTCCAGCAACAACATCAGTTGCGCCACGGCGAGGACGATCAGCCCCCACCACCGCTTCCGGTCGACAGCGGGGGACGCGATGCTGGGCAACGCTGAGGACATCGAAGGCACTCCCAAGACACTCCACGGGCCGGCGCTGATCGCCGGCCCGTGAGTTCCAACCGCCGCCGCTGCCCGGGCGATGGTCCAGAACGTGCCGTGCGACGGGCAGTTCCGGCCACCAACGCAAAACGCCGCGGCGGGCCCGGGACAGGGGCCTCGCCGCGGCGTCGAGGGAGCTCAGGCCTCGATCGGGCTGAGAACGAAGATCGGCATCTTGCGGGTGGTCTTGGTCTGGTAGTCGGCGTAGTCGGGCCACACCTCGACGGCGCGGTCGAACCAGGTGGCGTACTCGGCGTCGTGGACTTCGCGGGCCTCGTAGTCCTTCTTGACGGCGCCGTCCTGGAGCTCGACGTGGGAGTTCGCGACGACGTTGTAGTACCAGACCGGGTTCTTCGGCGCGCCGCCGAGCGAGGCGACCACGGCGTACTCGCCGTCGTGCTCGACGCGCATCAGCGGGGTCTTGCGGAGCTTCCCGGTCTTGGCGCCCACCGAGGTCAGCACGATGACGGGCTTGCCCTGATTGTCCGTGCCGTCCTGACCACCGGACTTCTCGATCAGCTCCGCCTGGTCACGGCTGAAGTCGAAGGGGCTCGGCTCGTATTCGCCGGTCAGCGGCATGTCCGCACCTTTCGTGTCGGGGCCTCGACCTGAGACCCATAAACGGACTATACCCCGCTTTGGTCGGCAGACGTGACGGCGGCAACACCCACGGCGAAGATCAGCCGCAGACACGTTCGATCAGGGTTTTCCAGCCGGCCGCGAGGTCCCGCGGCATCGTGGCGGGGGCGGCGCCGTCCGGAGCGCGCAAGTACAGCAGGAGCGGGCCTTCCAGCGCGGCCGTCAGCTGCAGGGCCAGCGCGCGAATCCCCGGGACGTCGGGGCAGGCCTCGCGCAGCAGCATCTGCACGTGGAACAGCGACGGGCTCGAGCCGACCGGGATCGGCTGGCTCGGATCGAGCGCCGCACGGGCCACCGCCGTGCGTTCGATGAGGAACTCCATGCGCGCGTGCCCGAAGGCGACGAGGCGTTCGACGGCCGGCGCACCGGGGCCCAGCGGGGGCGGGCCGTTGAGGATCCGCTCCTGGAACGCTGCCTCCTCCACGTCGAGCAGCGCGAAGAAGATGCCCGCGCGCGTGCCGAAGCGGCGGAAGACGGTGCCCTTGCCCAGGCCGGCGCGTTCGGCGAGACCGTCCATCGTGACCTTGTCGGCGCCGAGTTCGTCGACCATCGCCCGCGCGACCTCGATCAGGTGCGCGCGGTTGCGGGCCGCGTCGGCGCGCTCCTCGCGCGGGCCGCCCAGGGGGATCGCGATGGGTTCCACGAGCGGCACGCTACCCGTCGCAGGTCACCGCACGATGGACGTCGCGAGATCCCACAGGTGTTCGGAATTGGCCGGGTCCAGTGCGTACGCGGCGACGCCGGGGACACCGAACTCGGTGGGGCGCGAAGGGACCACCGGTGCCTGGTTGACGTCCTCGAAGTAGCGGCCGGCCGATCGCCTCGACCAGCGGTGACGCGGCCAAAGCCGGCGCACGGGTCGGTGTCGTCGTCCGTGGTCGAGCGGTCGGAGTGCCGTGCGAACAATGCCTGATGCCGAGCACAAGAGGCTGCTGTCCCCCGGGTACGGGAACCGGACCCTCGTCACCCACCACGCCGAGCCAGGCAGGACCCCAGGCAGCAACCCCAAGTGACTCCGAGGAGCGGTTGCGGCTTCTGGCTACTTTGGACAGTCCGGTCGACCGCGTGGCACCGGTTTCGCCGGCCGCCGCGGCGGCGTGAGTCAGCGGTCGGACACCGTCGTCACGAAGCGCATCGCGATGTCGCGGAGTTTGGTGTTGGTCGTCTGAGATTCGACGACGAGGCGCTGCATCGCATCGTCCGCGCCGATGCGGTGGATGGCCATGAGCATGCCCTTGGCCTGCTCGATCACGGCGCGCGTCTGCATGGCGTGTTCGAGCTGCTCGGCGCGGGCGCGCGCGTCGCGGTAGCGGTGGTGCGTGCGCAGGCCGAAGGCGACCATCGTGACGTAGACCTTGAGCAGCTGGCCGTCCAGCTCGCGGAAGCCGTGGTCGCCGAAGCCGAAGAGGTTGAGCGCGCCGGAGAGCTCGTCGTCGACGCGCAGGGGGGCCGCGAGGTAGCTGCCGATGCCGAGCTCGGCGGCGACGTCGGTGAACTCGGGCCAGCGACGGTCCGCGGCGGGCAGCGAGAGGCGCACGATCTCGCCGGTTTCGGCGGCCTGCAGGCAGGGGCCTTCGCCGGCGGCGTACTGCGCGGCGTCGACCTGTTCGGCGCGGGGATCGGTGGTCGCGGCCGTTTCGCCCTTTCCCGAGCGGATCACGGTCACGCTCGCCAGGTCGGCGTCGGGAACCGCGCGCACGGCTTCGGCGCAGATCACCTCGAAGAGAACGGGTTCGAGCCGGTCGTCCTCGAGCGCCCGGGTGAGGCCGCGCATGGCCTCGGCGAGCTCGTCGAGCTCTTCCGACATTTTCGTCTCCTCATCCACTCCGCCAGTCTCCTGTCGTACGCGTGCGGGCGAGCTGGGTGACGGATTGGGTTGCGCCGAGCGCCTCCGGGAGAGACCGCTGACAATTTCGGCCGGGTCAGTCCCAGTCCGGATCGGAGCGACCGCGCGCGTCGGCGTCGACCGCTTCGCGCAGAGCCGACCGCGACTGCCCGCGCGCGAGCATCCCTCGTGCGGCGGTGTCGCACGGCGCTGTGCCGTCCTGGGCGGTCATACCTCCAACGGTCCTCCTGAAACCGGCCGAGCGCCACCTCGGCAACGCCGTGAGCTCGGCGAGGGTCGGCGGGGTGCGCCAAAATGGGGACAGGCCGGGCTGACCCGGGTGGCGAGGGCGGAGGTTGGAGCCGTGGACGAGCAACGCCGGGAACGGCTGTGGCAGCTCGTCGCCGCGTTGATCGAACACGCCGGTGAGCGGCCGCAATGGGTGCGTGCGGTGTGCGAAGTGGCCGTGGGCGAGGTCAACACGGACGCGGCCGTGATCTCCGTGCGCACGGCCGGGCGGGCGCAGGACCTCGTCGCGGCCAGCGGCGACTGGGCCGAATCGCTGGAAGAACTGCAGTACACGGTCGGCGACGGGCCCGCGGTCGAGGCGTTCACCACCGGCGAGCCGGTGCTCGTCGACGACCTGACGTCGGGCGAGGGGCGCTGGCCGGGCTTCGCCGACGGCGCGGCGGAGACGGCTGCGGCCGCCGCGTTCGCGTTCCCACTGCAGACCGGCGCCGCGCGGCTGGGCACGCTCGGGCTGTACCGGCACCGGCCCGGACCCCTGTCGCCCGAAGAGCTGGCGAACGCGCTGACGCTGGCCGACCTGTCGACCACGGCGTTGCTGGCGGACAGCTCGGGCGCGATCAGTCCCGTCGCGAACTGGGCCCGCGAAGACGTTCCGGGGCACTACGACGACGTCCACATCGCCACGGGGATGCTCGCGACGCAGCTCCAGATCAGTCTCGCCGACGCGCTGCTGCGCCTGCGAGCACACGCGTTCAGCCGGCACCTGCCGCTGATCGGGGTGGCACGCGCGGTGCTCAACCGGGAGCTTCGCCTCGACTCCTTCACCGACTGACGGGCGGCGGTCATCGGGGCGGACCTCAAGCGGACGCGGAGAGCACCTGTTCGGCTTCGTCGAGCCACATCGTGAAGACCGTTTGCGCCGCGCGGGCCAGGGTTGGGCCGTGGGTGGCGGCGTCGGCGCGGAGGGTGTGGGGATCGACGCCGGCGGTGGTGAGTTCGAAGGTGTGGCCGATGAGCCAGGGTTCGAGGCGCGTGCGGTCGGCTTCGAGGTGGAACTGGAGGGCGAGGGTGCCCGGGGCGGGGCTGAAGGCCTGGTGGGGAAAGCCCGGGGTTTCGGCCAGGGTCGTCGAGCCGGCCGGGATGGCGAACTGGTCGCCGTGCCAGTGGAGGACGGGGACACCGTCCAAAGGGGACAGCACCGAGTCGCGGCCGGCGGGCGTCAAGCCCAGCGGGGAGTAGCCGATTTCCTTCTTGCCGGTCGGCGTGACGTCGGCGCCGAGGGCCGCGGCGATGAGCTGGGCGCCGAGGCAGATGCCCAGGGTGGGGCGGCCGGTCGAGAGCCGCGTGGCGATCGAGGTGAGTTCGTCCGGCAGGAACGGGTACAACGCGGTGTCGCCGACGCCGATGGGGCCGCCGAGGACGACCACGACATCCGGGGCGGACAGCAACTCCGGCGTGATCGGGTCGACGCCGGCTTCGAGGTAGACGACGGTGTAGCCGCGGGCGAGCAGCAGCGGCGACAGGAGACCGAGGTCCTCGAAAGCCACGTGCCGAACCGCCAACGCGCGCTTGGTCACGCTCGCTCCTCCGGCGCCCCGATCACCACGAGCACCTCCGCGGGCTCGGGGCTGATCGACTTGACGTAGTGGGGAATCCCGCCGCGGAAGTACACCGAGTCGCCGGCGGACAGGCGTTCCGTGCGGTCCGGGAAGCGCATCTCGATCTCGCCGGAGCGGACCAGGATCAGCTCGTCGCCGGAATGGGCGCGGTAGAGGCACTCGACCTCGGTGGTCGGCGGGTAGATGAGGAACGGCAGCATCTGCTTGCCGACCACGCCGCCGGCGAGGTGCACGAAGCTCGAACCGGAGTCGGGGACAGTCGGATCCGCAGCGGTGCCGACTCGGCGGACTTCGAGGTTGGCGCTGTCCTGCGCGTCGCCGAAGAGCTGGGTGACGTCGACGCCCAGTGCCTCCGCGAGGCCGATCGCCACGGCGATGGAGGGCGTGCTGTTCCCTCGCTCCACTTTGGACAGATACGACTTGGTGAGGCCCGTCCGGCGGGCGAGCTCGTCGAGCGTCCAGCCGCGTTCCTGGCGCAGCATCCGCAGGGTCCTCACGTTTCGCAGCCTCTCACCCGGTCATTGTCTCATAATGACACACCGTTGACGATATGACACCTTGTGTCATGGCGCCGGTTGTCCTACCTTCGAACAAGCCCACCAGCCGAACAGGAAGGGCACCGCGATGAGCAGCCCCGCCGCTGTTGACGAGTCCCTCTGTTACCTGCCCGCCGAAGAAGCCCTGCGCCGGTTCAAGGATCGCACCCTCGCGCCCAGCGAGCTCATGGCCGCCGTGATCGACCGCTGCGAAGAGGTCAACCCGCACGTCAACGCGATCACCAACCGGTTCTACGACCAAGCCCGGCAGCAGGCGGCCGACGCCGACCAGCGCTACCGCGACGGAACCGCGCGCCCGCTCGAGGGAATTCCCTTCGCCGTGAAGGAACTGCACCCCGTGAAGGGCGTGACGACGTCGTGGGGCTCCAAGATCTTCGAAGGCGTTGAGGCCGACCACACGCTGCCGGCCATGCAGCGCATGTTCGACGCCGGCGCCATCATGCACATCCGCACCACCACGCCGGAGTTCGCCCACGCCGGCCACTGCCACAGCCCGCTTTACGGCATCACCCGCAACCCGTGGAACCTCGACTTCAGCAGCGGCGGCTCGTCGGGCGGGTCGTCCGTCGCCGTCGCGACCGGCATGGCCCTGCTGGCCGGAGGCGACGACGGTGGTGGTTCGCTGCGCATGCCCGCGTCGTCGTGCGGGATCGTCGGGTACAAGGCGCCGTTCGGACGCAACCCCTCGGCGCTGCTGGACACGATGTTCGAGGCCATCGTGCACGTCGGCGTGCTCGGCCGGACGGTCGGCGACGTCGCGCTCGCGCAGAACGTGGTCTCCGGCCAGCACCCGGACGACATCACGACGCTGCGCGAGCGCGTGACGATTCCCGCTGGTCCCGGCTCTGTGGCGGGCCTGCGGATCGCGTACTCGCCGGACCTGGGTTACGTCGAGGTCGACACCGAGGTAGCGCGGAAAACGGAGGAAGCCGTCGCGAAGCTGGCCGAGGCCGGTGCCGTGGTGGAGCAGGTGGATCTCGGCTGGAACGAAAGCACCTACGACGCCTGGGTCACGCACTGGCAGGGGCTGTTCGCGGCGATCGCCGGGGACCACGTCCCGCAGTGGCAGTACAAAATGGACCCGTTCGTGCGCCACCTCATCCTGCAGGGCCGGCAGCTCGACCACGTGCGGGTGAAGAAGACGGAGCTCGTGCGCACGGAAATGTGGACGAAGCTGTCAGCCGTGTTCGCGGACTACGACCTGATGGTGTGCCCGACCCAAGCCGTGCCCGCGCCGGCCGCGAACCACCAGAACGACGACAAGTCCTTCACCGTCAACGGAAAACCGGTCGACGCGTACCTCGCGTGGGCGCTGACCTACCCGTTCAACCTGCTGAGCCAGCTCCCAGTGCTCACCGTGCCGTCGGGCGTCAGCTCGTCGGGGGTGCCGACGGGGCTGCAGATCGTCGGCAAGCCGTACCACGACGAGGCGGTGTTCTCGGCGGCGAAGGCGTTCGAGGCCGTCGCGCCGTGGGCGCAGCGGCACCCGAACCTTTAGGACACAGCGGTTTCGGACTCGGCGGTTTCGGACTCGGCCTTCTTGGATTCAGCACTGTCGGGCGTCACGGTTTCGGGTGTTTCAGAGGGGAGCTCAGCCGGGCTCCCGTCGTCGCCCACTCGGCGCTTGCGCAGCCGCCGAACCACGAAAACAACAACGAGCACCAGCAAAACCAGCACGACCAGCAACGTCCACGGAACCGCCCAGCCACCGGCCGAGCCCGTCACCACGGCGAGCGGCGCGACGGAGCCGGACGCGTCCGGGAGCAGCGGCGTGATCGAGACGTCGGCGGCCACGCGCACCCCCGGAACCACACCGTGGACGGGCACCGAAACCTGCCACGTCTCCCCCCGCAGTAGCTGCGGCGAGTCCGGAATCGCGGCGGCCGGGGTGGTCCAGGCGCCGAACAAGCTGGAGACCGACGCGCTCTGCCGCGCGGCGGCGATGGCGTTGCCGGTGTTGTGCAGGGTGTAGGACAGCGTGGCGTCACCCGTGCCGAACGGGTTCGCCGTGCCCGAGTAGTCGACGTGCGCGTCCTCGACGGACAGCGCGGGCGCCAGGTCACCGCCCACGCGCAGGCGGATGCGGATGCCGAGGCGGCGCTCGACAGTGCCCTGCTGCACCGACGTGACGATCCCGCCCAGGAAGTCACCGGCCTTGGTGCCGGCGGGAACGGCGACCGTGAAGGGCACGTCGGCCGATTCGCCGGGCCCCAGCTTCAGGTGGTCGCTCGCCGCGCGCGCCCACGCGCCGACGCCGACCGACTTCTTGTCGTGCGCGAGGAGGTCGACCTGCCCGTCGGGCCGGGTGAACGCGTCCGCTGTGTACACGGCCAGCTCCAGCGGCGCGGTGCCGTTGTTGACGACCTTGAGGCCGTCGTGCACCTGCTCCCCCGCCTGGGCGGTGTAGCTGTAGTTGACGCGGTCGGCACCGAACTCGTTGTCCGCGGTGCTGACGGCCCAGGGCGCGGTGTCCTGAGAAGCCGTGTCCTGAGAAGCGGTGTCCTGCGCGGCGGCCGGCAGCGCCGTGGTGGCGGCGAACCCGGCGGCGAGCAGCACGGCGGCGAGCGCGCGGGTGAGCGTGGAACGCATGTGCAGTCCTCGGGCAGGTGGGCAGAACGGAGTGGGCGGCAGGGGCGGTGCCGGCGAGCACCCGCCCCTGCCTGGTGGATCAGGCGAGTCAGCTCAGCGCGGTGAGCGTGGAGCCGAGCGTGCCGAGGGTCTGGCTCAGCCAGTGCGGACCGTCGTGATCGTCGTGACCGTGACCGTCATTGCCATGACCGTCGTCACCGTGGCCGCTGTTGTTGCCCGGCTTGTACGGGTGGATGACGACCTGGTCGACCAGGGAACCGACCTTGCCCGCGGGCGAAGCGCCCTCGTCCGGACCGCACCACTTGACGTTGCCGCGCTCGACGGCGGCGTTCGGAGCGGCACAGGTGCCACTGCGGACGTTCTCGACCATCAGCTTGTCGTCCCGCACCTCGACCTTGACATAGGTGCGCACGTGCTCCTGGTTCTCGACCGAGTTGGCCCAGTGGTTGTCCGGGTTGAGCGGGTCGGCCCCGTAGTTCGGGTCCTTCGTGGTGTCCGGGTCGGTGAGGTCGTAGTACTTCGACCCCGACGCGGAGTTCGCCGTCACGTAGACGACGCCGCCCGGACCCTGCTGGACCTGCGTGGCGCTCGGCTGCTCGGCCGGGTTGGCCTTCTTGCCGTTCTTGATCACGTAGCTGCGCGAGTAGCTGTGGTCGTGACCCTGCAGGACCAGGTCGACACCCAGGTTGGAGAACGCCGTCGGGAAGTCCTGGCGGCGCAGCTGGTTGTCACCGTCGTTGGCGTGGTCCGCCGGCGAGTAGATCGAGTGGTGGTACACGAGCACCGTGTACTTGGCCTCGCCGCCGTGCTTCTTGATCACGTCGGTGACGTAGGCGATGTGCGCCTCGTCCGCATTGTTGGCGTAGGCGTTGCTGTTCAGGTCGATGAACAGCACACCCTTGTAGGTGTACCAGTAGTCGCCACCGGAGTTCGTGTTCTGCGAACCGTTGTAAAACGGCGTCGAACGGTCGGTGTTCGGCGTCCAGAAGTGCTGCTCGTAGGCCTTGCCGCCGACGTCGTGGTTGCCGATGGTGGCGGCCCACGGGTACTGGCGCAGCTTGTCCGAGCCGAGGAACGCGTCCCAGTCCGCCTCGATGTTGGCGGACTCGACCTGGTCGCCACCCGACACGAGGAGCTCGGCCTTCGGGTTGGCGGCCAGCGACACGTTCAGGGTGTCGGCCCAGCCGGCCCCGTCCTTCGCGACATCACCCGACGAACCGATCTGCGGGTCACCGTAGAACAGGAAGTCGAAGTCGCCCTTGAACGACTGCGTCTTGAAGGAGTACGTCGGCGACCAGCCGTCACCGTTGCCGATGCGGTAGGAGTACGCCGTGTTCTGCTGCAAGCCGTCGAGCGTGACGTGCGCGTTGAACCCACCGTTGACCGCGTTGCTGCCAATGACCGCCGAGAACTTCTTGGCGTTGGTGGGGAACTTGCCGTGGTTGAGCCAGTTGGTCGGCACCAGTTCGACCGTCTGGTCGGCGTTGGTGTCGGTGTACCAGGACAACACGCGCTGCGATTCCTTGGCGCCGACACCGAGGACGATGGTGTTCGCCTTGGCCGGCGGGGTCGGCGTCCACGTGGCGGCAGTCGCCGAACCGTTGCCGAACGCGAGCATGAGGCTCACGCCCACCGTCGCGATGCCGAAGGCGAGGTTCCGCCCGGATCTGGAAGGTTTCATCGGATGTGCTTTCCCTTTCGGGTCAATGGGTCGGGAAGACCGATTGGTAGCGTTTCCGCCCATGATGTGCGTTAGGTGAACTTCGCCGGAAGGACGAGTGACCCACCCAGGAATTACGTGGTCAGCCCGCCGCGATGCGCTCCACGAACCAGGTGAGCCCCATCACTGAAACGGCCGCCGCGATGACCCCGGTCGTCCACTGTGGAGCGAAGGTCGCGCGGCGGCGGATCAGCACGAGAAGCGGGAAAACGATCGCGATGATCGCCAGCTGCACCGTCTCGATACCGACGTTGAACACGAGCAGCGACCACAGAAGTGTCCAAGACCACGCGGTGTCGATACCCAGGGCTGAAGCGAACCCGAGGCCGTGGCAGAGGCCGAAGCAGAACACCACAGCGAGCCGAGTCCACCCGGTGCGGTCGAGGCTGAAGTGGCCGTCGCCGGTGAGGTCGTCCTCGATGCCGTTGACCTTGCGCCGCCACAGCCGCCACAGCGGCCAGGCCGCGACCACGGCGATCGAGAGGGCGATGAGGGGCTCGATGATCGCGGCCGGCACCGTCACCAGCCCCAGCGCGGCCAGCACGAACGTGACGGAGTGGGCCAGCGTGAACGTGGTCGCCGCCAGCACGATCTCGCGCAGGCGCCGGGAGCCGGCGATGAGCGCGAGCAGGAAAAGGATGTGGTCGAGACCGGTGAGCAGGTGTTCCGCGCCGAGCCGGAAGAACTCCCAGAACCGCTCGCCGAACGACTGCTGCGTGGAGAACGACGGCTGGTGCGCGTCGAGGGCGGCGCTGCCCGAGGTCAGGTCGAGGTCGTAGGTGACGACGGTCTTGGTGTCGCGGACGTAACCCTCGGCATCAGGGAACAGTGCGCTGCGCACCTCGTGGGCATCGGCGCTGCCGCAGCGGTAGTCGAGGTCGAGCAGCGCGTAGGGCACACCTTCCCGCTGCTCCATGCGGAAACCGCCGTCTTTCGTTGGCGTGCAGGGACTTTCCGTGCTCACGTGGAAGCGTTCCGTCACATACTTGAGCACGGCGGCCGAATGGTCTTCGAGCGCCTTCGCCTGTGCGGCGGAATCTTTCGCGTCGAACGCCGCAGTGCCCTGCTTGAACAGCGGGTCGTCGTGCTCGTAGTCGGCGGCGGAGACGACCAGCAGGTCGTATTCGAGCCCCAGCTCCGCTCGCACCTGTCCGGAATCGGGCGAGGTGACGTCGGCGTAGACGACCGACGAAAACCCGTGCGCGGACGCGGTCGTGGTACCGAGAATAACCGTCAGCGCGGCGAACGCGAAAACTGTTGCCAGGCGGGCGAAGCGTCTGAGGGGGCGGGGCATGGACTTCCTCTTTCCGGTTGCTCGCCCGCACTTTGCTGGGCTCAGGCGAACAAACGGCAGAGGGCGGGCGAACATGCAGCGACCGGATTCCGACGGAAGAAAGCGGCGCACCGGAAACGGGCGGCGATCGGGTAGGAAGGAGACCGATCCGCGCACCACTGGCCCGAAAGGACGATCCGGCTTGCGTTCACGATTCGTGGTCGTCGGCGCACTGACGGCAGTGCTCCTGAGCGGGTGCGGCGCCACCGACGATTGGTCGGGACCACACCCCGCGCCCACCGCCGTCGGCGTGCTCGGTCAGGGATTCACCAGTACGCCACCGACTCCGGAAGCGACGATCACCCCGCGGCCGGGTTCGTGGGACGCCGTGCACCCGGCGCCGGGCTACCGCGTGGTGCTCCTGACCGCCGGCGACGACCCGCAGACGAAAACCCTGGTCGGCGCGGTCAAGGACTGGGCCGAGCAAGAGCAGGTGAGCCTCAAGGTCGTCACGGCCGACGATCCCGTCCGCCACACCGACAGCATCGTCGAGGCCATGAACCTCGCCCCGGACCTCATCATCACTGCCGGCAGCGAACTCGTCGACGCGATCACCGTGGTCACCGCCGGCCACCTCGACCGGCAGTTCCTCGTGCTCGGCGCGGAGATCGCGGAACCGACCGCCAACGTCACCGCCGCCAACTGGCCGGGCGCCACCTTCCGCGGCGCCGGCCTCATGACCGCCACGGGCGACGACCCGGGGTCCTTCACCCCGGAACGGGCGGCGGCGGCCGTGCGGGCGGGCGTGGCGAGCGTCCTGAGCGGACTGACGGGGATCGTCATCCGGCTGAAGTAGGTACGGCGAAGGGAGGGAAGCCGGGGCTTCCCTCCCTTGTGCACGGTCCCTTCCGGACGGTCACTTCCGGATCGTGAGCAGATCCGCCAGGTCGATGCGCTCGTAGAACTCGCGGTGGATGCGGTCGGCGACCGCCGAGACCTCGGCCGAACCGTCGTCGGACGGGTCGATGATCACGCGGTACGGACGTTCGCCGCGGGGCATGGCGACGATGCGGGCGATCTCGGCGGCGACCGAAGAGACGTCGGCGTCGGCCGGCTCCAGGGCGGCGAGCTTGCCCGAGACCTGCTCCATCAGGCCGGCGTACTTGGTCTCGTAGTCGGCGACCACGGCGTCGTCGGCCGGGCGGCCCGAGTGGGCGAAGTGGTTGGTGCCCGAGGTGAAGGCGCCGGGGACCACGATCGACGTCTCGATGCCCCACCGGGTCAGCTCGGTCGAGTAGCTGACGGCGAGGGCGTCCATGCCGGCCTTCGCGGCGAAGTACGGCGCGAGGTACGGCGGGGTGCCGCCCTTGACGCTGGAGCTGGAGACCCACACGACCAGGCCCTCGCCACGGCGGCGCATGCCGGGCAGCACGGCGCGGTTCACGCGCTGGGTGCTGAGCACGTTCACGTCGTAGAGTTCCGCGAGCTGTTCCGGCGTGAAGGCCTCGGCCGGGCCGGTGACCATGTGACCGGCGTTGTGGATCAGCACGTCGATGGTGCCTCTGTCGGCCTCGATCCGTGCGACAGCCGCGTCGATGGAGTCCTGCGAGTTCACGTCCAGCTCGATGGCACGCAGGTCGACATCGTGCTCCTTCGAGTAGTCGGCGACGGCCTGGACCTGCGGGGCGTTGCGGCCGGCCGTCTCGCGCATGCCGGCGTAGACGGTGTGGCCCCCCTCGGCCAGCGCGCGGGCGGTGAGGGCGCCGAAGCCGCTGGAAGCACCGGTGATGACGATGGTCTGGGACATGGGAGTTCTCCTTCGAACCAGCAGGCGGGTGGGGGTGAGCGGCGAGCTCAGATGGCTCCGCCGTTGGCGTAGATGACCTGGCCGTTGACCCAGCGGGCCGGGCCGGCGAGGAAGGCGACGGCTTCGGCGACGTCTTCGGGCACGGCGAGGCGCTCGAGCGGCGGGACCTTGGCGAGGCGGTCGATGACTTCCTGCGGCTTGCCTTCGAGGAACAGCGCGGTGGCGGTGGGGCCGGGGGCCACGGCGTTGACGGTGATGTCACGTCCGCGCAGCTCGCGGGCCAGGATCAGGGTGATCGCGTCGACCGCGCCCTTGGAAGCGGCGTAGGCGGTGTAGTTGTTCAGCGCCAGCTTGGTCACCGACGTCGAGAAGTTGATCAGGGCGCCGCCGGAGCGCAGCCGGCGGGCGGCCTGCTGGTCGACCACGAAGGTGCCGCGGATGTTGACGCGGTGCATGCGGTCCAGGTCGTCGAGCTTGAGCTCGGTCAGCGGGGCCAGGAGCATGATCCCGGCGGTGTGCACGACCACGTCGACCCCGCCGTAACGCTGCTCCGCGGTGTCGAACAGGGCCTCGACCTGGGCCTCGTCCGCCACGTCGGCCTGCGCCGAGCTCGCGGTGCCGCCGGCGGCGGTGATCGCGGCCACGACCTCGTCGGCGCGCTGCGGGTTGCCCGAGTAGTGCACCAGCACCTGCATGCCGTCCTTGGCCAGGCGCTCGGCCACGACCCGGCCGATTCCGCCCGACCCGCCGGTCACGATCGCGACACGCTGCGTGGTCTCGTTGCTGGTCATCTCAGTCTCCGTATCGTCGTTTCGCTCGATTGGTACCAACGTTACAGCTGAACTCGTATCCGCGCTAGAGCATTCCCGTATCAACGTTATGACCTAGGCAACACCAGCGCGTAGCGGGGCTTCTCACGGCTACCCCCGCTCGTGTGGTGCAACCCACGCGGCGTTTCGCCCGAATCGGAGCCGCCCGTTCCCTGCCGCATCCCTCGTCGCCGACGGCGCGACATCTTGTTTTCACCGGGCAGTGCTGGGGTGACGTGCGCACATCCCGGTGCACCCGAGCGAGGAGCTGTCTTGAAACGCAGTCGAAGAAGCAGCGCGGTGGTCGCCGCGCTGCTCGCGGGAAGCGTGGTCACCTCCGGGGCCGCCGGAACGGCGGAGGCGGCGACACCGAAGCCGTGGCTGCCGGCCACTCCCACGAACTGGAGCCTCGTCGTCGACCAGACGAAGACGACGCCGGTGACCGTCACGCGCGGCGTGACCCAGTACTCCGAGACCTACGACACCGTCGGCGGCCGCCAGCACACCCAGGTGCTCGACGTGAACCTCGGTGACCCGAACGTACGCCTCGGCGTGGTCGAAGCCGGCGACGTGATCACCAACCCGGCCGACGAGACGGTGAGCTCGATGGCCGCCCGCACCCACGCGGTGGCCGGCGTCAACGGCGACTTCTTCGAGATCAACGCCAGCGGCCGCCCGCTCGGCGGTGTGATCACGAACGGCAAGCTACTCAAGAGCCCGCGCCCGAACTTCAACGCGCAGCTCGGCGTGCGCGCCGACGGCACGATGGTGCTCGGCCCGCAGACGTTCTCCGGCTCGGTCACCGACGGTGCCACGAGCACTCCCCTGACCTCTGTCAACGTTGTCAACGACGTCGCGTCCGGCGGCATCACCGAGATCACCCCCGACCTCGGCGGCGCGACGGCTCTCCCGGCGAGCACGCTCGCGCTCGGGCACGAGACGAAGACGGGCACGTTCGTCGTCGACTCCGTGCAGACGGGCGTCACCGCGGCGCCGGCCCTGGCGAAGGGCCAGCTCGGCCTCCTCGGCGGCGGCGCGGGCGGCACGTGGCTGTCGACCACTGTCCACAGTGGAGACTCGGTGTCGGTCACGGCCGACACCGGCGGCCTCAAGCAGCTGCTGTCCGGCTCGACCATGCTGGTGCGCGACGGCGCGGTCTACAACGACCCGACCGGCAACCCGCCGGGCGGCGTCAACCCCGAGACCGTGGTCGGCGTGAGCAAGGACGGCAAGCACACGATCATCGCCACGCTCGACGGGCGCCTCGGTGCGAGCGCGGCACTGGGCGTTACGCCGGCGCAGGTCGCGGGCTACATGGTGGCCCACGGCGCGTACAACGCCGTGCTCTTCGACGGCGGCGGCTCCACCGAGATGGCCGCCCGCAAGCCGGGTGACCCCGCCGTTTCGGTGATGAACAACCCGTCGGACGGCCACGAGCGGCCCGTCGCCAACGGCCTGTTCCTCTACTCGACCGAGCAGGCCCCCGGCTTCGCGCGCACGATGGTCGTGAACGGCGGCAAGGGCGTGGACACGGTGCCCGGCGCGACCGTGCCGGTCCCCGCGTTCGGCCTCGACTCGCTCGGCAACCCCGCGCGCGAGAAGGCGTCCGTGCAGGTCGTGCCCTCGACGCTCGGTTCGTGGAAGGACGGCCAGTTCACCGCGGGCCACGCGGGCACCGGCGTGCTGATCGCCCGCGCGGGCATCGCGGTCTCCGTGCAGCCGCTGCGGGTCGTCGACCGGCTCGGGTCGTTGCAGATCTCCCCCACCGACCCGGAACTGAACAACGGTGGCACGCAGACGTTCACCTTGTCCGGCTCGACGTCCACGGGCACCGCGGTCGCCATCCCCGCCGCCGCGGCTTCGTGGTCGGTGAGCGACGCGTCGCTCGGCAGCGTCGACAAGTCCGGTGTCTTCACGGCGGACGCGGTGAACTCGGGCCTGGAGAAGGTGACGGCGAAGGTCGGCGGCGCCACAGCGACCGCGACCGTGGCCATCGGCAGCGTGTCGCAGGAGCTCAACGACTTCAGCGACCCGGCCGCGTGGAGCCTGCGCAACACCACGGGCCAGCCGGCCACGATGGTCGCCGCGCCGGGCGTCGTCCCGCCGGGATCGACGGCTTCGGCCTCGACGCAGCTGACGTACACGATGCCCGCGGGCTCCGGCGTGAAGCAGCTCGTGCTGTCGCCGAAGTCCACGATCACGGCCGGCGCCAACACCAGCGGTCAGAACCCGACCGGCATCGGCGTGTGGGTGAAGGGCGACGGCACCGGCATCCAGCTGGCCGAGTCGTACATCGGCATCGACGGTGCCACCACCACGCTGTACCCGACCACGGTGACGTGGCAGGACTGGCGCCTGGCCATCGCGACGCTGCCGCCGGGGCTGAACTTCCCGCTGCGGATCAGCTTCGTCGACTTCCTCACGATCAACCCGAGCCAGACGACGTCGGGCACGCTGAACGTGAGCGGTCTGCAGGCGCTGTACTCACCGCGTCCGCTGGTCACGCCGCCGTACCAGGCGATTCCGCAGAACCCGTCGTGGCTGAAGTTCTCGGAGAACGCCGCGGACTTCTCGCGTTCGGGCTCGACGATGCTGCTGGGCGACGACGCGCACATGGTGGCGAGCGACCCGGGTTCGGCTTCTTCGAACGTCATGGACACCATCAAGGGCCGGCTGCCGACGTTGCCTTCACAGGCACGGCCGTCTTCGGTGCAGGCACTGGGTGACATGTCGGACGACGGCGCGGTCGCCGACCTGCAGTACGCGCAGCAGAAGATCGCCGCGCTGGGCGTGCCGTACCACGACGTGGTGGGCAACCACGAGATCAGCCAGGGCGTGCTGCCGGAGAACGGCAACTTCGCCCAGGTCTTCGGCGCCACGCACTACCAGTACAAGGCCGGCGACGCGCAGGTGATCGTCACCGACAACGCGCACGGCAGCCTGCAGTCGTCGGACGCGTTCCAGTCGCCCGCCGAGGCGCAGTACCCGTGGCTGGTCAAGCAGCTCACGGACGCCTCGTCGCAGACCGTGCTGGTGACCACGCACATGCCGGCGTACGACCCGCACCCGGTGGCCAACAGCCAGTTCAGCGACCGGTGGGAAGCGCGCATGTACGTGCGGCTGGTGCAGCGCTACCAGCAGACGCACCCGGACAAGCACGTGGTGATGGTCTACGGCCACGCGCGCGGGTTCGCCGATCAGGTCATCGACCCGCTGGGCAACCCGACGTCGCCGGCCGCCGGCGGTATCCCGCAGCTGACGATCGCGGACCTCGGCATGCCGGCGTACGCGCCTTCGGACGAGGGCGGCATCTACCACTTCGTGCTGCTGCACACCGCTCGTGGTGACGTGCAGTTCTCGGTGGAGCCGGTGCTGTCGTCGATCGCGGTGACGGTGCCCGCTGCTTCGCTGCGGGTCGGTGCTTCGGTCAGTGCTTCCGCCACGGGCGCCGAGGTCGGCGGGGACAACCTCCCCACGGCCACCATGCCGATCGCCGATCCGGCTTCGCACGTGTGGTCGTCGAGCGACACTCGCGTCGCTTCGGTGGACGCTGTGACGGGGAAGGTCACGGCTCGCCGCGCGGGCACCGTGACGATCTCGGTGACCAGCGGTGGCGTGACGGGGTCGGCTCAGCTGACCGTCACCCGCTGAGTTCTGTTGCCGGGCGCGCTCCGTTTTCTCGGGGCGCGCCCGGCTTTTTTTCGTGGGTCAGGCGGGCAGTTCCTCGATCGAGACGCGGTCCGCGTAGAACGCGAGGTGGTCCCTGATCGGGGACACCGCGTCGTAGGGCTCCTCGTACGTCCAGACGGCGTTGTCGCCCGCGGAGCCGGCCGGGGTCAGAGAGTAGTAGGACGCGTTGCCCTTGTACGGGCAGTACGTGTGGTGCTCGGTCCGCGCGAGGGCTGCGAAGTCGACGTCCTCACGCGGGATGTACTGCACCGCCGGGTAGGTGGACTCGCGCAGCACCTGCGCCCGGGTCGTGTCGGCGATGACCGTGTCGCCCAGCTTCACGAGCACGCGCGCCAGGTTGACCTCGACCGTGATCGGGTGGTCGGGGCCGGGGATCTTCTGCGTGGGTTGGGCCATGGTCTCCTCGTTCCGCTACGGGTTCTCTTGGGTGACAACCACGAAGCGGTGCGGACCCTTCCCGGTCGCCTGGTCGAGGCGGTCTGGGACCCGAAGCGGCCCTGATCATCAGGGGATTTGTCCGGGTGCCGGAACCGGCGAAAGTAGCCGGGGAAACCGCGTTTCCGCAGCTCAGGCCGAGACTCGCTGGGGGGCCGTCCGCCACAGCCAGTACAGGCCGACCAGCGGCAGCACGAGCGGGATGAAGACGTAACCCTGGCCGTAGACCGACCACACCGTGGCGTCGGGGAAGGCCTGGCGGTCGAAGATGCTGAGGGTGCCGATCGTCAGCACCCCGAGGAACTCGACGCTGCAGGCCACGAGCGCGACGCGCCACCAGCGTTCGCCGCCTTTGGCGAGGGCGAAGGTCGCGAGGAGGTAGACGACGGCGGCGAAGGCCGAGAGCACGTAGGCCAGCGGCGCTTCGTGGAACTTCGTGCCGATCTGGACGCCGGCGCGCGAGGTCGCGGCCAGCGCGAAGATCGCGTACACCGCGACCAGCACCCGGCCCGGGCCCGTGGCCGTCTTACGCGCTTGCTCCACTCCACACCTCGTTCAGTCGCAGCACCATCACCGGGATGGCCAGGCAGGCGATGCCGAGCACGACCGTGCTCGACCGGCTCCGCTCGGCCAGCGCCCACACCGCGCCGACCGGCAGCACGACCAGGCAGCCGATCAGGTAGGCCAGGAACGTGGCGAGGCTGCCGGGCTTCTCACCGCTCGCGAGCAGCACGATGCCGACCACGAGCTGGGCGATCAGCAGCACCTCGACCACACCGAGCGCGACGAGCAGCGGGGTGTCCGGCAGGCGTTTTCGCGCGGCCTGCAGGAAGCTCCACAGCGCGACCAGCAGTGCGCACACCGCCACCGCCACCGCGAAACCGAGAATCACCCGTTCCTCCTTCTGCCGCGCTGGCCACAACGTACCCGCTGGCGTTTCCGGGGCTGTTCGCCGAGGGCCGCCGACGTGGCCGGCGCCACGACCGTCGGTCTCCTGTGGACTGAGCCGTCCCCCAGCTCCACGCTGCCGTCGAAATCGGGCACCGGAATCCGTTGATGGCATTCTGCCAATTTCACGGTACAGTTACTGATCCGGCCAAAAGTAGGCCGACCCCCACGCGGCACGTAACCGCCGCCACGAAGCCATTCGGCCGTGACTGTGGTCGGATCGGTAACGATCGGCAGAGTATGCCGCACTTCGCCGGACCTGCATGAACAATGCGACGAGCCGGGTGTTACACCACGACCGAGTGGTCGAGTAATCCGTGAAATCACACAGGGTCCCCGGTTTCGGACTTCGGCGGCACTTCTGTCTACCCTGATCAGCCCAGCCGAACCCCCGGGTTGGCGGATTGGCCTTTACACCTCCGGCGTGCGGGAATATTCCTCGTCAGGGAGTGCGGAAGTACGCGGAGGGTGCGGTTTCATGGACATGCGGTATGAAGCGTTCTGCTTCGCGGATCCGCTGTTCTTCGACGAACAACGCGAAACCGGAGCGCCCGCCGACGACTTCGCCGCCGGGCTGCCGGCGCCGGGACCGATGTGGACGGTGGGCACGCGCGGCATCTGGCGCGTGCTGCACCCGCAGGGCGTTGACCTGCCCGAACAGGGCTGGAAGGTCCACGTTTCGGCCGGAATGGACAATGCGGACCGCGTGCTGGCGGCAGTGCACGAGTACTGCGTGGACCGTCGCGTGGCGTTCAAGCACCTGCAGTCCCGGACCATCCTGCTGGCGCGGAATTCGAAATATGCACCTCGCGACGGAAGCGGCAAGTTGATCACGCTTTATCCGCTCGACGAGCGCGAACTGACACGGGTTCTTCAAGATCTTTCCGAGCGGCTGACTGGCGAACACGGCGCTTATGTACTCAGCGACCTTCGGTACGAATCCGGGCCGTTATACGTACGTTATGGCGGATTCGCCGAACAATGGGTGGAACACGACGGCACACGGGTGCTCGCGATCCGCAAACCCGACGGTACACCCGTGCCCGACCGGCGCGAGCCCGTTTTCTCGGTACCCGATTGGGTGAAGATTCCGGTGTGCCTGGACGCGAGCCTCGCCGCGCGCAAAGGCGGCGATCCGGGGCAGTTCCCCTACCGCGTGACGAGCTCCCTGCACTTCTCCAACGGCGGCGGCGTGTACGTCGCCGAGCGCAGGGCGGACGGGGCGGAGGTCGTGCTGAAGGAGGCCCGGCCCCACGCCGGGCTGGACCGCGAGCTGGTCGACGCCGTCGAACGATTGGAGCGCGAACACGAGGTTCTCCAGCGGCTGGCGGACGTTCCGGGCGTTCCGGACGCGTACGAGCGCTTCACCGTGTGGGAGCACCACTACCTGGCGATGCAGCGGATGCCTGGGACATCGCTGGGCAGCTGGCTCGCACTGCACTACCCGCTCACACGCCGCGACAGCACCGAGGCCGACCTGCTGGCGTACCGCGACCGGGCGCTGGGGGTGCTCGCGCAGGTGGAGCGGATCGTCGCCGACCTGCACGAACGCGGGGTGGTGTTCGGTGACCTGCACGCGCTGAACGTGCTGGTGGCCGACGACGACACGGTGTCGCTGATCGACTTCGAGATGGCGTTCGACGTCGCTTCGGGCTCGCGGCCGGCGTTGGGAGCGCCCGGATTCCGCGCGCCGGCCGACCGGCACGGGTTCGACATCGACCGGTACGCGCTGGCGATGCTGCGGCTGTGGCTGTTCCTGCCGTTGGCGACGCTGCTGGAGCTGGCGCCGGCGAAGCTGCGGGGTGCCGCGGAGTTCGCGCAGCGGCGGTTCGGGCTGGCCGACGGGTACGCGGACGAGCTGGTGCGGGTGCTGGGCGACGACCGGGTCGGCGGTCTAACCGAGCTCGACGAGGAGCGGCCCGACTGGACGCTGGTGCGCAAGCAGGTCGTGGAGGGTGTGCTGGCTTCGGCCACCCCGTCGCGACTGGACCGGTTGTTCCCGGGCGACATCGAGCAGTTCCGGGTGGGCGGCGCGTGTTTCGGCTTCGGCGCGGCAGGTGTGCTGTGGGCGCTGGACGTGGCCGGAGCCGGGCGGTTCCCTGAGCACGAGCAGTGGCTGCTCGACGCCGTGCGCCGCGAACCGCCCGCGCGGCCTGGGTTCTTCGACGGCAGCCACGGGATCGCGTACGTGCTCGAGCACTTCGGCCACCGCGACGCGGCTTCGGCAGTGCTGGCCGCGTCCCGGGCTCTGGTGGACCAGACCACCGACCACGCCTTCGAGGGCGGGCTCGCCGGGATTGCCTTGACGCAGCTCCACTTCGCGACTTCGCGCGGCGACAACGAGTACGGGCGGCAGGCGTTGGCGACCGCGGTGCGACTGGCCGAGACGTTGGAGACGGCCGCGCCGCCGGGGAAGTTCGCGCGGGCGGGCCTGTTGAGCGGGTGGTCGGGGCCGGCGTTGCTGTTCATCCGGCTGTACGAGCGGACCGGTGAGCCCGCGTGGCTGTCGTTCGCGGACCAAGCGCTGCGCCGCGACCTCGAAGAATGCGCCACGGCGGACGACGGCTCCCTGCAAGTCCGCGACGGTGAGCGTCGGACGCTGCCGTATGCGGGGATCGGCAGCGCGGGGATCTTGATGGTGCTGGAGCAGCTGGCGCGGGTTTCGCCTTCCGCTTTGGCGTGTTCGAGTCTGCCCGCGCTGCGCGAGGCGTGCCGCGGCGAGTTCGTGATCCAGCCCGGCCTGCTGCACGGCCGCGCGGGTCTGCTGGCGGCGCTGTCGTTCGCCGCTTCGCCCTCGGAGCGGGTTCGCTCGGCCATCGACCTGCACCTGGCGCGCCTGGCCTGGCACGCCATCCCGTTCCGCGGCGGCTTGGCCTTCCCTGGCAACCAGCTGCTGCGGCTGTCGACCGACGTCACCACCGGGAGCGCGGGCGTGCTGCTCGCGCTGTCGGCCCTGCTGGACGGCTCGGAGGTGCTGCCTTTCCTGGGCGCCACGCCGTCCCCCCACACCTCCGGCCGCTGATGGCCGGCGGAAGAACACGAGAAGGGATCACCATGGAACTGGTTCTCGACCTGCAGGCCCTGGAAGCCCCCGAAGCCCTCGAAGGCCACGGCGGCGGCCACGGTCACGGCCACGGGGCGCCGAGCAACCTGAGCCTGCTGGCGTCGTGCGCGCACAGCACGCTCAGCCTGCTGACCTGCCACTGAGTTAGCTGACCTACTGACCCTTCGATCCTTGTCGACCTTCTGACGGTCTTTCGGCGATTGGGTGCTCTCGGGCGCTTCGGCGTTCTGGGGTGCCTCGGTGCTCTCGGGTGCCCGGCGCTCTCGGGTGCTGTGGTGCTCTCGGGTGCCTTGCGTCGGGGCGTCACGGACCGGGTGCGGGAGCGGCGCAGGCCAAGTGCGCCGCTCCCGCCTCACCATTCTGCCCCGGTGCCGCGGGTTGGTCACCGGGTTCGCTGGGATCTGCCGCGCGATGGGCGGCAGGTTGGGCTGGTTGGGCTCGTTTGACGAGGAGTGAGATGCCCGGGTACGGAGCACCTTCCGACGGTCCCGTCGACGCGGTGCCCACCACCAGCCCCGTCGGCGCATCCCACCCCGATTCGGCAAGCGCGGGTCCCGAGTGGCAAGTTGCCACAACCCCCTCCGCCTTGCCACAACCCACGGCACATCACCGCCCGACGCCCGCCCCATCACCGGCAAGCGCCCCCTCGGAACGGCAAGTTGCCACTCCGCACGACGACCTACCGCAACCGACGGCAAGCCGCGGCCGAGCGACACGAACGCGACCGGCATCCGGCGGAGCTGTGCGGCAAGTTGCCGAACCGCCTTCCGACTTGCCGGAGCCCATGGCAAGGCGCGGGCGAAAGGCAAGGAAGGCGGCGAAACCGGCAGCACCCGGGGATCGGCTCTTGGGGGAAGTCGCGAGGAGAGACCCCTGGCGGGTGGGGGTCCTCGCCGTGGTCGGGCTCGTCGCAGTGGGGGCGAGTTTGTTGTTGCCCGGGGCGTTGGCGGCAGCCACCGATGCCGTGATCAGCGGCAGTGGCGCGGCGAAGCAGGTCGTCTGGCTGGTCGTCGTCGGTGGGGCCGAGATCGTGGCCGACGTGGTCGGCGGGGTGGTCGTCGTCAGGGTCACCAGTGGCGCCGGCGCGTGGCTGCGGCGCAGGATGATCGACCGGCTGCTTGCGCAGAAGACGAAAACCCCGTTCGCCGAAGGGGATGCGGTGAGCCGGATGGCCGGGGACGCCGTGGGGGCGGGCAGCATCGTGCCGGTCGTGGTGCAGCTGGTGTCCGCGGCGGTGATCTCCGTCGGGGCCATCGTGCTGCTCGCGGTCCTCGACTGGCGGCTCGCGCTCGTGTTCCTCGGCAGCATCCCCGTGGCGCTCCTCCTCGCCAGGTCGCACCTCAAGAACACCGCCGACGACGTCCTCACCTATCAGCGCGTCTCCGGCGAGCTCGCGGCGCGGCTGCTCGACGCCACCACCGGCCTGGCCACGATCGCCGCGTCCGGCACCGCGGACCGGGAAGCCGAGCGCGTGCTGAAACCGTTGCCGCGCCTGAGTCTTGCCGGGCGCGGGATGTGGCGGACGCAGGCGAAGATGGTGTGGCGCGCCGCGTTGCTGTTGCCGGCCGTGGAGCTGGCGGCGCTCACCGCGGCGGGGTTCGGGGTGCTCGAACACCGGCTGACGGTCGGCGACGTGCTCGCCGCCCTCGGCTACGTCGCGCTCGGCATGGGGCTCGTGACGCAAATCCCGTTGCTCACCACCGTTTCGCGGGCCCGCGGTTGCGCCCAGCGCGTCGCCGAGGTGCTCGACGTCCCTACCCCCGAACGCGGCAAGCTCGGCCTCCTGCCCGGCAACGGGACGCTCACCCTCCACAACGCCACCGTCCAAGGCGCCCTGCACCCCACCACGCTCACCATCCCCGGCGGCACATTCACCGCCATCGTAGGGAAATCCGGCTCCGGGAAGTCCACTGTGGTCAGTCTTCTCGGCGGCCTCACCTCCCCCGATGCAGGCCAAGCCCACCTCGACGGCCGCGACCTCACCACCCTGCGCCCCGAGGAGCTCCGCGCCGTGGTCGGCTACGGCTTCGCCCGGCCGCACCTGCTCGGCGCCACCGTCGCCGACGCCGTGGGCTACGGCAGCTGGGCCGGCGACACGGCCGTCCGCGCGGCCTGCCGCACGGCCCGCATCCACGACGTCATCACCCGCCTCCCCCGCGGCTACCACACGCCGCTCGCCGAAACCCCGCTGTCGGGCGGGGAGGCCGCGCGCGTGGGCCTCGCGCGGGCCATCGTGCACAACCCGCGCGTGCTCCTCCTCGACGACGCCACCGCCAGCCTCGACACCGTCACCGAACAGTCCGTCCTCGCCGACCTCCCCGCGAGAACCCTGGTGGTCGTCACGCACCGCGCCGCCCTCGCCTCCCGCGCCGACGCTGTCGTCTGGCTCGAAGACGGCCACGTCAGAGCCGTCGCCCCGCACGCCGTCCTGTGGCAGGACCCGCAGTACCGCGCCGTGTTCACGGAGGAGGCGGGATGAGCGTCAGTCACCTCTACCGCGCGACCCTCCTGCGGCAATGGCGCGGCGGGCTGGTCCTCCTGGCGTGCTCCGCGCTGGAAGGTGCGCCGGCGTTCTTCTCCGGGCGGTTGGTCGAGCTGGCCGTCGACCGGGGGTTCGCGGTGGGGGCGCCGAAGGCCGGGATCGGCTACCTCGCGTTGTTCGGGGTGGCGGCGCTGGCCGGGGCGTTCGGGTCGCGGTTGGTGTGGCGGCAGCTCGGGCAGGTGGTGGAGCCGCTGCGGGACGCGCTGGTGACGGCCGTGGTCCGCGGGGTGCTGCACGACCCCAACCCGCCGCGGAACGCGGCCGACGCGAGTGGCGTCGCGAGGATCACGCAGCACGTGGAGGTGGTGCGGGACGCCACGGCGGGACTGCTCGTGCAGGCGCGCGCGATGGTCGTGACGACGGCGGCGGCCATCGCGGGACTGGTGACCGTCGCGGGGCAGCTCGTCCTCCCGGTGGCGGTGCCCGTGGCGATCGCGATCGCGGTGTTCGCGGCGCTGCTGCCGTCGCTCGCACGCAGGCAGCGGGCGCTCGTGCTGGCCGACGAGCGGACCGCCGAGACCACCGGCACCGTGCTCGGCGGGATGCGGGACGTCGTGGCGTGTGGGGCCGAGCCGGGGGCGGCGTTGGCGGTGTACGACGCCGTCGAGAAGCAGGCCGAAGCCGCCGTGAGAGTCGCACATTCCGGGGCGGCGAGGTCGTTGGTGATCTCGCTCGGGGCGTTCGTTCCGTTGATCGCGAGCTTGGCGGTCGCGCCCGGGTTGGTCGAGACGGGCGAGCTGACGGCCGGAGCGGCACTGGGCGCATTGGTCTACCTGGCGACGACGATGCAGCCGGCGCTGCGAGGGCTGGCCGCCACCGCGGGCACCGTCGTGCTCAGGCTGATCGTGGCGCTCAAGCGGCTGGCCGAGACCGCCGAGGTGCCGCCGGCGAAACGGAAAACCGAAGAAGCTCACAGCACCGACCTGAGAGTCTGCGGCCTCACCTTCCGCTGGGGCGCCGCACCCGAACCCGTGGTGCGTGGACTGGACCTCCACCTGCGCGCGGGCGACCACCTCGCTGTCGTCGGCCCGAGCGGGATCGGCAAGTCGACACTCGCGGGCCTGCTCACGGGGCTGCTCACGCCCCAGGCCGGCCAGGTGCTGCTCGGCGGCGTGCCCGTGGCCGAAGCCGCCAACCGGCACGAGCTCATCGCGCTCATCCCCCAGCAGGCCTACGTCTTCGCGGGCACACTGCGTGACAACCTCGGCCTGTTCGCTCCCACCGCGTCGGACGAGCACCTCCGCGCCGCCGCCCAAGCCGTCGGCGCCGAAGAGCTGCTCGCCCGCCTCGGCGGCCTCGATGCCGAGCTCTGCCACGAAGCCGAAGGCCTCTCCGGCGGAGAGGCCCAGCTCATCGCCCTCGCCCGCGTCCACGCGAGCGCGGCGCGCATCGTCGTCCTCGACGAAGCGACGTCCACTTTGGACCCCGCTGCCGAGTCCCGCGCCGAGCGCGCCTTCACCGAGCGCGGCGGCACGCTGGTCGTGATCGCGCACCGCCTGTCGTCCGCCGTGCGGGCGCGCCACGTGCTCGTGCTCGACGGGCGCGAGACCCTGCTCGGCAGCCACGCCGAGCTGCTGGTCCACTCAAGGCGATACGCAGCCCTGATGCAGGCGTGGCTTCCGGCCGAACCAATCCGGACAGGACACTGACCGGCCCGGCCCGCCGAAGGCTCGAACACCGCCCCCTCGCCTGTCGACAAATCAATTCGGCGACTACCCGGCCAGTGGGATTCGCCACCTTCCCCCGGATTTCGTATTCACCCGTTCAGCTCAGCACACGTCCAAGAGGTTGCCTGCCGAGGTCATCACCACGAGAAATGCCGGTAATCGGCCCATCACGCGACGTGACAGGTCACGTTGGGCCACTCATCGGCAGGTCGAGCGCCCGATCAGTGGCACCACGATGGCCCGGTTCATGGTAAAAAACGGACCCTGATCTGTTCCGTGGTGAAACGAAGGGTGAGTCGAGGACTCGTGACGACGGCCGCCCCGGTCCTACCGTCGGGTCCGCTTCCCCTGCCGGCTTCCGGCTTTTCGCCGACTGTGACTCAGGAGTTCGTGAATCGTCGTGGAGAACAAAGATGAGTCCGGCAAGGCGTACGACAAGTCGATCCGGAAAAGGCTGACCAGAACCGTTCTGATCCCGAGCATCACGCTGCTGGTGCTGGTGGCCGCGGTCTCGTCGTACTTTTTCATCAACGGCCTGTACGTGCGCCTCGTCGCCGTCTCGGTGCGTGAGGTGTCGATCCCCGCGATCCAGGCGCTGTCGTCACTGCAGCAGGAGCGCCAGGTCGCGCTGCAGTTCCTCGACACCCCCAACGCGGGGAACGGCGAGCTGCAGCAGCTGCAGAAGAGCAACGACGAGAAGCTCAAGGGCATGCAGGACGCCTTCGCGTCCACCATCTCGAGCGCGCCCGCCGAGATCGCCGACAAGGTCACCGCGCTGAAGACCCAGCTCGACCAGCTGCCGGTGCTGCGTTCGCAGATCAACTTCCGCACCATCGGCCGCGCGCAGGTGAACACCTACTTCAACGGCGTGCTCGACACGGCGTCGACGCTGTTCGACACCCAGGCCCGCATCGTGCCCGACGCGACGGCCGTGCAGGGCGCGATCTCCGCGACCTCGCTGTTCCGCGCGACCGACCTGATGTCGCGCGAGACGTCGCTGGTGACCAGCGCGCTCGCGAGCGGCACCTTCGCACCCGACGACTTCGTGCAGTTCACGCAGCTGACGGGCTTCTACCGCACTCAGGTCAGCCAGATCGCGCCGTTCCTCGAGCCCGCGGTGCGCAACGACTACCAGGCCCTCGTGACGAGCCCGGGCTGGAAACAGCTCACCGACGCGGAGGGCGCGCTGGTGAAGCACGGCCCGTGGACGCCGGAGGACCGGGGCACGGTGCCGGTCTCGGCGGCCGACTGGCAGACCCTCACCGGCCAGGTCTCGAACAGCCTCACCCAGCTGACGATCGCCCAGGGCGACGAAGTGTCCAACGCCGCCATCGAGTCCGGCGACTCGCAGCTGCGCAACGCGATCATCGGCAGTATCGCGGCCCTGATCGCCTCGCTGGTCGCGATCATCATCGCCGTTCGGGTGTCCCGCTCGCTCGTCGACCGCACCCTGATGACGCGGCTCGAGCGCCTGCGCAGCGACTCGCTCGACCTCGCCCGCAACCGCCTCCCCGGCATCGTCAACCGGCTCAAGAACGGCGAGGCCGTGGACGTCGGTGCCGAGCTGCCCCAGCTCGACCACGGCCTCGACGAGATCGGCCAGGTGGCCGAGGCCTTCAACGCCGCCCAGCTGACCGCCGTCAACGCGGCCGCGAGCGAGGCGAAGGCGCGAAGCGGTGTGCACAACGTGTTCCTCGGCATCGCGCACCGCAACCAGGTGCTCGTGCACCGGCAGCTGCAGATCCTCGACGAGATGGAAAGCCGCGAAGAGAACTCGACGCAGCTGGCGTCGCTGTTCCAGCTCGACCACCTCGCCGCCCGTGCGCGCCGCACCACGGAGAACCTGATCATCCTCGGCGGCAAGCAGCCGGGCCGGCGCTGGCGCAAGCCGGTGTCGCTCATGGAAGTGCTGCGCGCGGCCGTCTCCGAGACCGAGCAGTACTCGCGGGTGCAGGTGGAGCAGGTGCCCGACGTGTCGATCGTCGGTTCGGCCGTGGCCGACGCCATCCACCTGATCGCCGAGCTCGTGGACAACGCCACGTCGTTCTCCCCGCCCGGCTCGCCGGTCGAGGTGACCAGCCGCATGGTCGCGCGCGGCGTCGTCGTCGACGTGTCCGACCAGGGCCTCGGCATGAAGGAAGCGGTACGCGACTGGGCCAACGCGATGATGGCCGACGCCCCCGAGTTCGACGCCATGGCGCTGCGGGCCGACTCCAGCCTCGGCCTGTTCGTGGTCGCGCGCCTCGCTTCGCGGCTCGACATCACCGTCACGTTCGACCCGTCCCGGTACGGCGGCACGCGCGCCACCGTGCTGATCCCGTCCCAACACCTGGCCGGCAACGAGTCGGTCGACGCCGTCGGCAACGCCGAGTTCCGGTCCGAGGCCCCGCACGAGCTAGCCGGGGTGCTGGAGCCGGTGGGCGGTGCCGCACGACCGGCACTGGAGAGCTCACCGCGTGTCATGGAATCCACCAACTCGTTCACCGGCCAGATCCCGATGAGGCGAGACGCCAAGCCGAGGCCGTATCCGGCTCGCGCGTACACCCCGGGCGAGCAACCGGAGCCCCTGCAGTCACAACCGCCGGCTCCGGTCCACGTACCGGTGGCCGCGGCTGCGGAACCGGCCCGCGAGCCCGATCAGAGCCTGCTGGTGGGCGACGACCGGCCCCGGCTGCCCCGGCGGCAGCCGCAGCAGAACCTCGTCGAACAGCTGCAGCAGGACGACCTGGGTGACCAGGACGTCGACGTCGCGGGCACCGGCGAAGCCACGGCCCGCACGCTGATGGCGTTCCACAAGGGCACCCGCCGCGCCCGTGGCGGCACCGACGATGCCTAGTCCGCGACAGCACACAGGAAAGTCCACACAGGAAAGTCAAGGTCTCTCCGCATGAACGAGTACGGGAACTCCAAACCCGACCTCAACTGGCTCCTCGACGATGTCGTCCACCGCGTCGTCGGCGCGCAGAACGCCATCGTGCTGTCCGCCGATGGGTTGCTGCTCGGCAAGTCGAACGGCATGAGCAAGGACGACTCCGACCAGTTGTCGGCGATCGCGTCCAGCCTGCAGAGCCTCGCCAAGGGGGTGAGCCGGCAGTTCAACCGGGGTCCCGTGCTGCAGAACATGATCGAGATGGAGGGCGGGTACCTCTTCGTGTCGGCGGCCGGCCAGGGCGCGTGCCTCGCGGTGCTGGCCGGCGCCGATGTGGACGTGGAGATGATCGCCTACGAGATGAACCGGCTGGTCAAGCGCGTCGGCGACTACCTCGCCTCGGCGCCGCGGGAAGCCGCGACCATGCTCAGGGAGGCCACGTGACCGCCGCCGACGTACTTCTTCCCGCGGAGGCGGAATGACCGACGACAACTGGTACGACGAGGCCGCCGGGCCGCTGGTCCGGCCCTACACGATCACCAGTGGCCGCACGCCGTCCGAAGGCGCGCAGCTCGACGTGTCCACGCAGGTGATGACCCTGCAATCGGAACAGGAGCCGGCCGGTCTCGGCCCGGAGCACCTGGCGATCATCCGGCTGTGCCGGCGGCCGCTGTCGGTCGCGGAGATCGCCGTGTACGTGAAGCTGCCCCTCGGTGTCGTCCGGGTGCTGTGCGGCGACCTGATCGAACGCGGCCTCGTCATCACGAGGTCCCCGTCCCACCAGCCGGCCCAGGCGCCGGACCACGAAACTCTCCAGGCGGTTCTCGATGGCCTCATCAAGCTCTGACGGCAAGGGCGTCGACTCTGTCCCGACGCCGGTCAAGATCATCATCGCCGGCGGGTTCGGCGCCGGGAAGACCACCATGGTCGGCTCGGTCAGCGAAATCCCGCCGCTGTCCACCGAGGAGGTGCTGACCGAGGCGAGCCACGGCATCGACGACCTGTCCGGCGTGGAGCGCAAGAAGACCACCACGGTCGCACTCGACTTCGGCCGGATCACGATCTCACCGCGCCACGTGCTGTACCTGTTCGGCACGCCCGGCCAGGAACGCTTCTGGTTCATGTGGGACGACCTCGCGCGCGGCGCGATCGGGACCATCGTGCTCGCGGACACGCGCCGCCTGGAGACGAGCTTCGCGGCCGTCGACTTCTTCGAGCGCCGGCGGATCCCGTTCATCGTGGCGGTGAACTGCTTCGACAACGCGCCGCGCTACACCGCGGACGAGATCCGCGAAGCGCTGGTCGTGCCCGATCGCGTGCCGATCGTCATGTGCGACGCACGGCAGCGGGACTCGAGCAAGATCGCGTTGATCCGCCTCGTGAAGCACGCGATGACGGTGGTTCCGCAGCCCGCGTGAAGCCAACACAATGGAGGGTCACTCCCCAGGGGAAGCGACCCTCCATTGTGGACAGATCAGACGACCGGTGCCATCGTCAGGTTGAAGTGCCGCAGGATCTTCGGCGCCTCGACGATCCGGTAGCCCGGCACGCTTTCCGGGTTCTTCGCGATGTCGCCCAGGATCTCGGCGACGTAGTCGTAGTGACCCCGGGAGTAGGTCCGGCGCGGCAGCGCCAAGCGGACGAGCTCGAACGGCGCCGGCGTCACCAGCTCGTTGTTCTCGTCAAGCTCGCCGATGTAGAGCGAACCCAGTTCCGCACAACGGATCCCGCCCGCGAGGTAGAGCTCGCACGCCAGCGAGTGGCCCGGGAACCGGCTCGCCGGCAGGTGCGACAGCAGGCGGCCGGCGTTGAGGTACAGCGCGTGGATGCCCGGCGGCTGCACGATGTCCACGCCCGACTCGTTCGCGAGCTGCGCCAGCCGCGCGGCCTCGGCCGCCCGGGCCTCCAGGTAATTCGGGTCGAGCACCTCCCGCAGGCCCTGGGCGAGGCGGTCGAGATCGTGGGCGCCGAGGCCGCCGTACGTGCGGAACCCTTCGGTGGCGATGAGGAGCGCCTCGCAGCGCTGCGCGAGCTCGGGATCGCGCAGACCGATGAACGCGCCCATCGGCGAGATGCCGTCCTTCTTGAGGCTGGCCACACAGCCGTCGACGAGGGCGAACGCCTCCTCGGCCACCTCGCGCGGCGTCTTGCCCGCGTAGCCCTCCTCACGCTGCACCACGAGCCAGGCGTTCTCCGCGAACCGCGCGGCGTCGAGGAAGATCGGCACGCCGTGCGCGCGGGCCAGGCGGCTCGCGGCGGTCAGGTTCGCCATCGACACGGGCTGGCCGCCGCCACCGTTGTTGGTGATCGTGACGAGCACCTGGCCGACGCGCCCGGCGTCGGGGCCGGTCAGCAGCTGTTCCAGGACGTCGAGGTTGATGTTGCCCTTGAACGGTTCCAGGCTGTCGAGGTCGCCGAACTCCGCGCACGGCAGGTCGCGGGCCTCGGCGCCGAGCAGCTCGACGTTGGCGCGCGTGGTGTCGAAGTGGGTGTTGCTCACCGAGATCTTGCCCGGCCCCAGCACGTTCGTGAACAGCACGCGCTCGGCCGCACGGCCCTGGTGCACCGGCAGGAGGTGGGGGTAGTGCGTGAGCTCGCTCAGCGCCTCACGGAAGCGGAAGAACGACTCGGAGCCCGCGTAGGAGCGATCCGCCGCCGCTGCCGCCGCCTCCTGTCTCGCGGAGACCGCGCCGGTTCCCGAGTCCGTGAGCAGGTCGATCGAGACCATGTTGGCCGGCAGGTTGAACGCGTTGTAGCCGGCCGCGGCGAGCGCGCGCTCACGCTCGGCACGGGTGGTCACCGGGATTTCCGAGACAACCTGGGCACGGTAGGGCGGGAAGGTCCGCATCAGGTATTTCCTCCACTGTCTGGTGTCGGTGAAAAACTACCGCAGTCACGAGACCGGTCCGAGGACCGGTCTCTTTCGCGCCGGCAGAACCTGATAAGCCTCAGACGACAGGTATACGGTGATTCCCGAGCCGAATTCCCCCATTCTCAGAGAGACGTGTGCGATCAGCCCGACCCCGTCCCGCAGTGGGCGCTGCGAAACCGCTGCCAGGGCTTTGTCCAGTTTTGTCCCGTCGAAGCCGTACTGCGCGAGAACGGCGTGCGCGCGGGCGCGGGCCACTTCATCGTCGGGCACATAACTGCGAATGGGAAGATAGACGCTGTAGTTGGCCGGCCGGGCTCCCGATCCCTCCACGAAGGAATAGCTGGAGACCAACGGTCGGTCTTCGAACGGACCTTTCCCGCCGCCCAGCACGGCGAGGAACTCGCGGATCAGCAGCGGGTCGGTACCGGCCACCAGCTCCGCCGCGAACTCGGCGTCGGCCGAATCCGCGGCCGCGTGCGACACGTACACCTTCACCCGCGCGAGAGGATCGTCGTCGAGGTCGAGCGCGAAGAAGGAGAAGTTGTCCCGCTCGCCGCGGCGCAGCGCGTGCGCGATCATGGGATCGAACGCCTCGTCGATGTTCAGCCGGCGCAGCCCTTCACTGACCAGTGAATCGGCCATCGACGGGCCGCTGATCTGCGGGTTCAGGTAGACCTTGATCTTCGGCGCGCGGCCCGGCCGGAAGATCAGCGAGTACCACAGCGTGAACGGCCCCTGCCGCTCCTCGTGCGGCAGGAACAGGTCGGCCACGGCGTCGAGCCGGTCGGTGACCAGGCCGTATTCGCCGGCCACTTCGTCGAGGAACTCGCGGGGGCTCCTCGACCCGACCGTCTCGCCGAGGACCCGCACCACGCATTCACCCGTGGTGTCGAAGGCGAGCGAGAATTCGATGGGAGTTGTGTCATCCGCCACATTCGAGGGGAATTCAGGCGGGGTCGCCAGGCTTTTTTCTCCCTGCGGGCCCAGCAGGCCACGCAATAAGCCCAGGTGACGGCCGTCCGCGCCGTCGAAACCGACTACTTCGCAAAGCCGCTCGAGTTGTCCGCTGAGGTGGGTGTACATCGACAAATCAGCCATCGACACACTCGCTCCGACCATGACGCAGTATTCACCATTCATTCGTGCTTCGCGCGTTCGGCCCAATGCCGCCGCCTCCAGTTGGCGGACAGACAAGAGAACCGTCGATAGATTAGACGGATGAATACCGCGCCGCTACGGCTGACGGGGCGATCCGGACTCGAAAAGCTGTGTCTGAGTGTGCTTGCGGGATCAACGGGTTCACCTGAACACCGCATCGACACGGCGACGTACTGCGGGTACGCGGGCGCGCACACGCGAGTCGGCGCCCGGCGCGCAGCCCGGTTGGCGGCTGGACGCGTTCCGGGGCCGATGCCATCATCATCCGCGCCATCAGGCGGGTCCGAAGGGGTGCAGAAGTGACTTCAGTGACAAACACTGGCGGAGTCGAAGAAACCGTGCGGGGCTATTACAACGCAGCCATCGACGCCTACGCCGTGATGATGCCCCAGGACGCCTGGCATCACGGAGACGAGCGCGCTCACAACGCGGGACTGTCCTCGGAGGAAGCCGCGCTGGACATGCAGCGCCAGCTTGTCGCCGCGGCCGGGATCACCGCCGGCGATCTCGTGCTCGACTTCGGCTCCGGGGTCGGCGGCGCGGTGGTCAACATGGCGGAGATGTCGGGCGCGCGGTTCGTCGGCATCTCGAACAACGACGCGCTGACGGCGAAAGCCCAGCGGCTGGCCGCGGCGCGTGGCTTGGCGGACAAGGCTTTCTTCCACTCGGTCGGCGACACCGAGTACCAGACTCTCGGGGCGTGGCCGGACGCCGCGTTCGCGGCCATCACCTACCAGGAGTCGGTGGTCCACCTTCCGGACAAACAGGCGTTCTTCAACGCCGCGTTCCGGGTGCTGCGCCCGGGCGGCACCCTGGCCGCCGTGGACTGGATCCAGCGCCCGTGGGGCGAACACCGCAGCCCCGAGCAGATCGACGCGGTCATGGCCGAGGTCAACCGCGGGTTCTGCATCCCGTACCACGCCACCGTCGAGCAGTACCGGGACATGCTGGTCTCCGCCGGGTTCGACGTGCGCGAAGCGGTCGACCTCTTCCCGTCCGGCCCGTGCTGGGGCTCGACGCCCGAGGAGGAGCGGGACAAGTGGCTCACCTACGAAGGTGACCGCAACGATCTCTTCCACGACTCGAAGATCGCGCTCGACGCGGCCCGGGCCGCCGGTGTGTTCTCCGTGGCCAAGCTGGTCGCGACCAAGCCGGTCTAGCGTCCATCCCTTGCAGGGCAGCGTTTTGCCCGGTCCGCCGAGTGACGACGGACCGGGCAAGGCACCACAGCTGAAGACCTACTCGACGGCTTCGATCCGCCGCCCTGTCGAGTCGGGCGCGGCCAGAGCGAGCGCCGCCGCCGCGACCGGGCCGACGATGCCGAACGCCAGCGCGAGCGGCACCGTGCCGGCGATCGACAGCGCGATGAGCGGGAACAGCCCCGCGCCCAGTCCGCGGCCGGCGTAGTAGCTGAGGTTCGAGCCGGTGGAGCGCACGCGCGTGGGGAAGAACTCGGCCATCCACACGCCGAGCACGCCGAAGCCGCTGGCACCCGCGGCGCACAACATCAGCGCCCAGAACGTCGGCGCGCCCCAGAAGTTCGCCCCGATCTTCGCGTTGTGGCCCACCACGAGGATGAGGAACCAGGCGAAGCCGATGACGCCGAACGCGCCGGCGACGGACATGGCCCACTTGCGCTTGATCTTGTCGGACAGCGCGCCGGCCATCGGATAGGTGACCGCCGTGACGATGAGGTTGAGCAGCACGATCAGGCTGGCCGTGCCGAGCGGCACCTTCTCCACCTTGATCAGGAACGTCGACAGGTACGAGATCATCGAGTTCGTGGTGAGGAACAGCGCCGTCGCGATGCCCATGAACAGGATGGTGCCGCCGGCGTAGCCGTTGCGGAACAGGTCCAAGATCGGCACCTTGGTGCGCCGCTTGTCCTCGGGCACGCGGCCCTCGCGCAGCTCCCGCTGGTAGGTCCGCCACTGCTCCGACTCCGGCAGCATGATCGCCGACAGCACACCGATCAGCAGCGTCACGGCACCGATGATGATGTAGCCCGCGCGCCAGCCCGACGCGGTGCCGAACTGGACGATGCAGAAGTAGATGACGCCTTC
The DNA here is from genome assembly GCF_019468465.1 of Amycolatopsis sp. DSM 110486. Lineage (NCBI taxonomy): Bacteria > Bacillati > Actinomycetota > Actinomycetes > Pseudonocardiales > Pseudonocardiaceae > Amycolatopsis > Amycolatopsis sp. DSM 110486. The sequence continues at coordinate 4,154,132 of NZ_CP080519.1, read as the reverse complement.
GGTCACGATCTGCCCGACGATGTACATCGACTGGATCGAGCCGCCCATCAGGCCGCGCCTGCTCGTCTTCCACGCCTCGGTGAACATCGAGTACGACAGGCCGAAGAGCCCACCCATGCCGACGCCGGCGAGCAGCCGCGTGAGCAGGAACAGCGCGTAGTTGGGCGCGAGCCCGCCGAGCAGCGCGGCGATGCCGAACACGACGACCGAACCGGTGTAGGTCCAGCGGCGGCCGTAGAGGTCGCCGAGCCAGCCGACGAGGATGCCGCCGGCGATCGAGGCGAAGCCCTGCAGCGTCGCCACCTGCACGATCTGGATGGTGCTCACGTGCAGGCTTTCCGACAGGTACGCGAGCGGATAGCCGACGAGGTTCAGCTCCGCGCCGTCGAACAGGGTGCCCAGGAAGGCGAAGATCAGGATGCGTGCGGTGGCCGGGCGTATGCCGGTGCCACCGCCGGTCGGCGCGTTGATGCGAACGGTCGACATTCGGGGGCCTTTCACGGGGGAGGGGTCAGGCGATCAGTCGGGAAGCTGCTGGCCGCGGGTTTCGGGGCAGAACGGGGCGACGACGAGGCCGAGGATGTAGATGAGCCCCACGACGGTGGCGGCGACGCCGTAGCCGCCGAGCTGGGAGATGATCGCGCCCGCGGTGAGCGGGCCGAGGAAGGCGATGAAGCGCGCGGCGTTGAAGACGAACGCGGCGCCGGTCGCGCGCAGGTGCGTCGGGTAGAACTCCGGCAGCCACACCGGCATCCAGGTGTACTGGCCGAGGGTGAAGAAGCCGTTGATCACGAGCACGACCACGATCAGGCCGAGGCTGTGCGTCCACAGGAACAGCACGGGGGTTAGGACCAGTGACGCACCGAAGAACAGCAGTACCGCGGGTTTTCGGCCGAAGCGGTCGGCGATGAAGCCGAACGAAATGTACCCGGCGATGGCGCCCGCGTTGTAGATCATCCCGGCCGCACTGGCCCACGACTGCCCTGAGGCTCCGTTGTGGGCCGCGACTGAAGCGACGTACGCGGGCACCCACGTGGAGATGCCCCACCAGCCGAGCGTGGTGACCAGTGACATGAGCGACCCGAGGATGGTCAGCTTGCGCAGCTTGGGGTCGATCATGATCTGGCGCAACGTGAGCCGCGTGAACGACTGCTCGTGTTCGGTGAGCTGCTGGCCCTTGCGTTCCTTGAGCTCCTTGCGCCGCTTGTGCGCGCTCTTCCAGTTCTCGGACTCCGGCACGGACTTGCGCAGCCACAGCGCGAACACGGCCGGCAGCACCCCGATGAGGAACATGTAGCGCCACGAGTCCGCGCCCAGCGGCGAGATGAAGAGCCAGCAGGCCGACGCGATGAAGAAGCCCAGCCCGAGGCCGCACTGCATGAGCCCGGCGGCCTTGGCCCGGGCGTGGGCCGGCCAGGTCTCCGCGACCAGCGACGTACCCGTGCCCCACTCCGAACCGAGCGCGAAGCCGGTGATGAAGCGCAGGACCAGGAACGACGTCCACGACCACGACGCCGCGGTGAGGCCCGTGAACGCCGCGTACAGGACCATCGACGTCAGCAGCGCGCGGCGCCGGCCGAAGTAGTCGGCGAAGATGCCGCCGAGAATGCCGCCGAAGCCCCAGCCCAGGAGCGTCACGGCGATCGTGGCGCCGGTCAGGAAGGCGACCTGGCTCGCGGGCGCGCCAGGGTCGAGCCGCTTGAGCACCACCGCCGCTGTGAGGATCAGGGCGTAGGTCTCGAAGCCGTCGAACAGCCAGCCGAGGTTGGCTGCGATCAGTGACCGCCATTGGGTGCGGGTCAGAGTCTTGGTCCACGAGGTGGATTTGACGGCGACATCGCTCATGGCCATCTCCTTTCCGGGCCGCCATGGGCCGGATCGAGATTCGGAGGGCGGGACAGGTTGTCCTCTATTGAGGACATTGAGTCCCGCATGCGGCACATTAAGCGAGCCGGTCGACGGCGGTCAAGAAACCCGTGGCCAGGCAAGATCGGAATACTTCCGCAACTGCGGAACTATTCGTCGCTTTTCACCGCACCTCCGGTTCGATCGGTGATCCTGAGGCCGCATTCGCGGATCAGTGCGCCATGTTGATCCACAGTGGACTCGTTGAGCTCCGAGGAGAACGCGAGCGTGCAGACGACCATCGACACGCGCCGCTGAGCGTCGAACACCGGCGCCGCCAACCCAGACTGACCGAGGTCGAACTCCCTGATGCTGACGCTGTAGCCGCGCTCCCGCGTGGCCGCCAGCTCCTCGCGCAGCGCGGCACGCGTGGTGATGGTTTCGGCCGTGAAACCCTCCAGCCCGTAACGCTCCGCGAGCCGCTCGACGTTCGCCGGGTCATCCCACGCGTGGAACGCGCGCATGATGGCGGGCGCGGAGAACGGGAAGGTGTCGCCGATGCCGACGGTGATCCGCACCCCCTTGCCGCGGTCACCCTTCGCCAGCACTGAGTAGTCGGTGGCACCGTGGCGCTGCACCGCGAAGACGATGAACCCCGTGCGCTGGCTCAGCGAATCGAGCTCCTGCTGCACGATGTCGGTCATCCAGTCCTCGGACACGCGAGCCATCGACAGCAGCCGCGGCCCCAGCGACCAGCCACCGCGGTCGCCGCGCGACGTGGTCCAGCCGGCCCGCTGCAGCGTGCCGAGGATGTTGTACGCCGTGCTGCGGTTGAGCCCGAGTTCCTCGATCAGCGCCCCGGAAGACACCGGTTCCGGCCAATCGCGGGCAATCCGCTCCAGGAGCCGCACCGCGTTCAGCACCGCCGGAACGTCGCTCATGATCCGTCACCCCTCGCCATTCTGCCTCAGCGCACGGTAGCCGAGCCCTTTCCGGACTCGCCAGGACCGTGTTAACGTCCTGTGGAGCAGACACTTAGTCCTCTATGGTGGTCATTATGAAGCTTGGATCCTCCTTTGTCGTCCCCGCGGACCACAAACGCGTTTTCGCCCATTTCCTCGACCCGGACACGATGCGGGTCGCCATCCCCGGCGCCGCTGAGCTCGTCCGTTCGGACAGCACGCACTACCGCGGCAAGCTGGTCAACGAGATCGCGCACGTGAAGTTCAGCGCCGGGTTCTCCGCCGAGATCACGGAGCTGACCGAGCCCGAGGAGGTCAAGGCCCTCCTCAAGGGCGAGGACCACAAGCTCGGCAGCTCGATCAAGATCGACGCGCGGCTCGGCGTCCAGCCCGACGGTGAGTCTTCATCCAAAGTGGAATACAGCCTCGACGTCGCGATCTGGGGCAAGATCGGGCGCATGGGCGAGTCGATCGTCCGGCGCCGCTCGCAGGAGGTGGAGCGGGAGTTCGTGTCCGCGTTCGCCGAGATCTGCGCCGCGGGCCCGCCCGGGCCGGACAACCCCGGGCTTGCGAGCGTGATCGCCAAACGGGAAGGCCCGAAGAAGCGGGTCTCCGAGACGCCGGCCGGTGACGCCGCGCCCGCGAAGGAATCCTGGTGGCGCCGCCTGCTCGCGAAGCTGTTCGGCGGGAAGAAATGACCGCCTACCACTACCCCACCACGCTCGACGAGACCTGCGCGCTCCTCGACGACGGTGAGGACACGATGGTCTACGGCGGCGGCACAGCCGTGCAGATCCTGCTCAAGCAGGGTGTGCTGTTCGCCACTGACCTGGTCGACATCGGCGGCGTGACGGGCCTGGACGAGATCTCCGAGACGTCGAAGGGGCTGCGAGTCGGCCCGCTGGTCACGTTGCGGCGCATGGAAACCAGCTCGATCGTCCGCCGCGTCGCCCCGCTCGCGGCCGAGGTCTACAGCCGCGTGGCCAACCCGCGCGTGCGCAACACGGCGAGCGTCGGCGGCAACATCGCCCACGGCGACTACCGGCTCGATCCGCCGACGGCGTTGATGGTGCTCGACGCCACAGTGGAGCTCACCTCGCGGCGCGGTTCGCGCAAAGTGCCGGCGCGCGAGTTCTTCGTCGACTTCCAGCAGACCGCGCTGGAGCACGGCGAGCTCGTGTCGGCGATCGAGATCCCCACCCAGCCCGAGTCCGCGGGCGCGCACTTCGCGAAGCTCTCCAGCCTCGCGGCCAACGACTGGCCCGCGGCTTCGGCCGCCGCGCTCGTCGTGGAGCGCTCGCGCGGCAAGCGCGACGTCCGGCTCGGCCTCGGCGCATTGAGCCACGTGCCGGTGTTCCTGCAGTTCGAAGCGTCGGCCGACACGTCCGTGGACGACGTCGTCGGCGCCGCGAAGGAAGCCGCGACACCCCTGCTCGACCCGATTCCCGACGTGCGCGGGAGTTCCGACTACAAGCGGCGCCTCGGCCTCGTGGCCGTCGAAGAAGCTATCCGCAACTCCTGGAAGGAGGGCAACGATGACCACCGTCGAGTCTCGATCTTCGGTCGCCGCCGTCGGTGAGCGCTGGGCGCGCGTCGACGGCCGGGCCAAGGTCCGCGGTGAGCTGCAATACGCGGCTGACCAGCCGGTGCGGCCGTGCCTCGATGTCGCCGTGCACCGCAGCACCCGCCCGCACGCGAAGATCACCGCCATCGACACGAGCCGCGCGCTCGCGGCCGAAGGCGTGGTCGCCGTGGTGACCGGCGCCGACCTGTACGCGGAGTTCGGCGACCGGCTCATGACCGGCCCGGCGTTCTCGGACCAGCCGTGCCTCGCCTACGGCAAGGTGCGCTACGTCGGCGAGCCGATCGCCGCGGTGATCGCCCACGGCGCCAAGCAGGCGCGGGAGGCGGCCGAGCTGATCGAGGTCTCCTACGACGAGCTCGAGCCGGTGCACGACGTCGACAAGGCCGTGCTGGGCGCGCCGTTCGTGCACGACGAGCTGCGGCCGTCGATCGTCTTCGGCGACCTGAAGCACCTGCGCGGCAAGCGCGACACGAACGTGAACTACGAGTACAACCTGCGCAAGGGCGACCCGTCGAGCGTCAGCGGCACCACGGTGTCCTACGACTTCTGGTGCCCGCCGACGCACCACGTGCCGATCGAGCTGCCGTTCGCGGCCGCCTGGTGCGAGGGCGAGCGGCTGGAGCTGCTGGCGACCACTCAGACGCCGTCGTACGTGCGGCAGTCGCTGGCCGACCTGCTGGACCTGCCGCTGAACCGCGTCCGCGTGCGCACCGCGCCGCTGGGCGGGAGCTTCGGCGCGAAGATGTACGACAGGCTGGAACCGCTGGTCGCGGCGCTGGCGTGGACGCAGAAGATGGCCGTGAAGATCACGGCGACCCGCGAAGAAGCGTTCCTGCTGACCACGCGCCACGGCTGCGCGGTGGCGGGCAGCATGACCGCGGACGAGAACGGGATGATCGTGGCGTCCACTTCGGACGTCCGCTACGACACCGGCGCCTACGCCGATGTCGGCCCGCGCATCACTGCGAAATCGGGCCTGGTCGCGCCGGGTCCGTACAAAGTGGACAACGTGCACGTGCGGTCCCGGTGTGTGTACACGAACAAGCCGTCGGCCGGGCCGTTCCGCGGGTTCGGCGTGCCGCAGGTCACGTGGGCGCACGAGTCGCTGGCCGACGAGCTCGCGCGGCAGCTCGGCGAGGACCCGGTGGAGTTCCGCCGTCGCAACATGCTGCGCGAAGGCGACATCGCGCCGGTCGGCACGCCGATGCACAGCGCCGACTTCCTCGGCAGCCTCGACGCCGTGACCGAGGCGATCGAGTGGGGCACGCCGTTCGTGAAGCAGGAGGGCACGCTGGTGCGCGGCCGCGGCGTCGCAGTCGGCATGAAGGCCGTGCTCACGCCGACGATCTCCAACGCCGTGGTGCAGCTCAACCAGGACGGTTCGGCGTCGCTGCTGATCAGCACCATCGACATGGGCCAGGGCAGCGACACGATCATGGCGCAGATCGCGGCCGAGGTGCTGTGCCTCGGCGAGGGCGACGTGCGCGTGGTCCAGGCCGACACCGACGTGACGCCCTACGACACGATCACCGCCGGCAGCCGCTCGACGTATCACACCGGCAACGCCGTGCGCCTGGCCGCGGAGAACATGCGCGACAAGCTCGTGGAGCTGGCGGCGGAACGGTTCGGCGTGGTGGCGACGGACATCAAGCTCACGTCCGACGGTCTCGTCAGCGCGCAGACGCAGGAGAACGTGTCCGTGTCGGAGCTGCTGCACGGGCACTTCGGGGCGCGCGGCACGACGCTGACGGCGGAGGCCAACTTCAGCACGTCGTGGCAGCCGTACGACCACGAGAACGGCCTGTCGCCGCAGGTCACCGAGCACTGGTTCGCCGGTGCGGCCGCGGTGCAGCTCACGGTGGACACGGCGACCGGGCGCGTGCACATCGAGCACCTGGCCGTGGCCGGGGACGTGGGCCGTGCGATCAACCCCGCGATGGTGGAGCAGCAGCTTTCCGGCGCCGCGATCATGGGGATCGGGCACGCGCTGTTCGACCAGATGGTGTTCGACGAGGGCCAGATCGTGAACGGCACGCTGCTGGACTACCAGCTGCCGTCGATCAAGGACATGCCGGACAAGCTCACGCCGATCATCATCGAGAGTCCACATCGGACGGGTCCGTTCGGCGCGAAGGGCGTCGGCGAGACCACCATCATCCCGCTCGCGCCGGCCATCGCCAACGCCGTGCGCGACGCGACCGGCGTGCGCATCACGCAGCTGCCGCTGACGCCGGAACGCATTCTGACCGCGCTGGAGGAACAGTCGTGAGGGAGATCGAGCTGAAGGTCAACGGCCTGCGCCGCAAGCTGGGCGTGGCCGACGACGAGTTGCTGCTCGACGTGTTGCGCCGCGAGTTCGGCACCACGAGCGTGCGCGAGGGCTGCGGCGTCGGCGCGTGCGGCGCCTGCACGGCGCTGGTGTCGGGCAAGAGCGTGTCGACGTGCCTCTCGCGGGCCGCGCGCTTCGACGGTGCCGAGATCACCACCGCCGACGGCCTGCCGGCCGACGACGAGGTGGTGGACGAGTTCGTCGCCAACCGCGCGATGCAGTGCGGCTACTGCATTCCCGGGTTCGTGATGATGGCCCACGAGCTGCTGGGCGAGAACCCGCAGCCGACCGACGAAGAGGTCGTGGAGCACCTGGAGGGCAACATCTGCCGCTGCGGCACGTACTCCGAGATCCACGCCGCGATCAAGGCCGCGGCCACGCGCCGGGCCGCCAAGAACGAAAGGGCGACCGCGTGAACGTCGAAACCCCGCAGGGCACGCTGCACGTCCACCGGACGGGAACGTCCGGCCGGCCGCTGCTGCTCCTGCACCCGCTCGCGCTGTCCGGAGCGGTCTGGGACCCGGTGGCGCGGTTCTTCTCGGCTGAGGCGCAGGTGCTGGCCCTGGACGCGCGCGGCCACGGCGAGTCCACTTGGGACGGTGCCGACTTCACGGTCGACGACATGGCGGCGGACGCGGCGGCCGTAATCGCCGCCGCGGACGCCGGCCCCGCCGACGTCGTCGGCCTGTCCATGGGCGCCAGCACCGCGCTGGCCCTCGCGGCGACGCGGCCCGAGCTTGTGCACCGGCTGGTCCTGGCCGATGGCACGGCGTATTACGGTGACGACGCCGTGCCGGTCTGGGCGGAGCGAGCCGAGCGGGCGACGACGGTGCCCCGGGACAAGCAGCTCGACTTCCAACGCGACCGGTGGTTCGCCGAGCCGTTCCTCACCGGCCACCCGGACGAGGTCGAGCGCGTCTGCGAGATCTTCCTCAAGACCGACTCCGCAGCTCACGGTGCTGCCTGCCGCGCACTCGGCGGCCTGGACGCGCGTGCCCGCCTCGGCGACGTGACGGCCCCGACTCTCGTGGTCGTCGGCGAGGAGGACTACGCGACTCCGCCCGCGATGTCCGAGGCAGTGGCCGCGGGCATCGCCAACGCCGAGCTGCGCATCCTGGAGAAGACCCGCCACCTCAGCCTCCTGGAGCGACCGGACCTGTGGCCCTCGCTGGCCTCGTTCTTCGGCGGCACGCAGTGACGGACGAACCCCTCCTCAGCCTCCGCACCCACCTCGACGCGATCGCGGGCTACGGCGAACTGCGCGACGTGAAGGGCGCCGACTGGGACCTCGAACTGGGCGGCATCGCCGAGCTGAGCTACCGGATGGACCCACCGCCCGCGCTGCTGTTCGACGACATCAAGGGCTACGCGAGCGGCCTGCGCGTCTTGACGGGCAGCACGGGTTCGCCGCGCCGGCTGGGCCGCACGCTGCGCCTCGGCGAGGACCTCGACTCCGTCGGCGTGGTGGACGCCCTCCGCGGCAAGCCTTCCCAGTGGTCGGCCGCCGCGCGGGACTTCCCCGTGCTGCCGGTGTCGGACGCGCCGCTGCTGGCCAACTCCGTGGCCGGCTCCGAGGTCAACCTCCTCGACTTCCCCGTGCCGCGCTGGCACGCCGACGACGGTGGGCGATTCATCGGCACCGGCTGCTTCGTGGTGACCTCCAACCCGGAAACCGGCGTCCACAACGGCGGCTGCTACCGCATGGAGGTCCAGGACGACGGCCGCGGCGTCACCGTCGCGATGGTGCCGGGCAAGCACGGTGACCAGAACGTGCGGGCCTGGTTCGAGAAGGAAGGCCGGGCGCCGGTCACGGTGTCGTTCGGCCACGACCCGCTGCTGCTCGTGCTCGGCGGCACGGAGGTGCCAGGCGGGGTTTCGGAGCTGGAGTACGCGGGCGCGGTGCTGGGTTCGCGGGTGCCGGTCGTGCTGGGCCCCGACACCGGCCTCCCCATCCCCGCCGGCAGCGAGATCGCCATCGAGGGCTGGCTGCGGCCGGACCACCAGCGGGACGAAGGCCCGTTCGGCGAGTGGACCGGGTACTACTCCGGCAAGCGCCGGCCGAACCTGGCCATCGACATCACGCGCATGTACTACCGCGACAACCCGATCCTGCTCGGCGCGCCGCCCGGGAAACCGCCGCACGACTACTCGTACATGCGGACCGTGATGAAGTCGGCGATGATCCACGACGAGCTCGCCGCCACGGGCGTGCCGGGCGTGGTGAAGGCGTGGGCGCACGAATCGGGCGGCGGCCGGCTGTTCATCGCCGTTTCGCTGCAGCAGCGCTACCCCGGCCACGCGCGGCAGGTCGCGTACCTCGCCGCCCAGTGCCCCGCCGCGGCGTACATGAACCGCTACGTGGTCGTCGTGGACGACGACGTCGACCCCGCCGACCCCGACGAGGTCATCTGGGCCATGTCCACCCGCAGCGACCCGTCCCGCGACATCGAGATCATGAAGCAGACGTGGGGCAGCAAGCTGGACCCGCTGTACGTGGACGGTTCTCCCACCTACAACAGCCGCGCCATCATCGACGCCTGCCGCCCCTTCGAACGCCTGGCCACCTTCCCCAAGGTGGCCTCCAGCGACCCGGCGTTCCTGACCTCGCTGGCCGACAAGTGGCGTGACGTGCTGGGCTGACCGCTAACGGTGAAGGGCTCCACGCGGGGCCCTTCACCGCGGTCAGGCCAGGTAGCGCTTGGCCCAGGTGGCGAGGATGTCCGCGGCGAACGCGGCGTCGGCGCGGCCCGTGAGCAGGTGGTCGGCACCGTCGAGCGCGACGAACGACTTCGGGTGCCGCGCGGTGTCGAAGATGACGCGGGCGTTCTCCACCCCCACCTCGGCATCCACCGGCGAATGCAGCACCAGCAACGCCGCCTTCAACCCCCGGATCCGCTCCGCTTGCGGCTGCGCGGCGATGTCGTCCAGGAACTGCTTGCGGATGCGGAACGGCCGCCCCGCCAGCACCACCTCGGCCTCGCCGTGGCGCTCGATCTGCTCGCGACAGTCACCCAGCAGCTTCGCCACGTGCTGCGGATCGGCGGGCGCGGCGATCGTCGCCACGGCCCGCACCTCCGGCACGGCGTGCCGCGCGGCCAGCACGGCAGCGCCACCGAGCGAGTGCCCGATCAGCAGCTTCGGGGCGGCGTACTCCTCTCGCAGGTGGTTCGCGGCCGCGACCAGGTCGGCGACGTTCGAGCTGAAGTCCGTGTTGGCGAACTCGCCCTCCGACCCGCCGAGCCCGGTGAAGTCGAACCGCAGCACGGCCACGCCGAACGCCGTGAGCCCCCGCGCGACCCGCGTCGCCGCGACCACGTCCTTGTTGCACGTGAAGCAGTGAGCGAAGAGCGCGTACGCCTTGGGCTCGCCCTCCGGTAGCTCCAGCCGCGCCGCCAGCGGCGTGCCCTGAGACCCGGGAAACTCAAATCTCGTCACGCGCACTCCTTCAGCAAGACTCCTGAAGTCGATCAGACCACGCGCGGCTCCACCGGGTCGACGGCGGCCGGCCGGGAGTGTCCCCTCGTACCGGGAGAATTGACCGTCAGCCGCACTTCACGGAGGCGTCCAGCAACGCGACGTACGTGACCTTCGGGCCTTCGGCCGTGAAGTCGTACGTCCACGTCGGGTGTCCCGGCACGGCCACCGCGAAGTGCCCGGCCGGCGTCGGCTTGAGGCCCTTGGCGTCGTAGAGCCGGTGCAGATCGGCCAGCGGCGTGCCCGCGCCGGCCCCCTCGGGCGTCTTGACCTGTGGCGGAGCGACGACCGAGCGCAGCTTTTCACCGGAGAAGACGGCGCCACCACTCGCCGCGAGCTCGACCGCGCGCTCCTCGCGCAGCTCGGTGACGGTGACGGTGGCCGCCGCGGCTTGCGCGCTCAGCTTCGCTGCCGCGGCCGACTGAGCGGCTGACTTCGCGTAGTCAGCCGCCGAACCGCGCAGCCCCGGATCCAGCACGTGCGCGTCGGCGTCCTGGGCCTTTCGGTTCAGGTCGTCGGCCTTGGCGACGGCCTGATGCTCGGCCTCGAGCGCACCCGGCTCGGGCGCCGGCCCGCCCGCGAACGAGTACGACTCGCAGCCGTCGAAGCCCGACATCGGCTGGGCCGCGAGCGTGGTGCCCGTGGCCGCCTTGGTGACGCCCGGCGCAAGGCCGCGCAAGCCGTCAGGTCCCAGCGCCTCCGGCCCGGGTGCGCTCGCCTGCGGCCCGGAGCTGCACGCCGCCAGCGCCACGAGCAGCGCAGCACCGATCACGACAATCCGCATGAATATTTCCCCCTCTTTCCGGATCGGAAAACTACCCGAACCGGATCAAGGAAGCACCTACGTTTCAGGCGAACACGTGCTCCGCCACCGCGTCGAGCTGGCGTGCCGCCGAGCCGAGCAGCTGGCGCCGCGCGCGGGCGTGCTTGAGGTGGACGTGCGCCGGGTGTTCCCAGGTGAAGCCGATACCGCCATGGGCCTGCAGCGCATCGCGCGTCGCCGCATCGGCGGCGTCGCTCGCGGCGACCACGGCGGTGCGCGCCGCGGGCAGGGCCTCAACACCGGCGTCCACGGTGGAAGCGGCCCACTCGACCAGCAGCCGTGCCGCGTCGAGCTGCACGAACCGGTCGGCGAGCAGGTGCTTGAGCGCCTGGAACGACCCGATCGCCCGCCCGAACTGCTGCCGTTGCTTCGCGTACTCCACCGCTCCGTCGAGCGCCCGCTGCCCCGTTCCGACCAGCTCCGCCGCGAGCACCGTCAGTACCCGAGCCGACACCTCAGCCGAAGGCACCTCGACAACCGGCACCCCGGAAAGCTCCACCACCGCGGCCGGCTCGATCACGTCGAACGCGCCCACCGACTCGCGCCGCACCCCGGCCGCCGCCAGGTCGATCCGCACGAACCGACCCTCGACCGCCGCCACGAGCACGTCCGCGTCGAGCCCGAACGGCACCACGCGCAGCACGCCGTCCACAGTGGACCCGCTCAGCCGCAACGGCGAACGATGCCCAGGAAACACAGGGAACGACTCCCACGCCGCGACCGCCACGGCCGAACCATCCACAAGGTTGTCCACATTGTGCACAGAACTCAGAACGGCCACCGCGGAAACCGCCGCGGCGAACGGGATCCGCGGCAACGCGGCCCCGACTTCTTCGGCCACCACACACAGTTCCCGCAAACCACCACCGGACCCGCCGCGTTCCTCGGGCACACCCAACCCGAACAGCCCGGCGTCGGCGAAGGTCTTCCACAGGGCTCCGTCGAGGCCCGCGCCCGCGGCTTCCCACGCGGGCGGCAGCGGCGCCGTGCGCGCGGCGTCGGCCAGCATCCGCCGCACCGACTCGGCGAGCTCGCGCTGTTCGTCCGTCGTCGCGTAACCCATCACGCCTCCTCGAAGATCCAGGCCCGCACCGAAGCATTGACTATTGGGTCTCTCTACGCAACTGTTGAGGTCAGGACAGAGTTGTCACCCAGGCAGGAGGGCGCGTGGGGAGTTTTCGCGAGCAGGTCCACGAGTTCGTCGCCGCTCTCGTACCGCCCGGCTGGCGCGGCATCGGCGGCCTCGAAGGCGACGCCTACGCCGAGTTCCGCACCCGGGCCCGCGCGGCGCTGGCCGAGCGCGGCTGGGTCGCGCCCGCGTGGCCCGTCGAGTACGGCGGCGCCGGCCTCAGCCCGGCCGAACTCGTGGTGCTGGTGGAAGAACTGTCCACAGCCGGGATCCCGTTCGGGTCCGACAACGACGCGTTCGGCATAGGCATGCTCGGCAACACCATGCTCCGCTGGGGCAAACCCGAGCTGCGCGGGAGGTTCCTGCCGCGCATCGTCTCCGGTGAGTACGTGTTCGCCCAGGGCTTCTCCGAGCCGGGCGCCGGGTCCGACCTGGCATCGCTCGCCCTGCGCGCCGAGCCCGACGGCGACCGGTGGCGGCTCAACGGCCAGAAACTCTGGTCCTCGGGCGCGCACCTGGCCAACTGGATGTTCGTGCTCGCCCGCACCAACCGCGAAGCCGCGCCGCACAAGGGGATCAGCATGCTGCTGGTCCCGCTTGACCAGCCCGGCGTGGAAATCCGGCCGATCCGAAACATCACCGGCGGCACCGACTTCAACGAGGTCTTTTTCACCGACGCCACCACCGACCGCGAGCTCGTGGTGGGTGACGTCGACCGCGGCTGGGCCGTCGCGATGACCTTGCTCGGCTTCGAGCGCGGCGAAACCGCGCTGCACGCCCCGATCCGCTTCCGCGCCGAGCTCGACCGGCTGGTCGGCCTGGTCCGCGAGCGTGGCCTGGACACCGATCCGGACATCCGCCGCCGCGTCGCGTGGTGCCACGTGCAGGTGGAACAGCTGCGCTGCCACGGCCTCCGCACGGCCGCGTTACTGATCGACGGCGAGGAGCCCGGGCCGCGCGCAGCGGCCTTCAAGCTGCTGTGGAGCGAGTACCATCGCCTGGTCACGGAGCTCGCGCTCGACGTGCTCGGCCTCGACGCGCTCACGCCGTCGGGGCGGCCGTCGCCGAACTGGTACCACACCGACGATCCCGGCGCGCCGAACTCGACCGCGTCGTGGACCAGCGTCTACCTCAACTCCCGCGCCGGCACGATCTACGCCGGCTCGTCTCAGATCCAGCGCGGCATCGTCGGAGACCTGCTGCTCGGGCTGCCCAAGGAACCCAAGCCCGTGCGCTGAACCCGCGGCCTGCCCAGGAGGAGCGATGGCCATTCGCAGCACCTACCCCGACGTCGTCATCCCCGACGGATCCCTGCCCGGCCTGCTGCTGGGCTCGCTCACACCCGAGGAGGCCGCGCACCCGGCGGTCATCGACGCCGGCTCGGGCAGGCGACTGACCTACGGCGAGCTCGCCACGGCCGTCGAGCGCCTGGCTGCCGCGCTGGCCGAACGCGGCATCGGCCGGGGCGACGTCGCCGTGCTCGCCGCGCCGAACTGCGCCGAGTACCCCGTCGTGTTCCACGGCGTGCTGCGCTCGGGCGCCGCGGTGTCACCCGCCAACCCGCTCAACACCCCCGCCGAGCTGGCGCACCAGCTGCGTGACGCGGGCGCGCGGATCCTGTTCACCACCTCCGCCGGGCTCGGCAACGCGCGCGCCGCCGTGAAAGAGGAAGGCGTACGCGTCAAAGAGATCGTGGTGCTCGACGCGGCCGACGGCGTGACGTCGCTCGACGACCTGCTCGCCGGCACCGCCGCCGCGCCGCCGGAACCGACGGCCGACGACCTCGCCGTGCTGCCGTACTCCTCGGGCACCACCGGCTTGCCGAAGGGCGTGCTGCTGACGCACCGGAACGTCGTTGCGAACCTCAGCCAGATGCAACCGCTGACGGAGCTGCGCCCGGGCAAGCGTTCGATCGCCGTGCTGCCGCTGTTCCACATCTACGGCATGAACGGGATCATGAACATCAGCCTGCTCAACCGGGCGACCGTGGTGACCATGCCGAGGTTCGACCTCAAGGGCTTCCTCGCCGCCGTGGCCGAGCACCGCGTGGACCACCTGTTCATCGCGCCGCCGATCGCACTGGCGCTGGCGAAGGTCCCGTTCGTGACCGACTACGACCTCGGCTGCGTCGACGTGGTGATGAGCGCCGCCGCGCCGCTCGACGCCGGCATCGCCCAGGAGCTGGCCGCGCGGCTGAACGTCACGGTGCTGCAGGGCTACGGCCTCACCGAGACCAGCCCGTGCACGCACGGCATCCCGGCCGACCGGCCCGACGTCGACCGCGGGTCGATCGGGCTGCTGATGCCGAGCGTCGAGGCCCGCGTGGTCGACCCCGTGACCGGCGAAGACGCCGAGCGCGGCGAGCTGTGGGTGCGCGGCCCGAACGTGATGCGCGGCTACCTCAACAACGCCGCCGCCACCGCCGCGACCATCGACAGCGACGGCTACCTGCACACCGACGACATCGTGACCGTCGACGGCCGCGGCGTGTTCCACGTGGTCGACCGGCTCAAGGAACTGATCAAGTACAAGGGTTTCCAGGTCCCGCCGGCCGAGCTGGAGGCGCTGCTGCTGACGCACCCGGGCATCGCCGACGCGGCCGTGATCGGCGTGCCCGACGACGAGGCGGGCGAGGTGCCCAAGGCGTTCGTCGTGCGCCGGTCAGCGGAGCTGGACGAGGCCGCGGTGCAGGCGTTCGTGGCCGAGCGGGTGGCGCCGTACAAGAAGGTGCGGCAGGTGGGGTTCGTGGACGCCATCCCGAAGTCCGCCGCGGGCAAGATCCTGCGGAAGGTGCTGCGGCAGCGGGAGGTCGCTCACAGCTGAGCCCGCAGGCGGTCGCCGAACTCCACGATCTCGACGGCGGAGTCGCGGAACAGCCGTGCCTGTGCGTACCACGCCTCGGTGGACTCGGCCCGGGCCCGGCGCGTGTCGTGGAGATGTTCCATGAACCCCTGGTCGAGGCGCGTGAACTCCTTGAGCTCGTTGGCACCTAGCAATGTGGAGGATCCTCCGTTATCGTGGTAAGTATTCGGTTACTTACTTGAGGACGGCCATGTCACGCACCCTGCTCATCACCGGAACTTCCCGCGGCCTCGGTCGCGCGCTCGCGGTCGCGGCGCTCGAGGCCGGCCACCGGGTCGTGGCCACGGCGCGCCGCTCCGACGCGGTCGCGGACCTGGTCTCGGCGTACCCCGAATCGGCGCGGGCCGTGGCCCTGGACGTGCGGGACCCCGAGGCCGCCGCGGACGCCGTGCAGGTGCGGTGGACGAGTTCGGCCGGCTCGACGGCGTGATCAACAACGCCGGCTACGCCAACGTCTCCAGCCTCGAGGACACCCCGCTCGCCGACTTCCGCGACCAGGTCGAGACGAACCTCTGGGGCGCGGTCCACGTCAGCCGCGCTGCGCTGCCCGTGTTCCGGAAGCAGGGCGCGGGGCACGTCTTGCAGATCTCGTCAGTGAGCGGGCGGCTGGCACCGGCGGCGGGGCTCGGCCCCTACGTCACGGCGAAGTTCGCTCTGGAGGGGTTCTCCGAAGCGCTGGCCCTGGAGACGGCCGGGTTCGGCGTGCGCGTGACGGTGGTCAAGGCGGGGTCGATGGCGACGTCGCTGTACTCGTCGATGGACGCGCCCGAGCCGAGCCCCGCGTACGCGTCCGTGCTGGCGCCGATGCGCACGGCCCACGCCACCGGGCAGGCCCCGGGCGTCGACCCGGCGCGGGCGGCGGCGATGATCCTGAGCGTGTTCGAGCTGACCGACCCGCCGTTGTGGCTGCCGCTTTCGGGCGAGGCCGTGGACTTCATCCGGCGCGCGGAGCAGCGCAAACTCGCGGAGCTGGACCGTTGGGAGGAGCTGAGCCGCTCGGTGGACGCCCATGACTGAGGCTCCGGCCCGCGACGCCGCCGCCACTCGCCGTCGCATCCTCGACGCGGCCATCGAGGAGTTCTCCGACGCCGGGCTCGCGGGCGGGCGCGTCGGCCGCATCGCCGAACGGGCGCGCGCGAACCAGCGCATGATCTACGCGTACTTCGGCAGCAAGGACGGGCTGTTCGAGGCCGTGCTGACGGAGAAGGTGCTGCAGGCGCAGGCCGCGGTGACATTCGACGCCGAGGACCTGCCGGGGTACGCGTGCCAGGTATTCGACTTTTACCGCGCCAATCCGCGGATGGTGCGGCTGAACCTGTGGCAGGCGCTCGGACGGCCGGACCTGCTGCAGTCGCTGGCCCCCCTCTCGCGCGCGATGGCCGACAAGGTGGCGGGCATCGCGGCGGCTCAGGCCTCGGGGGCGGTGTCGTCGGCGTTGCCGGCTGCGGCGCTGCTCGATCTGATCCTCGCGTTGACGTACGGCAACATCGCGCAGGCCGGAAACGCCGCGTTGTGGCCGGATTCGCAGCGGACGGCCTTGGCCACGGCGGTTTCGCGGCTGGTTGCCCGGTGAGCCGGAATTGTCGGTGCCGGGTGAGACCGTGGGCGGATGGAAATTCCTCAGCATTTCTCGCCCGTGGCCGAAAGCACGCGAGAGGCCATCCCCAGGCTGGCCGGTGAGCGCGACACCCTGGTCGCGTTCCTCGACTGGCACCGCGAGACGTTCGCGGTGAAGTGCGCGGGCCTCGGGCAGGACGCCCTGTCGACCAAGGCCGTGTCCCCGTCGGGCCTTTCCCTGCACGGCATCCTGCGCCACCTCGCGGGCGTCGAACGCTGGTGGTTCCAACAACAGTTCGCCGGCGCCGACGTGCCCCTCCTCCACTACTCCGACGACGAACCCAACCAGGACTTCGACTCCCTCGACGGCGACGTCACCGAGGCAATGGCCTTGTGGCGCACGGAGTGCGCACGCTCGCGGGAGATCGTCGCGTCGGCTTCCTCGCTGGAGGACCGGGGAACGTCGCTGGTGACCGGTGAGCCGTTCACGTTGCGGTGGTTACTGGTGCACCAGATCGCGGAGTACGCGCGGCACAACGGCCACGCTGATCTGCTGCGCGAATCCCTCGACGGCACGGTGGGCCACTGACCCGATGCGAGGCTCCGCACAGGAGCGCGGTGGCGGCGAGTCCCGCGTGCGATGCTGGGCGGCATGAGCGTCGATCCTGATTCCGGGTTGTTGTCGCCCGTGCGGGCCGGGACGCCGGTCGAGGCGGTGACCGGGGACAACGCGGTGGTGGGGGCGATGCTGGCGGCCGAGGCGGCCCTGGCGAGGGCGCAGGCGCGGCTGGGGACCGTGCCGACCGGGGCGGCGGAGGCGATCACCGCGAAGGCCGCCGAGGTGGCGCGGGAGATCGACGTGGTGGCGCTGGCGAAGACGGCGCGTGCGACGGCGAATCCCGTTGTAGGGCTGGTCAAGGAGCTGACGGCGGCCGTCGGGGCCACGCATGCCGACTACGTGCACCGCGGGTCGACGAGTCAGGACATCGTCGACACGGCGTTGATGATCGTCGCGAGGAACGCGCTGGAGCTGCTGCGAGACGACTTGGCGACAACCGCGGCGGCGCTTGCGGACCTGGCTCGCGCGCACCGCGACACCGTGATGCCGGGCCGGACACTGACGGCCCACGCCGTACCGACGACGTTCGGGCTCAAGGCCGCGGGCTGGCGGCAGTACGTGCTCGACGCGGCAGGGCGGGTGCGCCGCCTCGAGCTGCCCGTGTCGCTGGGCGGCGCGGCCGGGACGCTGGCCGCGTACGTCGAGTACGGCGACGGCACCGAGGACTACGCGGAGCGGCTCGTCGAGGCCTTCGCCGAGGAA
Organism: Amycolatopsis sp. DSM 110486; assembly: GCF_019468465.1. Classification (NCBI taxonomy): domain Bacteria; kingdom Bacillati; phylum Actinomycetota; class Actinomycetes; order Pseudonocardiales; family Pseudonocardiaceae; genus Amycolatopsis; species Amycolatopsis sp. DSM 110486. The sequence continues at coordinate 4,136,245 of NZ_CP080519.1, read as the reverse complement.
ACCGGCCTGGCCACCACGACGTTGCCCTGGCACGCGAACCGCACGCCCGTCGCGGATCTCGTGGCCGCGCTGGCCCAAACGGCCACGGCGCTGGGCAAGTTCGCGGTCGACGTCCAGGTGCTCACGCGCACCGAGATCGGCGAGGTCGCGGAGCCCACGGGCGGTGGCTCGTCGGCGATGCCGCACAAGCGCAACCCCGTGCTGTCGGCCCTGATCCGCTCGGCGGCGCTGCAGGTGCCGGTGCTGGCGGCGGGCGTGACGCAGTCCGGGCTGGCGGAGGACGAGCGGTCCGCCGGCGTGTGGCAGGCCGAGTGGCAGCTGCTGCGCGAGTGCCTGCGCCTCACGGGCGGGGCGGCGCACACGGCCGTCGAGCTGGCGCGCGGCCTGGCCGTGGACGCGGAGCGGATGCGGGAGGACGTCGGCCTCACGCACGGGCTGATCGTGTCGGAACGGCTGTCGGCCGCGCTGGCGCCGTTGCTCGGCAAGGCGCGGGCGAAGGACGTGCTCGGTGAAGCGTCGAAGCGGGCGGTGGGCGAGAACCGGCCGCTGCGGGACGTCCTCGCCGAGATATCCCAGGTCACCGATGTCCTGGACCCCGCGAAGCTCGACGACCTCCTCGACCCCGCCCAGTACACGGGCGCGGCAGGGCGACTGGTCGACCGCGCCCTCGAAGGTGACGGAAAGTAGTCGCAACTTCTGCTGAACCGCTCCGCCCGACCGCCCGTGTAAGAGGGTGGGAAGCGTTCCTCACGGAACGCGGGGGGTACCGGCAGCTGCGCCTGGCGCGGCGACCACGTACCCAAGGAGAAGTTTCATGCTTCGCAGGTTCCGCACGGGCGTCATCGTCGTCTCGGCGGCCGCAGGGCTCACGCTGCTGAGCGCCTGCTCGGGCACGACCGCTCCACCCGCGCCGGTGCCCGGCGGCGGGACCGGGGGCGGTCAGGTCGGCAACGCCGCGGCCGCGACCGAGACGGCCGTCAAACTCGCGGCCACCGACGTCGGTGAGCTGGGCAAGGTCCTCACCGACGGCGACGGCCAGACGCTCTACCGCTTCGACAAGGACACCGCCAAACCGCCGAAGTCCGCGTGCGTGGCCGACTGCGCCAAGGCGTGGCCACCGCTGCTGTCGAAGGGCGCCGTGCAGCTCGACGGCGTGGACAAGAGCCTCGTCGGCAGCGTGACCCGCGACGACGGCACCGAGCAGGTGACTGTCAACGGCTGGCCGCTCTACACCTACGCCAAGGACACCACGCCCGGCGACGCCACCGGCCAGGGCGTGAACGGCACCTGGTTCGCGGCCACCCCGCAGGGCGGCAAGGCCGGAAAGTCCACTTCGGACGGTGTGAAGCTCAGCGCCGGCAAGGTCGACGGCGTCGGCGCGGCCGTGGTCGACCAGGACGGCTTCACGCTCTACCTGTTCACCAAGGACAGCAAGAAACCCTCGAAGTCCACTTGCGACGGTGACTGCGCCAAGCTGTGGCCGCCCGTGCTGACCAGCGGCAACGTCGCACTCGACGGCATCGACGCCAAGCTGCTCGGCAGCGTCAAACGCGCCGACGGCACCACGCAGGCCACGCTCGGCGGCTGGCCGCTGTACCGGTATTCGAAGGACACCGCGCCCGGCCAGGCCAACGGCATGGGCGTGAAGGGCACGTGGTTCGTGATCGAGCCCAACGGCTGCAAGTCCGGCACCACCACGAGCACCGGATCCGCCCCGGCCAAGCCGACCACGAGTGCCCCGGCCGCCGGCGCTTCGAGCGACCCGTACAGCTACTGACCCCAGACCCGGCGCCGCGCCCCGACAGCGCGTCGTCAGGACAACCGGCCACGGGCGGCGGAAGGAGCGGCAGTTCCCGAACACACCGAGGGCCCGGCAACTGCGGGAGTTGCCGGGCCCTCGGTGTGTTCTAGTGCGCCAGGCCGGGACCGCGCTTCTCCCGGGGCTGGATCTCCCGGGTGGACCCGGCGTGGTCGTCGTCCTCGACCCGCTCGATCACGCTCGTCTGGGCCTGATCCGCCGTGATCGGCTCCACGTCCTCGTCCGGCAGCCGCACCTTGCGGCGCGCCGGCGCCATCGCGATCACCAGGCCCAGCACGGCGATGCCGAGGTGCAGCCAGTTGTCCGGCGTCGTGAGGTCCAGCGGGTTGCCGGCGACGGTGAACGGGTTGGCCGCGATCATGCCGGTGATCATCAGGCCCCACACGAACAGCACGCCGTAGCCGAGGAAGAGCAGCCAGCCGAACGTCCGCGCGCGGCCGGAGCCGAACGCGAGCAGCACGCCGAGCACGCCGGTCACCACGTGCACCAGGTTGTTCATCGGGTTGCCGGAGAACCGCCAAAAGCCGGCTTCGTGGTGCCCGGTGAAGCCACCGACGCCGGTCCTCGCGAAGCCGATTACGCCGTAGACCAGGAACGCAACGCCCACCAGGGCGGCCAGGACCTGCGCGGGCTGCAGGCCCTCCACCCGGATCCGGGCTCCATGCGCATGAACCATGACTCCAGTCCTTCCCGTGGTGAGCTGACTCACGCGAAGGAGGTACCCCGTCTTCACCCGGAGTGAAACGCCGGTGCTTGCCCGCAGCCCCCCGGAGCGTCACCGGATTCGGCCTTCTTCGAGATCAATGCCACAAAAGGCCCCCGATTCGGCAACACCGAACGGGTGATCGGACAAGTCCGGTCATGCGCAAAGTGAACATCCTCTTCCTCGTGGGGTTGTGCCTGGGGGCACTCGTCGCGCTGGTGCTCGTGGTGGCGGAGCCGGCTCGGCACGTCGTCACCGCGCTCGGTCCGACGCCGATCGCCGCGGCCGGCTCGGAAAGCTCGACCGTTTCCGTGCCCTCGAAGACCCCGTCGCCCACGTCGTCCAGCAAAATCCCGCCGGCGCGCAACTCGTCGACGCCCGGTGGCGCCAAGGCCGGCAAGCCGAGCACCCAGGCGCTGTCGGCGCTCGTCCCGCGCGGGCACGTGAGCGCCGTGGTCTACGACCGCACGACGGGGACCACCGTGCTGTCGGCGAACGCGGACCGCACTTACACGTCGGCGTCGCTGGTGAAGCTGATGATCGCCGTGTCCGCCCTGGAGAACGGCACGCCCGCCGGCACCGTGAAGGAAATGCTGTCCCGCAGCGACGACACGACCGCCAGCACGCTCTGGGTCGCCAACGGGGAGACGCAGATCGTCGAAAGCGCTATCCAGCGGATGGGACTCACGGAAACCCACCCGCCCGCGAGCCCGGGCCGCTGGGGCGACACGGAGATCACGGCCAACGACGTCACGAAGGTCTACCAGTACCTGTTCACCAAGGCTCCCGCCGACGAACGCACGGTGATCCTCGCCGCCCTGCACGCCGCCACCGAGTTCGGCGCCGACGGTTTCCGCCAGTACTTCGGCATCCCCGACGCCCTGGGCCCCGGCAACTTCGCCGTGAAGCAAGGCTGGTCCTGCTGCCGCCCGACCCGCATGCTCCACACCTCCGGCCTCGCCGGCGACGGCGACCGCTTCATCGTCACCGTCCTCACGGAACAGCCGCAGTCCGTCAGCTACGACACCGCGTCGGCGCAGATCACGTCCGTCGTGAAGAAACTCGTGCCACTGCTGAAACCCTGACCCTCACTCGTCCGTCGCCGACAACGCACCGCGCGCCCCCGACTTCGGCAGCGGCCACGGCCGCACGCCGCCGCTGACGTCGACGTGCCGGCCGGCTGCGCAAGGTCCGGGGATGCGCGCGCCGATCCACGCCAGGACGTCGGGCAGCTGCGACTTGAACGTGTTCATGTTGTGTCCCGCGTCCGGGATTCGCCACGAGGAGAAGCGGACGGGGGCTTGGGCGGCGGCGCGGATCTGGTCGATGGCGAAGCTTTCGTAGTTCTCCTTGTCGCCGGAGATCGCCAGGATGTCCACAGGGGACGGATGCAGGCGCACGTTCAGGCGGACGTTGTTGGCGTCGTCGATGTCGTGGCGGCCGTGGAAGAGGTCTTCGGTTTCGGAGTCCACCTGGGCGCGGTCGTAGCCGCTGACGCTGACGGCTTGGGCGAACCACTGCGGGTGGCGCGTCACGAGGTTCATGGCGCAGTAGCCGCCCGAGGACCAGCCCGCGATGGTCCACGCGCCGCGTGCCGGGTTGAGGCCGAGGCGCTGGATGGCCCACTCGCGGACGTCGGCGGAGAGGTAGGTGTCGTTGGGGGTGCCGCCGACCTCGTCGACGCACTCGGTGTCGTGGCCGACCTTGGGCACGCCCGTCGGGTCGGGGATCACGACGACGGTGGGCGGCAGCACGTGCTTGGCGATCGCCGCGTCGAGCTGTTCGGGCAGGTGGTAGCCGCTCGTGGCGACCTCGGGGCCCGACGGGTAGTTCGGGATCCACTCGATCGCCGGGAACTTCAGCGAGCGGTAGGCCGGCTGGAAGTACTGCGGCGGCAGATACACGGCGACGTCGCGCACCAGCCCGGTGCGCCGGCCCGTGACCTTCATGTGCAGCACGGTCCCCTTGCCCTCGCGCGCGTGCACCACGCCGAGGTCGCGCATCTTGTCGAGGTCCGCGCCGTTGTCGCCGGCCTCGGCGTCGACGCTTTCGGCCGCGTACACACCGGTGCCGAGCAGCGAGCCGAGCGTGGGGAAGAAGCCGCCGATGAGGTTGCCCACCAGCGAAACGCTCACCACGACCAGCACCACGGCCGTGAGCACGGTGGTGCTGCGCCCGAGCTGCTTGCGCTTGCGCCACCGGTCCCAGAACCACGGGACGGCCACGACCGCGAGCAAGGCCAGCACGCCGATCACGATCACTTCGACCGGTGAGTCCAGCCGGATGCTGCTCAGGTGCACGGGAACTCCCCCTCCAGGACGCGTGTCCGGAAGATCGAACCCGCTGTACAAACCCCTGTACAAGAAACGTTCGGCAGGCCACCCCCGTTGTGATCAGGTGAGCGCCGTCACAAGATCAAGAGGGTGGCCCGCCGGGCGTCTCAGCTGCGGTTTCAGGCTCCGAACGCGGCACGGAGGACGCTGATCGCCTGCTTGATCGCGGCGTCGGCGGCGCCGGTCTCGCGCAGCGCGTTGACCATCACGAAGTCGTGGATGGCGCCGGCATAGCGCGCGGCCGTCACGGCGACGCCCGCCCGGCGCAGCTTCGCCGCGTACGCCTCGCCCTCGTCGCGAAGCACGTCGGCCTCGCCGGTGATCACGAGCGCCGGCGGCAGACCCGCCAGGTCTTCGAGCGACGCGCGCAGCGGCGACGCGGTGATCTCGGCGCGCTGGGCCTCGTCGGTCGTGTACTGGTCCCAGAACCACTTCATGGCGTCGCGCTGCAGGAAGTAGCCCGTGGCGAACAGGCGGTAGGACTCGGTGTCGAAGTTCGCGTCGGTGACCGGGTAGAACAGCACCTGCTGCAGGAAGCGCACGTCGCCGCGCTGCTTGGCCATGATCGTGAGGGCGGCGGTCATGTTCCCGCCGACCGAGTCACCGGCGATGGCGACACGGGAGGTGTCGAGCCCCTTCTCGGCGCCGTGCTCGACGGCCCACTTCGCGACCGCGTAGTTCTCCTCGATCGCGACGGGGTAGCGCGCCTCGGGCGAAAGGCTGTACTCCGGGAAGACCACGGCCGCGCCGGTACCGGCGGCGAGTTCGCGGACCAGCCGCTCGTGGGTGTGGAAGCCACCGAAGACCCAGCCGGCGCCGTGGACGTACACGAGGATCGGCAGCGGACCGGTCACACCCTGGGGCTTGACGATGCGGACCTCGACGTCGCCGTTCGGGCCACCCGGCACCTGGACGACCTCGATGTCGGCGGGCGGCATCTCGACGGGGCCGTCCTGCACGCCGTCCACGGCCTTGCGACCTTCGGCCGGCGGGAGCTCGAACAGGAACGGGTGCGCGGCCGTGGCCTCGGAAAACGCCTGCGCGGCGGGTTCGAGGGCGAGGTTCTGCGGGTTCGGGGTGGTCATCTCGGGTCTCCTCCAGGCGGTGTCCGTTGCTGACCTTCATGAAATTAGTGCACAACTCAATTGTGCACAACTAAACTGAGTCCAATGAGATCTAAGGCACTTGAGTTGCTCGTTCGGGCACATTTCGGGGATCATCGAGAGTTACACCTTGTGGAGGAGGTACCCATGACCAGCCAGGATCCCGGCGAGACGGGCTCGCTCCTGCTCGACGACCAGCTCTGCTTCGGGCTCTACTCGGCGTCGCGCGCCGTCACGTCGCTCTACCGGACGCTGCTCGAGCCGCTCGACCTCACGTACCCGCAGTACCTCGTGATGCTGGCGCTGTGGGAACACGACGCCCAGCAGGTGAAGGAACTCGGCGCCGCGCTGAACCTCGACTCGGGCACGTTGTCGCCGCTGTTGAAGCGCCTGGAAAAGGCCGGCCTCGTCACGCGCGAACGCCAGGCCGACGACGAGCGTTCCGTGCGGATCACGCTCACCGACAAGGGCGAGGCGCTGCGCGCGCAGGCCGAGCGGATCCCGCCGCACATCGGCCGCTCCCTGGGCTTCGACCTCGAGACGATCGTCCAGCTGCGCGTCTCGATGGACCAGTTGACGGAATCCGTGAACGCCTATCGGGAGGCCATCACCACGGCTTGATCCGCTTGTCGCGCACCGTGGTTAGCATGGGCGCGACCCGAGCGGTGAGGACGGCGATGATCGAACGAGACGAAGCCCTGCGCGCAGTCGAAGGCAGCCTGGACCGACCATCCGCGGCCCGGATCTACGACTACTTCATCGGCGGCAACACGAACTACGCGATCGACCGCGAGTTCGCCGAGAAGGTGCGCGCGCGGCTGCCGCTCATGGGTGACTACTGCCTGACCAGCCGGCAGTTCCTCGGCCGCGCAGTGCGCCATAGCGTGCGCGCCGGGATTCGGCAGTTCGTGGACATCGGCTCGGGCCTGCCGACAGCGGGCAACGTCCACGAGGTCGCCGACGCCGAGCGCCCCGACAACGACGTGCACGTGCTCTACATCGACAACGAGCCCGTCGCCCTCGCGCACTCGCAGATCCTGCTCGCCGACACCGCCGACGATGAACGCCACCAGGCCATCGCCGCGGACCTACTGCAGCCGGAAGAGCTGTGGGAGCGCGTGATGGACTCGGACGTGATCGACGTGCGCGAGCCCGTCGCGCTGATCGTGAACGCGGTGCTGCACTTCATCAAGGACGACCAGGATCCGGACGGCATCCTGTCCTTCTACCGCGACCGCGTGGCTCCCGGCTCACTGCTGGTGCTCTCGCAGATGACCAACGAGAACCCAGTGGACGACGACGAACGCCAGGCGCTGGCGGATCTGCTGGAATACTACGAGTCCACGACGAACCCCGGTGTTCTGCGCAACCTGGCGGAATTCTCGCGCTTCTTCGGCGGCTGGCCGCTGCTGGAGCCGGGCCTGGTCTACGCGCCGGCGTGGCACCCGAACCGCGACGCCGTGTTCGCGAAGGCGCCCTCGGAGTCGCGGGTGATCGGTGGGGTGGCGCGGAAACCGTCACTCTGACCGATTTGCGGACTCGGGCGGGCCTCGGTGCGGTGAAACCGGCCCGGGATCAACCCTGGGTTTGACGCTTCCCGGCTCGCCGCCCGCCAAGCTGGTGCTCACCTTGAGTTCTGCCTGGAGGGGACCACCGTGAGCAACACCGTCAACATCCTCATCGGACTCGTCGTGCTGGCGTGGCTGTGTTGGCGACAGACGCAGAAACGCCTCGTACGCGAAGACCGCAAACCGACCGTCCTGCTGATCCTCGCCGTGCTCGGCGTGGTGTCCCTCGCGTCGTTCTTCAAGGGCGGCACCCCGGGCACGCCCGCCGTGCTGCTGCTCATCGGCAGCCTGGTCGTCGCGGCCCTCTTCGGCCTCGTCCGCGCGTACACCGTCCGCCTCTGGCGCGCCGACGGCCAGCTCTGGCGCCAGGGCACGTGGCTCACCGTGGTCCTGTGGGTGGTCGCCATCGCCATCCACATCGGACTGGACTTCGTGATCGACGCGAACAGCCCGGCGAAGGGCCTGGGGAGCGCTTCGATCCTGCTGTACCTGGCGGTGTCGCTGGGCGCGCAGAGGTTGGTGGTCCAGTCGAGGGCCAATCACGTCGTGGCGGCCTGACGCGATGGCGCGCAAGAGCCCGCAGGAGAAGAAGGCCCTGAGCTACGAGAAGGACCGGCGCAACAACTACGGCGAGAACGACAAGAGCTCGCGCAAGAACATCCCCCGCAACAAGCGCGAGCCGAACAGCGCCAACCGCCGCCACGACCGCCTGGTGACCCAATCGGCGACCGGTCCCGTCGACCTCGATGCCGCCGAGCAGGCGGACGAGCGGCTCGGAGTCAAGAAGTCCAAACGCTGGCGGAAGTACCGCGACGCGCCGCTCGCCGACCACATCGTGTGCCGCCTCGCGCGGCGGGCCCGGAAGGGGATGACCACACCCGAAGCCGCCGAAGAGCGCATCGAGCGAGTGCGACGGCGGTCGCGGCGGAGCTGAGCTTCAGGAAACTTCCCTCAGCTGTTCCAACGCGCTGTACACCGCTTCCGTCCCCAGCTCCACCGCCCGCCGCAGCACCGCGGGGTCGCGTTCCAGCGCCCCGACGGCCGGGGAGCCGGCGGGCGGGCGGATGCTCGCCAGCCGCGGATCCTCGCGCAGCAGGCGTTCGTCGTCGAGATCGTGGGTGTACTGCTCCCGCCACGCGTTGACCGTGCCCGGGGCGTGGCGGCGCAAAAACCGCGGCACGACGACGTCCTGCACCCGCGGTGGCGGGGCCGGCAGCTCGTCCGACCGGCGGGTGCGCAAGACCAGCACGTCTGTCGCGCCCTGAGCCAAAGCGGTCCGAAAGGGCAACGGCTCCGCCACACCCGCGTCGACGAAGCGGCGGCCGTCCATCGCGATCGGTGGGCCGGCGAGCACAGGCATGCACGACGAGGCCGCGAGCGCAGTCTTGATGTCCTCGACCTCCGTGATGAACGGGTGCAGGTCGGTGGACTCGCCGGTGTCCGCGTCGGTCGCCAAGGGGTGAAACGTGACGGGGTTGGCCAGGATCGCCGGGAAGTCCATGGGTTCCAGCACCGAATAGACCTGGTGCACGAGGTAGTCCAGGTCGATCACGGACTTGCCGCGCAGGGCTTGGAGCGGGTTGATGATCCGGCGCATCACCGTGGGGTTCCACCAGGTGCGCACGCCTGTCTGCGAGCGTCCGCACAGCAGCCACGCGGCGTTCAGAGCACCGGCCGACGAGCCGTAGACGGCGTCGAACGCGGGCGTCGCGCCCATCTCGTCCAGAGCCAGGACCATGCCGCTCGAGTACGTGCCGCGGCTGCTGCCCCCTTCGATCGCGAGCACCAGGCGGCGGTCGTCACTCCGCTCCCCCGGCACGCTGCCCGACGCCAGCCGTTCGTTGATCAGTTCCAGAACCGGGTGCACGATGTCCATCCTGGTCGGTTCACGCCATTCGTCGACCCGATTTGCCCCACCCTGCCGGGTGACCTGCGTTGCAACGGGTTGCACTGCACCTAGTTGCATAGCACGCTGAGCGCCATGGCACTGGAGCACGCGATCCTCGTCTCGCTGTCCGAACGCTCGGGTTCGGGCTACGAGCTCGCGCACCGCTTCGAGAAGTCGATCGGCCTGTTCTGGAGCGCCACCCACCAGCAGATCTACCGCGTGCTCAAGCGGATGGAAGAGGCCGGCTGGGTGGCCGTCGAGACCGTCGCGCAGGACGGGCGGCCGGACAAGAAGGTGCACACCGTCAGCGCGGCCGGCCGGACTGAGCTGCGGCGGTGGCTCGCGGAGCCCAACGCATCAGCCGGACCGCAGGAGCTCGCCGTGAAGCTGCGCGGGGCGTCCTTCGGAGACGAAAAGGCCGTCGCCGAAGAGCTGGCGCGGCACCGCGCGGCCCACGCCGAACGCCTCGACGCGTACCGCCGGATCGAGAAACGCGACTTCCCCGCACCCACCAGCGGCCGTGCTCTGCACCAGTACCTCGTGCTGCGCGGTGGAATCCGAGCCGAAGAAGGCCAGGTCGAGTGGCTCGACGAAGTCGTGAGCGCGCTCCAATCCGACGAGAAGGACGCCCGATGACGCCCTACCCGCACCTCCTGCAACCGCTCGACCTCGACTTCACGACCCTGCGCAACCGCGTGCTCATGGGCTCGATGCACACCGGTCTCGAAGACCGCACGGCCCACTTCCCGCAGCTCGCCGAGTACTACGCCGAGCGGGCCCGCGGTGGCGTCGGCCTGATCGTCACGGGCGGGTTCGCGCCGAACCGCACGGGCTGGCTGCTGCCGTTCGCCTCGAAGCTTTCGACGACGGCGGAAGCGAAAGAGCACCGGCAGCTCACCGCGCCCGTGCACGAGGCCGGCGGCAAGATCGCGCTGCAGATCCTGCACGCGGGCCGCTACTCGTACAACCCGTTGAGCGTCTCGGCTTCGAGCCTCAAGGCGCCGATCAACCCGTTCCGCCCGCGCGCGCTGACCGGCTACGGCGTCGTGCGGACGATCCGCGCGTTCGCCGACTGCGCAGCGCTCGCCCGCGAGGCGGGGTACGACGGCGTCGAGATCATGGGCTCCGAGGGCTACCTGATCAACCAGTTCCTGGCCGAGCGCACCAACAAGCGCACCGACGGCTGGGGCGGCTCGGCCCGGAAGCGCCGCCGGTTCGCCGTGGAGATCGTGCGGCGCACGCGCGAAAAGGTCGGCCCGGACTTCATCATCATCTACCGGCTCTCGATGCTCGACCTCGTCGAAGGCGGGCAGAGCTGGGACGACGTCGTGGCGCTGGCGAAGGAAGTGGAAGCCGCCGGCGCCACCATCATCAACACCGGCATCGGCTGGCACGAGGCGCGCGTGCCGACGATCGTGACGTCGGTGCCGCGCGCCGCGTTCACGTGGGTGACCGGGAAGCTCAAGCCGCACGTGTCGATCCCGGTCGTCACGTCGAACCGCATCAACATGCCGCAGGTCGCCGAAGAGGCGCTGGCGCGCGGCGACGCGGACCTCGTGTCGCTGGCGCGGCCGTTCCTCGCCGACCCGTCGTGGGTCCGCAAGGCGGAGGAAGGCCGCGAAGACGAGATCAACACCTGCATCGCGTGCAACCAGGCCTGCCTCGACCACGCGTTCAGCCGCAAACCCGTGTCGTGCCTGGTCAACCCGCGCGCCGGCCACGAGACGACGCTGGTGCTGTCGCCGACGCGGCGCGCGAAGCACGTGGCCGTGGTCGGCGCCGGGCCGGCCGGGCTCGCGGCGGCGACGGCGCTGGGCGAGCGCGGTCACCGCGTCGAGCTGTTCGAGGCGGCCGACGAGATCGGCGGCCAGTTCGGCATCGCGCGGCGGATCCCGGGCAAGGAGGAGTTCGCCGAGACCATCCGCTACTACGCGCGGCGGCTGGAGGTCACGGGCGTGAAGGTGCACCTCGGACGGCGTGCGTCGGCCGAGGATCTGGCCGGGTTCGACGAGGTCGTGCTGGCCACGGGCGTCGTGCCGCGGGTGCCGGCGCTCGAGGGGATCGACCATCCCAAGGTGGTGTCCTACGTGGACGTCGTGCGAGGTGGCGCCTCGGTCGGGTCGCGGGTCGCCGTGATCGGAGCCGGCGGGATCGGGGTGGACGTGAGCGAGTTCCTCACCTCGTCGACCTTGACCCGCGACGAGTGGCTGACGGAGTGGGGTGTCACGGATCCCGCGCTCGCTGCCGGCGGCCTCGGGGTGGCGCGGCCTTCGCCGTCGCCGCGGACCGTCTACCTGCTGCAACGCAAGAAGACGCCGATCGGGGCGGCGCTGGGCAAGACGTCGGGCTGGGTGCACCGGGCGGCGCTGAAGGCGAAGGGCGTGGAGCGGATCGCCGGCGTCACCTACGAGCGGGTGGACGACGCCGGGCTGCACGTGACCGTCGGCGGGAAGCCGCGGCTGCTGGAGGTGGACACGGTGGTGGTCTGCGCCGGTCAGGAGCCCGTGCGGGACCTGGCGGACGCGCTGGGTTCGACGCCGGTGCACCTCATCGGCGGCGCCGACGTGGCAACCGAGCTGGACGCGAAACGCGCCATCGACCAGGGCACGCGCCTGGCGGCCACGCTGTAGCCGGGTTGCGGCCACTGGCAGGATGAGGCCCGTGCGAGATGTGTGCGTGATCGGGCTCGGGCTCATCGGCGGGTCGCTGCTGCGCGCGAGCGTGGCCGGCGGCAGGACCACGTGGGGCGCCGCGGTGTCCGAAGTGGACGCCGACGCCGCCAGCCGCGCCGGCTACGACGTGACCACTGACGTGGAAGCCGCGCTGCACCGGGCGGAGTCGGCCGAGGCGCTGATCGTGCTCGCCGTGCCGCTGCCGGCCGTCGAGAACCTGTTGCGGCTGGTCGCGCAGCACGCGCCGCACTGCGTGCTCACCGACGTGGTGAGCGTCAAGGGCCCGATGCTCGACGCCGTACGCCGGCGCGCGCCTTACACGCGCTACGTGGGCGGGCACCCGATGGCGGGCACGGCCGAGTCGGGCTGGCTCGCGGGCAACGCTTCGCTGTTCGAGGGCGCGGCGTGGGTCGTCGGCGTCGAGGAGGACACCGATCTCGAAGCGTGGGCCGAGGTGACCCGGCTGGTGCTCGACGTCGGCGCGTTCGCGGTGCCGCTGCCTGCCGACTCGCACGACGAGACCGTCGCGCGGATCTCGCACCTGCCGCACCTGTTCGCCGCGATCCTGGCCACCATCGGCGCCCAGGGCGGGCCACTCGCGATGTCCCTGGCCGCCGGCTCGTATCGCGACGGCACCCGCGTGGCCGGCTCCAGTCCCGAACTGGTCCGCGCCATGACCGAAGGCAACCGCGACGCGCTGCTGCCCATCGTCGACGAGGCCCTCGGCCGCCTCGGCGCCGCCCGCGGCTCGCTCGCCTCCACCGGAGGACTGGCCGCCACGATCAAGGCCGGCCACGACGGCGCCCTGGCCTACTCCACCGCCCACGACGCCGCCCGCTCGGGCGTCCGCGTCACCCTCTCCGCCCCGGATGCCCGCGAAGCGCTGATCGGCCTCGGCGAGCGGGGCGGCCGGATCACCTCGCTGGACGACGGCGTGGCCGGCGGAGAAGTCAACTAACCCGGGGATTTCGCCGGAGTTGCCGGGGGCATCCGTTGTGTGACGATGGGGGCGTCTCAACTCCGGGATTGGGGAGCGAAACATGGGCATCAATTTCGACGAGCTCAAGAACAAGGCCACCGAGGCGCTGCGGGACAACAGCGACAAGATCGAGCAGGGCCTCGACAAGGCGGCCGGGTTCGCCAAGTCCAAGACGAGCGGCCACGACTCGAAGATCGACGGCGGCGTCGAGAAGGCCAAGGACTTCCTCGGCAAGCTCGCCGGCACCGACAAGCCCGACGAGGACCAGCAGCCTCCGCAGCCGCCGCAGCAGTAAGCGTTGGTCAGGTGCGCCGGTGGTAGGGCAGGAACCGGCGCACCAGCCGCAGCGGGGCGGTTTCCACGAGGTCCGGACCGCGCACCGCGTCGAACGTCGAGCCGAGCTGGTCGACGACGCCGGAGAGCTGCGCGCTGTCGGGCAGGGGCACCGACCCTGGCTCACGTTGCTCACGCACGGCCGCCGCGAGCTCGGCCAAGGCGTCGGTGACCAGCACGATCTCCGCGGGTGACGGGGCCGGCACGCCGCGGCCGAGCGTCACGGAGACCTCGGTGACGGCGTCCGCCACGCGCTCGAGCCCCGCGATCACCGGCCACCACGCCACGGCGTGTCGGCCCGCGGGTGAGGGCTCCACGATCACCTGCTGGAACGCCGTGCGCAGGTCCGCGAGCGCGCGGTAGGCCGCGCGGCGGGAGCGTGAACGGGCCAGCCGGGCCTCGGGGGTCGAGTTGAGGACGAGGGCGGCTTGGACGTAAGCCGCGACGGTGTCGAAGCTGTCCGCCAGCCGGCCGCCGACCCGCGGGCGGCGGGAGCCGGGCCAGAGCAGGTAGCCGATCAGCAGCACGATCACGCAGCCGGTGACGGTGTCCAGCAACCGCGCGAGGACGACCGACCAGCTGCCCGTCTGAGCCAGGTCCATCTGCAGGATGATCAGCGGCGTCACGAAGGTGCCGAGCATGCCGTAGTTGCGCACCTTCCCGATCGCGGCGCCGCCGGCGAACAGAGCGATCAGCACCACCAGCACCCAGCCGCGCGCGCCGATGGCGAGCACGATCGCGCCGATGCCGACGCCTGCGATCGTGCCCATGCCGCGCAGCAGCGCGCGGCCGAAGACCGAGCCGAAGTCGGGTTTCAGCACCACGCCGACCGTGAGCGTGATCCAGTACGAGCGCTCGAACGGCACCATCAGCGCCACGACCTCGGCCACCGCCACGCATACCGTGAGCCGCAGGGCGACGAGCCACGTCAGCGGGCCGGAGGCGAGCGAGCCGAACCACTCGCGAAGACGCTGATACGGCGAGGCGGGCGCACGTCGTTGCCGGTTGTCGCCCTTCTCGATGCGGGCGAGGCCGGCGTAGAGCGCGGACTCGACCGGGTCGAGGTCGTCCTCGGGCATCGGCGGCGGCGCGGGCAGCGGCTGGGTCGCGAGCACGGACGCGGCCGCGCCGGTGAGGTAGTCGATGACCTCGGGCGGCGGCCGGTGCCCCGCGTTGACCATCGCGACGGACGCCTCCACGGCCGGAGTGGTGGCGGACAGCAGGTTCAGCAACTCGCGGTACGCGGCGTCGCGGCCCGAGAGCCACGAGCGCGCGGTGAGCAGACGGTCGTACGCGGTGCTCATGGCCGTGGTGAGCTGGTTGCGGGCGACGCGCGACGTCGGCTCGTCGGTGGCCGACAGCATCGCGGCGAGCTCGATGTAGACCTGCGCGACGGCGGTGCGTTCGGGGCTCGTGCCGCGGACCGTCCACGTCACCAGCGCCACGAACAGGCTCCAGGCCGCGCCGAGGCAGAAGTAGCCGAACAGCTCTTCGACCTTCAGGCCCGTCGCGTGCTGCGCCGTGCCGAGCACGCAGAAGACGAACATCTGCAGCGCCGCCACCGACGCGTTGCTGCCGGCCGCGCTGATCAGCGCCGACACCGCGGCGATCACCACGATCGCCGGGATCGACCACGCCGGCACCGCGCCCGTGAGCAGGCCGACGAGGTAGCCGCCGGCCGCCGCGAGCGTCGCGCCGCCCAGCCGGCGGGCGCGGTAGCGGTACGGCCCGGCGGCCTCGGACAACACGGCGGGCAGCGCGCCGGTGGAAACCAGGGCACCCACGCCGATGTCGCCGGCCGCGTACGCGACGGCCAGTGGGGTGGCGAGCGCGAGGACCGCGCGGGCGACCATGTTCCACGGGACCGGGACCGGTTTTGAGCGGAGGAGCTGGACCAGCCAGTGCGGCGCGGCGAAGTCGGGGCGGCTCACGCACCCATCTTGACCTACGCTGAGCGTCTCGGGTTAATTATCACCCTGTCAACAAGACGGAAGGGGCCGACGATGCCGGGCCGCACGTACTCGTTCGAGGTCAACCGCGTCAGTACGGCGCCGCCGGAAGTCCTGTTCCGCCTGGAAACCGAGGGTCCGCTGTGGTCGAAGTGGGGCCGGCCGCTGATCGTGCAGGCGCGCTGGGCGCGGCGGGGTGACGACGATCCCAACGGCGTCGGCGCCGTCCGCGAGGTGGGACTGTGGCCGGTGCTGCTGCGGGAGAAGACGGTGGAGTACGAGCCCGACCGGCGCCACGTCTACACCTTCGACGGCTCCGGGCCGGTGCGCGACTACCGCGCGGAGGTGTTCTTCACCCCGAACACCGCGGGCGGCACGGACCTGCGCTGGACGGGCTCGTTCACCGAGTCCGTGCCCGGAACCGGAGCTTTCGCCGCCGCTGCACTGCGCGGTGCGATCCGGATCCTTTCGGCGCAACTGGTCAAAGCGGCCGACTCCGGGCGCTGACCCGGGTGCGCTGGGCCACAGCGGTTCAACTCCAGCCGAGGTCTCGACGTCTCCCCTCGTGTGAAACGCGTGACGAAGCTGGGTTCTGCGGTGGCCGGGTTGTTCGTGGTGGCGGCTTGTTCCGCGCCGGCACCGGTTGTCGCGCCGCCGCCTAGCCAGCCGAACCCCGCGCCCGGCGCTGTGCACCCGGCGGTTCCGTCGGGGCCGTACCCGTTCGGCACGGTGCAACAGAAGGCACCCTCCATCGCCGACGGCAAGGTCGGCGTGGTCCGCCGCATCACCACCACCAAGCCGTACGTGTTCATCACCATGGACGACGGCGCCGTCAAGGATCCCTCGGCGCCGGGCCTGATCCAGCAGTCGGGCGGGCACCCGGTGCTGTTCCTGAACCAGCGCTACGTGAAGGGCCACGAGGCCTACTTCAAGTCCATTTTGGACTCGACGGGCGCGACGCTGGGCGACCACACCGTCGACCACCCGAACCTCAAGGGCAAACCGCTGGCCTACCAGCAAAAGCAGATCTGCGACGACGCCGACGACTTCCAGCACGAGCTCGGCGTGCGCCCGGTGTTGTTCCGCCCGCCGTTCGGCAACTACGACCAGAACACCCTGCACGCCGCCCAGCTCTGCGGCATGCGCGTCGCCGTGCTGTGGTCCGCCGCGGTGAACGACGGCCATGTCCAGTTCCAGGTCGGCGACAAGCTCCGCCCTGGCGACATCGTGCTGATGCACTTCCGCAAGACGTTCAAGGAAGACTACGAAGCTTTTCTGGCGCAGGCGAAGAAGGACGGCCTGACGCCGGTGCCGCTGGCGGATTTCCTGGGCTAGTTCTTCAGCCCGCGCCCAGGCACACGAAGGGCCGCCGCAGCGGGTCCACGGCGATGGCCTCCGCCAGAGCCAGCGCGGGCGGCGCGCCGTCGGCCAGCCGCCGGTGCAGGTCGGCCATCGTGTCCGCCGCCGCGCGGTCGCCGACGCGGGCGACGGCGCCGATGACCGTGCGGGAGCCGCTGGCCAGCAGCGTGCCGGCGAAGCCGAGGGCTTCTTCGCCCGGGCGGATGTGGCTCATGGCCAGTTCGCAGGCCGCGAGGACGACGCGTTCGGGCGGGTTCGCGAGGCGTGAGGTCTCGTGGGCGAAGAGCGGGCCGTCGACGAGTTCGAGGCGGGAGAACAACGCGTTGGCCGGCTCGTGGGCACCGTGGGCGACGAGGTGGGCCAGGCGGGTGCCATCGAGGGCGGCGAGGACGGCGGAGCTGGTGGCATCGGAGCCGTCGACGAGGCGGGCGTCCGGGTAGACCGAGCGGAGTTTGCTCACCTCACCGACCGCGCCGGGCACGCCGGGGCCGCCGGCGAGCAGCACGGCGCCGGCGTCGGTGGCACGTTTGGCGGTGATCCACGCGGTGGCCGACGGCGCGATGGACACCGCGTGGCCACGCAGCGACGGCAGCGCACCCCACGGCATCGCGTACAGCTGTCCGATGGGGACGATCACGAGCTCGCGATCGTCGAGCGTCTTGACCAGCGACGCGGAGATCAGCGCGTCGAGCTTGTCCGCGCGCCGGACGGCGGAAGCCGCCACCGTCTCGGCCAGCATCGGCGGCAGGTGGTCAGGCGCCAGCGCGTCGAGGTCGGCGTGCAGCTGCTTCGCCGTCTCCACGATGTCCTCGTACGGCCCGAGCTTCAGCAGCCGGAACGACCCGCGGTCGACGACCACCGAGTACAGCTGCCCGTTGTAGGGCACCAGGCTCACGAGCACGCGGTCGCCGAGCTGCTCCACGACCTCGTCCGGCGTGGCGACCGGCCGCGGCCGGCCCCACGGGCTCGTGTACCAGCCGAGCCGGCTCGCTTCGTGCTGCAGCGCGGAATATCGCTGCTCCAGCGCCTTCACAGGCTCGCCCTCGGCCCGGGCGCGCTGGATCGAGCGCTGCAGGTGCCGCATCTCCGTGATGTGCTTCGACAGCACGGGATCCTCGATCACGGGCAGCGGCTCGTAGCGGTAGACCTGCGCGCGCGTGCGCTCCAGCCACGCGAACATGCGGCGCGCACCTGCGGCGTTGTTGCGGGCGCGGCGCAGCACGAGCCGCATCGCGAGCCGGCCCAGCTCTTCGCCGTGCACGGCCGTGCCGCACACCAGGTCGAGCCCGCCCATGCGGTCGCGGATCATGCCCAGCTCGCGAAGGCCGGCGCGCGCCTGCGCGAGCGCGGACCGCGGCCGACCCGTGGCCACGGCCAGCTCCGCGCGGCACAGCCGGAACAGCATCCGGTGGTCGATCGGCGCCGTCTCGCGCGGCTTCGGCACGCCGGCCAGCACTTTCGCGGCCTCGTCGAACTCCTCGCGCCGCAACAGGAGCCGCACGGCGAGCAACCGCGCCACAGCCGCCTCGTCCCGCACCCCCAGCGCAGACAGGCGTTCGGCCAGCGCCACGAGGTCGGCCGGCAGCCGCGCGGTCGACCGGGCGTCGCGGGTGCTGAGGATCTTGTGGGCGTCGGCGCGGAACCGGGCGAGGCCGGCGATCTCGGCCCACGTCGTGTTGCCGCGGCGCAGGAACCGGCGCCGCGCATCGGATGCGAACTTGCGCGCCAGCGCGAAGTCGCCTTCCAGCAGCGCGGCGGCGGCGCGGGCGACTTCGGCCTCGGCGATGTGCTGGCCCGACCCGTTCGCGCGCAGCTGGGGCAGCGCCTCGTCGAGGTGGCGCGCCGCTTCCTCACCGAGACCCGCGGTGAGCAGCGCCCGGGCCTGGTCGAGCCGCACCACCGCCAGCGAACCGGGTGACTCTTCCTCGAAGAAGTCGACGAAGATCCGGGCTGCCTCTTCGTAGTGGAACAACGCTTGCGGGACGTCCCCGAGCAATTGGGCGTGATCACCGAGGTTCTGCCGGATCTTGCCCTCGAGCCGCGGCTGGCCGAGCGCGAGTGACAACTCGAGCGCGCGCACCAGGTCCGCCTGCGCCGCGGCCGGCTGGTTCAGCGCCATGTGCACAAGCGCGCGGTTGTTGAGCGTGCGCAAGAACAGCAGCTGATCACCGACTTCGAGCTGCGGCATCACGGTGTCGTAGAGCACGAGCGCTTCCGCGAACCGGCCCGCGCGCATCACCACGACAGCCCGCTGGAGGTTGACGATCAACCCGAGCTCGGCACGCGTCTCGCCCGCGGGCAGGCGTTGCCGCGCCGTCTCCGCCGCCGCCAGGCGTGCGAGACCGGCCTCGGTCGACGTCACCTCGGCGTCCGCCGCGCCCAGGCTGATGAGAACCCGGACCTGGATCTCCAGCGAAGCCGGAGCTTCACCACGCGAGACGCGGTTCAGTGCGCGCCGGAACAAGCGCACAGCGACCACGGGCCGCTGGTCGAACGAGGCCGCTCGGCCCCGCGCGTACAAGTCGGACGCCTCCGCGATCACTCGATCGGAAAGAGACGACGGCGCGGACACGCGCTCTATCTGAGCACACTCACGTGACACGCCGTAACGCCCGTCCGGGTTCTAGAGCACGACCGTGGGAGTCACGACGGTCCGGCGGCGCGGTCCCTCACCGAGGTGCACCAGGATCTGCGTGGTCCCGCACGGCACGTTCTCGAGCACGAACCGGCCGCCCTCGTCGGCGACGGTGGAGAACGTGCCCTCGTCGGCCACGCGCATCTCCACCTCGTACTCGCCGGCGGGCGCGAGCCAGCCGTCGATCCGGTGCAGCTTGCCGATGCGAGTGAGGTTGATCATCACCGTCAGGTCGCTGACCGTGAACGTGATCGTGCCCGTGGCCGTGCTGCGGACGCCGGCGAGCTCGCCGGCACGCTCCCAGCGCGCGATCTCGACGTCGAGGTTCTCCAGTTCGAGCGCGAACTGGACCCGCTGTACCAGGTCGTCCGGCGGCGGGTCCAGCTCGTCGAGGAAACGGCCTAGGTCGGCAAGCAGCGTCTCGTCGTCAGGCAGAGCGCTGCCACTTCCCGGCACGCCGATGTCGTTCATCGGCCACCCCCTTCTCCTGCGAGGAGATCGCGCATCGTGTCGAGGCAACGACCCCTGGTGGGTCCGATGCTGCCGCGTGGCATCCGCATCGCGTCGGCCACCGCCTGGTATTCGGCGCGGCCGGCGAGAACAGTGAGGCGAAGCAGTTCCTGGCAGCGGGTGGGCAGCCGGAGGAAGGCGCGCCAGACCCGTCGGTCGTTGTCGGCACGCACGGCTTCGTCTTCGGGCGCGGGATGGGTGCTTTCGAGGTTCTCGGCGACCTCGTCGCTCAACGGCACCGGCTGGACGCGGCGCCCGTACGGGTGGGCTGCTTCGCGTCTCGCGGTGGTGATCAGCCAGGCGGCCAGCGCGCGCGGATCGCGCAGCTTCTCCAGCTGGCTGAACAGAGCGAGCCACACGGTCTGCACGACGTCCTCGGCGACCTGGCGGTTCAGCCCGTTCGCGCGCGCGACGTGCCAGACGAGCGGCGTCAGCTCGTCGACGAGTTTCGCCATCGCCCGCCGGTCACCGCCCCGCGCCGCCTCCATGCAGGCAGCGTGCAGGTCGACGCCGGTCAGGCCTTCCCATGGCGGGTCTACCTCGGTGGTTTGCACGTCGGTCACCGTATCTGCCTCGCTCGCGAGGCGCGTTGCGTTCGGCGGCGGTGTCGTGGGTCTGTCTCGGGGGCCTTCTCGGGGAAGGAGCAGACAGGAAGGGTTGGGATACATCGGGTCACTTACTCGGGTAGTGGGCCGGTGTGGTGGGTCGTCTGTGGATCGGTGGGTCGCGGTGCTGTGGATCGGTGGGTCACGGTCGGGTTCTCGGTGGTCCGGTTATCCGCGGGCCGGCCTGGTGGGCCGGTCCTCGGTCGCCCGGTTTCGGTGAGCCGGCGTGGTGCACCGGTTCCCGTCCTCGTGGTCCGCGGTGGCGGACCGGCTCGTCGTGGACCGTTCTGGTCCTCCGGCCGGGTCGGTCACCCGATCCGGTGGACCGGCGCTGGTCGTCATGGTCGGCGTTTGTGCTGAGCCGGCTCCCCCTGTGGCCCGTCCCAGCCAAAGCGACTTCGTGCACCGACCGGCGCGGGCGTGCACCCGCACCGGCCGGCGCTCCCCTCCCTCTTCTACGGGTCCGCTCCCCATCGGACCCGGCCGGACGGCTCCTCCCCTGAACCCGCCCGGCAGACGGCGTCCGGCAGCCCCCTCGGCCCCCGGGCGCCGCCCGTCTCGCTACTTCGCGGTGGTCGGCTCGTCGTAGGGCTCGTGGGCACCGTCGGGCTGCGTGGTGCCGCCGCCGTGGGGCGGCTTGCCGATCGTCACCGGCGGGACGGTGGTCGGCGTGTTCTCTTCGGCGGATTCGGCAGGCATCTGGGTCTCCCTTTTCCCTCGGCTGCCCCATAGGACGCAACAAGGGTCCACCCAGATACACGGAGAGCGAAGATTTCTGGGAACTTTTCGTCTCCGCTGGTCAGATGGGCTGGCGCGGCTCCCTCGGATGCGGAACCACCGTGACCCCCGGTAGGGCGGCGGCCACCGCCTCGGCCACGTCGGGCGCCAGCACCGCGGCCCAGTCGCGGTACCCGACCGGCCCCGGGTGGAAGCGGTCCTCGGCGAACGTGCCCTCGTGCAGGAGGTCGGGCGTCATCGCCGAGTACGTGACGCCCGGCAGCCGTGCGAGCTCGGCCGCCGCCGTGTCCAACGCCGTCGAGCGCGCGGACAGCGCGTCCCGCAGCGGCCGTGGCAACGACGGGAAGCTCGCCATCGGCGGCACCCCGGCCAGGACCACCGGCACCGGCCCCAGCCGTCGCCGCACGTCGACGACCACCCCGAGCAGGTCGCGCCGGAACCGCGCGGCCGAGTGCAGCTCGAGGGTGTCGTTCACCCCCAGCGCGACCACCACGACGTCAGCCGGCGCCAGCCGCGCGATCAGCGAGCTCCGGACCACGGCGGCGGTCGCCCCCGTCAGGCCGACCGCCTGCCAGCGCACCCGCAGACCTCGGCGCGCGAGCTCGTTCGCGAGCTGCCCGGTGAGGCCGTCGGCGTGCGCGGGCACTCCGACGCCGTCCACGGTGGACTCCCCGAGCACGGCGAGCCGGACCACCGGACCGTCGCCGGTGCCGCCCTCGGCGGGGCCGCCGGCGCCGGGCAGGCGTGGGGTGCCGCGGCGGACGCGCAGCGCTTGCACCGCGAGGACCGGGGCCAGCGCGGCGAAAAGGAAGAACCGGAGGAGAGCCATGCCACCGACCTTAAACACGATCACCGACCGTCCCGGCCAATCCGGCCGAGTTGTCCACAGCCAGAGCGAGTTGTGGACAACTGCCCCTCAACCGCGCGCGATCCCGACGGTTTCCCCGATCAACGCCGTATCCTCCGCCGCGTCGAGCAGGAACGTCGCAACGTCGGCGCGCGAAATGACGAAGCCGCCACGCAACGCGCCGTGCTTGCTGAAGCGCACGCGGCCCGTGGCCGGACCGTCGGTGAGCCGAGGCGGACGCACGATCGTCCACCGCAGGTCGCTGGCCCGGATCGCCGACTCCATCACGCGCAGATCGTCGAAACCGTTGCGCAGCAACGCACCCAGGATGGGCTTGACCACGAACCGCGTGAACGGGTCGTCGCCCTCGGTCGTCAGGCCGATCGCGCTCACGGCGACGAACCGCGTGGCCCCCGCCGCCGCGATCACGGCCCGCGCGCCGTCGGCGTTCACCGTGGTCGGACGGCGGTCGCGCGCCCCGAGCGCCAGCACGATCGCGTCGCGCCCCTGCAACGCCTCGGCCAGCGAAGGGTCGTCCAGCGCGTGCACCGCGACGTCCAGCCGCGGATGGCTCGCGACGTGCAGCCGCTCGGGCGACCGGACCACCGCCGTCACGTACCAGCCCCGGCCCAGCGCCTCCCGCACGGCCAGCGTGCCGATCCGCCCACTCGCGCCGAGAACGGTGATCTTCATGGCAGCTCCTCCTCGAACCCCAGGGGTGAGTGTTCACTCACCAGGTAGGGTGAGTGAACACTCACCACGCTGAGAACGTCCTCAGGGAGCACCGTTGGGAAGCCGTCAGGACCTCGTCGCCGCAGCCGCCAAGGTCATGCGAGAGCAGGGCTACGCACACGCGACCACCAAGGCCATCGCGCAGGCCGCGGGTTATTCGGAAGCCTTGCTGTACAAGCACTTCCGCGACAAGACGGCGTTGTTCCTCGCCGTGCTGAGCGAGGAAATGCCGGCGCTGGGCGCCACGGCCGCGCGCCTCACGCGCCACGCCGCGGACGCGTCGCTCGAACAGAACCTGACCGAGCTCGCCGGCACCGCACTCGAGTTCTACCGGGCGAGCTTCCCGATTTCGGTCTCGATCTTCTCGTCGCGCGACCTGCTGCGCACCCACCGCGCCGCACTCGACAGCGGACACGGCCCCGACCAGCCGATCGTCCTGGTGGAGACGTACCTGCGGGCCGAAGCCGCACTCGGCCGCATCCCCGCCCACACCGACCTCGACGCGGCCGCGCGCCTGCTGCTCGGCGCGTGCTTCCAGCAGGCCTTCCTGGACTCCTTCGAAGACACCGACAGCGGCAACGCCGTCGCGGCCCGCCTGGCGAAGACCGTGATCGCCGGGCTCCGGTGAACCGTCAGGCTTCCGCGGCCCGCCGCTTCGCCCGCTCCTCGTGCCACCGGTCGTAGAGGTTCGTGATCTCTTTCAGCGCGAACGACAGGAAATCCTGCATCTCCGCCAGCCGCTTGCCGGCCGGCGTGTCCGCGCCCAGCGCGTCGATGCCTTCCTCGGCCGCGTCGCGCCACATGGTCAGGAACCGGTCGCGCTTGAGGAACGTGGCGTACCAAAGGTCGTCGTAGAGCCGGTAGTGGTCACGGCGCTCCCCCGGCTCGCGGACCTTCGTCACGAGCCCCACCTGCTCCAGGTACCGCACGGCACCGGAAACAGCCGCGGGGCTCACCGACAGCTGCGACGCCAGATCGGCGGCCGTGAGCTGACCTTCGTCGGTCGTCATCAGGGCCGCGAAGACGCGGGCGGCCATGCGCTGCATCCCGATCTGCGACAGCACGAGGCCCAGGCTCTCGACGTACCGGCGGACGGCGTCCTCGTCTCGCTGCGTCGTCATCCGTCCATCCTCTCGCACGCCCCAGGCCATGATCACTAGATCCAGACATTTTCTTAACTTCACAACTTCGTGAAACAAGTGTAGCTTCCGAAACATGGGAAACGCCATCTCGATCTCCGGCCTTCACAAGTCGTTCGGCGCGGCGAAGGCCCTAGACGGCCTCGATCTCCAGGTTCCCGTGGGGGAAGTCCACGGTTTTCTCGGCCCGAACGGCGCCGGGAAGTCCACCACCGTCCGAGTTCTGCTCGGGCTGCTGCACGCCGACGCCGGCGAGGTCAGCCTGCTCGACGGCGACCCGTGGCGCGACGCGGCGAGCCTGCACCACCGCCTCGCCTACGTGCCCGGCGACGTCAACCTCTGGCCCAACCTGTCGGGCGGCGAGGTGATCGACCTGCTCGGGCGCCTGCGCGGCGGGCTCGACCAGCGCCGGCGCAAGGACCTCATCGAGCGGTTCGACCTCGATCCGCGCAAGAAGGGCCGCACGTACTCGAAGGGCAACCGGCAGAAGGTCGCCATCGTGGCCGCGCTCGCGTCCACTGTGGACCTGCTGATCCTCGACGAGCCGACCTCGGGCCTCGACCCGCTCATGGAGTCGGTGTTCCAGGAGTGCATCCAGGAGGAACGCGCGCAGGGCCGCACCGTGCTGCTGTCGAGCCACATCCTTGCGGAGGTGGAAGCGTTGTGCGACAAGGTGAGCATCATCCGCAACGGCCGCACCGTCGAGTCCGGCACGCTCGCCGAGCTGCGCCACCTCACCCGCACTTCGATCACCGCGGAGCTGGCCGGCCCACCCAACGGCCTGGCCAAGCTCGCCGACATCCACGACCTCGAGGTCACCGGCAACCGCGTGCGCTTCGACGTCGAGACGCGGTCACTCGACGACGCGTTGCGCCAGCTCACGCAGGTCGGCGTGCGCAGCCTGGTGAGCCAGCCGCCGACGCTGGAGGAGCTCTTCCTGCGCCACTACACCGAAGGGGCCGGGAAATGACCGCGACCCTCACGAGGGCGCCGGCCACGAACACGGCACTCGTCGGCACCTGGCACCTCACGCGGCTGGCGCTGCGGCGCGACCGCGTGATCGTGGCGATCTGGATCGTGCTGCTCAGCATCGTCCCGGCCGCCACGGTGTCGAGCTACGACCAGTTCTACCCCGACGCCGCCAGCCGCGCGGCGCTCACCGCGGGCGCCCTGGCCAACCCGTCGTTCTCCCTCCTCTACGGCCCGGCCTTCGACCTCACGACGGCGGGCGGTTTCATCGCGTGGCGCATGGGCGGGTTCCTCGCGCTGCTCATCGGGCTGATGGCCGTCTTCACGGTCACGCGCCACACTCGCGCCGAGGAGGACTCGGGCCGTGCGGAGCTGCTGGCGTCCACTGTGGTCGGTCGCTACGCGGCACTGACGGCGGCCGTCCTCGTGTCCGGCGCGGCGAGCGTGCTGATCGGCGTGATCCAGGTCGGCACCATGATCAGCGCGAAGTTGCCGGCCGACGGCGCGCTCGCCTTCGGCGCGGGCACGGCGCTGGCGGGCCTGGTGTTCACGGGCGTCGCGGCGGTGGCCGTGCAGCTCGCCGAGTACTCGCGTACGGCCAACGGCATCGGCACCGCCGTGATCGGCATCGCCTTCCTGCTGCGCGGCGCGGGCGACTCGACGTCCGACGCCCACTGGCTCTCGTGGCTCTCGCCGATCGGCTGGTCGCAGCAGGTGCGCCCCTTCGCGGGCGAACGCTGGTGGGTGCTGCTGCTGCCCGTCGCGGCGACACTGGTGCTCGGCGCCGCCGGCTACGCCCTCCTGCCGCGACGCGACGTCGGCACCGGCTTGGTGCCGCCTCGTCCGGGGCCCGCGGGTGGTGCGCCTTCACTGCGCACGCCGTTCGCGCTGGCGTGGCGACTGCAACGCGGCCCCCTGCTCGGCTGGGTCGTCGGCTTCGCCGTCGGCGGCGCGCTGTTCGGCTCCATCGCGAGCGGCATCTCCGGCCTCGTCGGCGACACCGAGCAGACGCGCCAGATCTTCGAGCGCCTCGGCGGTTCCGACGCGATCGTCGACGCGTTCCTCGCGACGATGGTGAGCCTGTTCGCCATGCTCAGCGCGCTGTACGGCGTGCAGGCGACGCTGCGGATGCGCACCGAGGAAACGGGCATGCGTTTCGAACCGCTCCTCGCCACCCGCGTCGGCCGCCTCCGGCTGGCCGCGAGCCACCTCGTGTTCGCCTACGCCGGGACGGCGCTGCTGGTGCTCGTCGGCGGGGTGCTGCTGGGCATTTCGCACGGCCTGCGATCCGGCGATGTCGGCGGTTCCGTGGCCGACATGCTGACGGCCGTGCTGGTGCAGGTACCGGCGACGTGGGTGATCGTTTCGGTGTGCACGCTACTTTTCGGGCTGCTGCCGCGATTCACCGGGCTTGCCTGGGCCGCGGGCGCGCTGGGGCTGCTGATCAGCCTGTTCGGGCCGGTGGTGAACGCGCCGCAGGCGGTGCTGGACGTTTCGCCGTTCCAGCACCCGCCGAAGCTCCCGGGCGCCGCATTCACGGCGACGCCGATCGTGTGGCTGCTGGTGGTCGCGGTGGTGTGCCTGATGGCTGGGCTCTTCGGCTGGCGCCGACGGGACGTGGGTTAGCGAACGGTCCCGTCGGGCCCCACGACCAGGCGGGCTTGGACTCCCGGTTCGCCGCACTGGCTCGCTCGGGGCGCCTGGGGGTGGACGGTCGTTCGCCGGGGTTCGCCGCCGTCGAACACGACCTTGACGTCAACGGGCGCGGCGGGCAGTCCGGGGATCTCGACGAACCCGTACCGCCCGCCGGTCGGCACGGCCGATGCTGCGCAGGCGGTCGGGGTGCAGGTGGTGGGGCCGGGGGTGGTTGTTTGTCGGAGCTCCACCTGGCGATGGGTGCACTGGGTGGCCCAGCACGCGGTCACTTCGGCTCGGCTGAACTGCCCTGCCGGCACGTCGATGGCCAACCCTGCGGGCGCCGCGACCGCGGGGCACGTCGGCGGTGGTGGGCTGCAGGCGGTGAGGCCGAGCAGGAGAACGGCGGCGGCTAGGTGTCTTCGCACGTCAGCCAGACGTGCGGTACCGGCCGGCTGGTTGCATCCACCACTGCGGCGACGCGACGTTCGGCGCGATGGCCGACGTCGGCCCCAACGACGTCGGCGACCCCGACCCCGTCACCGGCGCCGGCGGCTCGCGGGTTACGGAGACCGTCGACGTCGTCGTGCTCGGCGGCGGCGGAGGTTCCGACATCGACTGCGACTGCGACTGCGGCTGCGTGACCGTCACCGGGGGTGGCGGCTGGCCCGTCACCGTCACCGTGACCGGTTGCGCGGGTGGCGGCGACGACGGAACGGACGAATCGGCCGGACGGGTCGGTGAGTTCCCGGCCACGAGGAGTGCCGCCACAAGCAGACCGACGGCAAAGCCCGCCAGCCCGGTTACGACGACAGAACCCCAGGTCGGAGCCGTGTTGGACAAACCGGCACCTCCCTCGCCGAGCCGACGCGCGGGTACGAGGAGTAGTCGCGTTGATCTTATGCGCCGTTACAGACTGTGCAAGTTGAGCTGGTTTAACTCAAGTTTGTGATCAGGTGGCATCGAGCCTCAGATTCGAGGTGCTCGGAGAGGTGTCCCGGCTGGCCTGGCCAGGAGCAAACGTTGTTCAGTACCACCGGGTTTTGCCGATTTCGTCTCGCCACCGGCGCTGCCCCTCGCGACCCTGCCGCTCTGACGGCACTCGCACCGGCACCGCGGCTCTTCACCGCCGCCGCAGCGCCCCGCTCGACGCTCGCCAAATGCCTTTTGCGAGGCGCTCACCAGGCAAAACCCCCGCCCTCCCAAGGGGGGCGTCCCATCTCCATTCTACCGGCCGGTGCTGACAGGACCGTTGAAAAGCTGCGCAGAGGGCCGAGTTGTCCACAACTCGGGGTCACTGTGGATAACTCGGGCGATCGCGAGGGGAACCTCGGCGGGTTACGGGGAAAAGGTCACAGAGAGTCGAGGGCGCAGGGGTCGAGGTTGGATGCGGCGCAGCGACCACAGGCGTTGGGTGACTAAGGAAACGATGGCCGGGGTCCGGTTCCGCCTGACCAGAGAGGCCGCGGGCGGATCTCGCCTGGCCAGAGTCGCGAGGGCCCGGGCCCGCCCTGGTCGGGCGGGGATCCAGGTGAACCCCCAGCCGGGGCGTGGCCCGGGTTCACCTGCCGCAATGCCGCCAAGCAGGAATGCGGTGGAAGACCCTGCGACCCAAAGGGCCCGCGGCCGGCGCCTGCCTCCTGATCCGCGCGGCGCAACCAAGGCGCGCACTCTCGTCACTCCACGATCCGAAATCGCCAAAAGCTGTAAAAGGCAACGAGATCGCCCGCGCTGCTCGGCATGGTCGCGAGGCTGTTCCACTCGATGCCCATGACTCCTCAGTCATGACCTCGGACTCCCGCCGGTCGCGATTGCGCCACTGAGCCTCACCGGCGGATCCGGCCTGACTTTACCACTGCGGAACCTCAGGAACCCGCCGAACCAACCGCACGAAGGCCGTCAAGCAGAACACGAACCAGATGATGACTACCCGGCGAATACCGCTCCACCGCCAAAGCCCCGACGATCAGCGCACGCAGGTCATCCCCATCGAGATCAGTGCGAACCGCTCCCACCGCCTGTGCGCGTTCGAGCAGGGCGGCGAGGTTCGTGCGGAACTCGGTGCCGATCTCCGCCTTGTACGCGGAGCCCGTGGTGGCGCCCAGTGCTTCGCAGATCGCGCGGTTGAGGGAGGCCTGCTTGATGACGCGCGCGAAGTAGTCGTAGAACGCCGCGCCCGGGTCTTCGGCGTCGGCGAGTTCGCGGGCCTCCAAGGCGAACTGCTCCAGGCGCTCCAGCACCACGGCCTGGAACAGCGCCTCCTTGCTGGGGAAATGCCGATAAACAGTGCCTGCGCCGACGCCCGCGAGCCGCGCGATGTCGTCGAGGGGCACGGCCAGCCCGTCGGCCGCGAAGGCCTCCTCGGCGGCAGCCAGCACCCGCGCCCGGTTGCGGCGCGCGTCGGCGCGCAACAGTGGCTTGTCCACGGGCGTCCTCCTCGATCTCGTTGACAACCGGAGCGCTCACTCCGTATCGTGGGAACCGGGTGCACCGTTCCGATTCAACCCTATTCTTCCTCGGAGAAGTCCTGATGAGCCGAACCGTGTCCGAAATCTCGCAGCTCTTCGTCCGCAGCATGCAGACGCTCGACCCTGGGCCGCTCGCCGACGTCTTCGCCGCCGAAGCCGTGTACGAGCTCCCCTTTCACGGCCACCGCGTCGAAGGCCGGGAAGCGATCCTGGCGACGCTCGGCGACGGCGCCGTCCGAGCCCGTGCGCTCGGGCTGGACTCCGTGCGGGTCGGCATCCGCGAACTGGCCGACGGGTTCGTCGCGGAGCTCACCGTCGAGGGCCGCAATCCGCATACCGGTGAGAGCTATGGGTTTCCGTCGTCGGTCGGGCTGGTGACCGTCCACAATGGAGAGATCCTGGCGTACCGCGACTTCCCCAACACCGCGGCGGCGCACACCATGACCGGCGCTGCGACAGTGTTCCAGCGATTCCTGGACGCGTCCGTGGAGAACCGCTGGGACGACCTCGCCGACCTCTACGCCGAGGACGTCGTGCTGGAAATGCCCTTCACGCCGGCCGGAGTGCCGCGCCTGACGCACGGGCGCGAAGAGCTGCGCCGCCGGTTCCGCGCCGCGGGCGCAGTGCGCCGGATGACCAAGGCGGACAACGTCGTCGTGCACGAAACCACCGACCCGGCCGTGCTTGTCACGGAGTTCGACCTCCACGGCGAGTTCGGTGGCGAAGGGTTCGTCTCGTCGTACGTCATGGTGCTGACCATCCGCGACGGCAAGATCGCCCACACCCGCGACTACGCCGACACCGCCGCGGCGGCGAAGCGGATCACTGCGTCGCAGTCTGCGCCGCCGGTGGGCTGAAAAGCCGTTCGGCCGTCGAGGTCGTCCAGCCCCACACGCCGGGCACCAGAAGCACTCCCACAACGACGAAAATGGGGAACACCAACCGCGTCTCCACCTTCTTGCCCGTCCGCAGCCGGAAAACCTTCGGTGGCCGGATTTCGTACCAGGTCTCGCCCGCGATGGGCAGGGGGAAGAGGAACGGACAGCCGGACTCTGTCAGCGAGTCGCCGAGGCAGTGCACGAAACACCCGGCCGCCACGGCGATCCCGAGCCAGCCCGAGATCTGCTGCAGCTGCGCGGCATGGTCGGGCGGCGCGGTGAAGTACCACCACAGGATGGCGCCGACGCTGATCGGCAAGAGCCAGTCGCCCAAGGCGCCCTCGGCGAGCAACAGCCCGAAGACCACGACGCCGAACACCGCCCACGGGCCGCCGGCTGCGGTGCCCGCCGACGTTGCCAAGCCGAGGCCCGCGGCGAAGAGCACGGTGTGCGACAGGTGGCGGTGCTTGCCAGTCACCTTCTCGTCGCGGGGACCCTTCGTCAGGGCGTACACGGCAGACGAAACGCGGCGCAGGAGCCACGACAACGCGCCCGTCAGCCAGCCGAGGAGACGGGACGCGCTGGCGCCGGGGTGGTCGAGGTCGGGGAGCAACGCAAAGCCGGCCGTGGTGGCGGCGAAGACCGCCGCCTGGTGCAACGAACCGGCGCCGACCGCGGGCGCGAGGGCGAGGCCCGCGCACCAGCCGGTCATGGCGTGGGTGCGCCCCATCATCGTGGATCTCCCCCAGGTCGCGAGCGGAATTCAGGTCCGCGCGACCGTATCGGGGATCAGGCGGGCGGTTCCTCCGACACGCTCAGGTGTTCGGCCACTCCCGTGAGCTCGATGACGCGGCTCACAGCCGAGCTGGGGACCACCGCGAGCTCGACGTCCTGCTCACGGGCCTGCCGCTGGGCGTGCAGGACCACGTTCAACGCCGAGGAGTCGAAGAAGGTCACCCCGGTCAGGTCGGCCACCACGCGCTGCGAGCTCTTGTCCGCGATCAACCCGGCAAGGGCTTCCTGCAGCTGCGGGCTGGTGAGCAGGTCGAGCTCACCGTTGACCACCACCCGCGGCTCGGCGGCCTCGGTGTCCAGCGTGATGCCGAACCCGGGAGGGGTGGCGTTCTGGTCGGCTGCGGGCATGCAGTTTCTCCTCGTCAGGCGCTGCTGCTGCTGCGCCGGTACGCGCCTGTATCTCAAGCGGCAACCGTTCACGGTTCCAGGCATCTGGAAAGTCCAACCCTAACCCAGTGGGTGACTGCCGCCGCGTCGGCCGCCACTGTCCCGGACAACGGCACGGGCGGGCAAGAGCCGGACGGCGGCATGGTCATTCCGACGAACGGCCGCGCGCACAGCGACCCGCGTGCCGGCGGGGCACGCGGGGCAGGTTCGGGGCTGGGTCAGGCGGACAGCGGGTCGCGCTTGGCGGCGCGGCGTTCACGCATGAACAGCTCACGGCGCTCGATCTCGCCGAGGCCGCCCCAGATGCCGTACGGCTCCTGTACGGTCAGAGCGTGCTTACGGCACTGCGCCAGCACGGGGCAGGTCTGGCAGATCGCCTTCGCGCGCGACTCACGACGCTCGCGTGCGGACCCACGCTCGTTGTCGGTGTGGAAGAACAGACTGCTGTCCGCGCCACGGCAGGAACCTTGCAGCTGCCACTCCCACTCCTCGGCGACCACGTTGGGCAGCCGGCTCACGTCAGCCATCTCGTCCCCACCTTTCCCGGGATCAGCACTTCGACCGCTACATGCCCGCCGGTCGCGCGAATCAAACCCGGGTTTGGTTTGCTCACACCCCGGGCATGAGCAGACCGGGCAGCACAGCACACGGCCGAGTGAGCCGGAGAGAGGACCGCACGTGGAGGACAACGCCCCGCTCGATCGGGAGGACGCCCAGCTCATCGAGGTGCGGACGGCGGCCATCCCGCACGTGGTGCCCACGCTGCGCACGATCGTCGCGGACATCGCGATGCGCCAGGACTTCGACCTCGACGCGGTGGAAGACCTGCGGATGGCGGTGGACGAGGCTTGCTCGATGCTCCTGCCGTCCGCGGCCGACGGCAAGCTGACCTGCGTCTTCTCCTGGATCGAGGGGCGCATCGAGGTCACCGTGTCGGTGGTCGCCGACACCCCGGACCACGGTGACGACACCGGTCTGTCCTGGCAGCTGCTCACGGCGCT
This sequence comes from Amycolatopsis sp. DSM 110486, assembly GCF_019468465.1. Classification (NCBI taxonomy): domain Bacteria; kingdom Bacillati; phylum Actinomycetota; class Actinomycetes; order Pseudonocardiales; family Pseudonocardiaceae; genus Amycolatopsis; species Amycolatopsis sp. DSM 110486. The sequence goes on along the minus strand of NZ_CP080519.1, from coordinate 4,104,200 downwards.
GGCCACGTCGGCGCGACGCACGGTGACCCCGGCCGACGGCCGGTACCTCTCCCGGGTTCAGCTCGTCCGGGAGAGTGAGGTGGCGCGCCCGTGACCACCCCCGCCGAAGGCGACGAGACCGATGTGGCGTCGCTGTTCGACGAGTTGGCCCAGCTGCCCGAAGGCTCCCCGCGCCGCGAGGAGATCAGGGACAGACTGGTGCGCGAGCACCTGGAGCTCGCCCGCAACCTCGCGCGGAAGTTCCGCAACCGCGACGAGGCCATGGACGACCTGGTGCAGATCGCGACGGTCGGCCTGATCCACGCCGTCGACCGCTACGACCCGACGCAGGGCACCGACTTCCTGGCGTTCGCCGTCCCCACCATTTCGGGTGAACTGCGTCACCACTTCCGGGACAACAGCTGGTCGGTGCGGGTGCCGCGGCGGCTGAAGGAGCTCAACGCGTCCATCTCCGCCACGCGCGAGGAGCTCACCGTGCGGCTCTCGCGCGCGCCGCGCCCGAGTGAGATCGCGCAGCACCTCGGCGTGCCGATGGAGGACGTCTACGAAGGCCTGCGCGCCGGCCAGGGCCGCTACGGCGCTTCGCTGGACAACCTGCTGGAGAACTCCGCGCACACGCGCTTCGGCGCGCCCGACGCGAACCTCAGCCAGGCGGAGCTGCGCGAGGCGCTGCGGCCCATGTTGGAGAGCCTGCCGGAGCGGGAGCGCAAGATCGTCGCGCTGCGGTTCGGGTCGGGGATGAGCCAGTCGGACATCGCCCGCCGCGTGGGCGTTTCGCAGATGCAGGTGTCGCGCCTGCTCGCGTCGACGCTGAAGAAACTGCGCGCGGGACTGGTCGAGACGGACATCACCGAGGGCACCTGATTCGGGGTCCCCCCGCTTGGGTAGTAAGCCGGTGCGAGTAACGGACAGGTCGGGAGGTGTGGAAGCCATGACGACGTCGAAGATGCCGACGCGAGGCACCACGACACCCGCCACCGTGCGCCTGGCGCTCCCGGACGACGTCACCGCGCCCACGATCGCCCGCCACGCGGTCCGCGCCAAGCTCGATGAGCTGGCGGTGGGCTGCGAATGGCGGGACGACATTCTGCTGGCGACGTCCGAGCTGGTGACCAACGCGTTCGAGCACGGTGAGCGGCCGGATCGGCTGGAGCTGCGGCTGTCGGAGGGACGGCTGGTGGTCTGCGTCTTCGACGCCGGCCAGGAGGTGCCGCGCCTCAAGGAGCCCTCCCCGGAGGCGGCGCGCAGCCGGGGGCTGCAGCTGGTCCACGTGCTGTCGCAGGAGTGGGGCTACGAGCCGTGCGTGGGCGGGAAGTACGTCTGGGCAGCGTTCGCAGTGGGACCGGTCGCGTGAGTGCCCGCGGTTGATCAGGGTCCGCTTAGGATCGCTTGTATGGAGACTCGCAAGATCACCCGGCTGGGGCGTGAGGTGTCCGCCGTCGGCCTCGGGTGCTGGCAGCTCGGCGCCGACTGGGGCACCGTCGACGAAACCGAGGCCATGGGCGTGCTGCACGCGGCGGCCGACGAGGGCGTCACGTTCTTCGACACCGCCGACGTCTACGGCGACGGCCGCAGCGAGACGCTGGTCGGCCGCTTCCGCCAGGAGCGTGGTGACGGCGTGTTCGTGGCCACGAAGATGGGCCGCCGCGCCGAGCAGGTGCCGGAGAACTACGTCGAGAAGAACTTCCGCGAGTGGAACGACCGGTCCCGCCGGAACCTCGGGATGGACACGCTGGATCTCGTCCAGCTCCACTGCCCGCCGACCGCCGTGTACTCGTCGGACGCCGTGTATGACGCGTTGGACCGGATGGTCGACGAGGGCCGGATCAAGGCTTACGGCGTCAGCGTCGAGACGTGCGACGAGGCGTTGACGGCGCTTTCGCGGCCGAATGTCGCTTCGGTTCAGATCATCCTGAACGGCCTGCGGCTCAAGCCGCTGGAGCGCGTGCTGCCGACGGCGGTGGAGACGGGCGCCGGGATCATCGCGCGGGTGCCGCTGGCGTCGGGTCTGCTGTCCGGGCGCTACACGGCCGCGACGACGTTCGGGACCGACGACCACCGCAACTTCAACCGCCACGGTGAGGCGTTCGACGTCGGCGAGACCTTCTCGGGGGTGCCGTTCGAGGTCGGGCTGGAGGCCGTGGAGCGCCTGCGCGGGCTGGTGCCGGAGGGGCAGACGCTGGCGCAGTTCGCGCTGCGCTGGATTCTGGATCAGCTGGGGGTTTCCGTGGTGATCCCGGGTGCGCGCAACGCGGAGCAGGCGCGGGGGAACACGGTTGCGGCCGGGCTGGCCCCGCTGCCGGAAGAAGCGGCGGCCGGGGTGCGGGCCACGTATGACGAGCTGATCCGGCCGTTGGTGCACGACAAGTGGTGACGGGGTTCGGCTGCGCCTGGTAACGATCCGCCGTGGGGCGGGATTGTCGCTTCAAAAGCCTTGCGCGACAACGCTTCTCAGTATTGCCAGTCGGCTGAAGGTCCGTGAAGGGCACCTTGAGGGAACCTGTCCCTGAAGGTGCCCTTCACCGCTCTACTTGACCGGCCTTATTCGACAGTGAGCGTCAGCCGTTGCACTCCCCAGTCGTTGGCCTGGTTGCCGGGCAGCCAGACGTCGAGGATGTCGTCCTTGATCCAGCTGCCGATGTCGGCCGCGTAGCAGTGGCCGTAGCCAGGGACGGAAATCCTGGTGCCCCAAGGGATGTTGCGGGCGTCGACGGCGCAGAAGCCCGGGCCTGCCTGGTAGCCGAGGGCGGTTTGGGCGACGTCGTTGTAGGCGGTGACGCGGTAGTTGAGCGTGGTGCCCTTGGCGAGGGCGTAGGGGGCCAGCTGACCTGACGAGCCCACGCGGTACGCGGTGGAGATCTGGCCGAGCGAGCCGGGCGAGTTGTCCTCGGCGGTCATGGCGTAGAGCTGGTAGTTGGCGTTCTGGCAGGGGCTCGCGTCGGTGACCTGGAGCGTCGGCTGGCCCCAGTCGCTGATCCACTGCAGGGCCTGGCCGTTGCGGAACGCGCGGTACGCCTTGGCACCCGGCACGCGGGAGAACGTGAAGGTGACCTTGCCGTCGCCGCCGAGGCCGCCGGAGACGCCGGTGGGCGCGGGCAGGCGGTTGCTCACGTTGACCGCGCCGACGAGGGAGCCCGGGCCGTGGCCGCCGGAGACGGGTCGGTCGGGGATCGGGCCGGTGTAGAAGTGCTGGCACGCGGGCAAAGTCGCGGCGCTGGCCGTCGCGACGGGGACGGTGACGAGCGCGCCGAGCGCGAGCACGGCGGCGCTGAGGGCTCTGAGTTTCACTTTCGGAACCTCCAGTGGGGACCGGGGTGGAGGAACCGTGCACGGGAGACCGACGTTAGGGATCGCCGGGCCAGCCCGTCAATAGGTCTGGACCATTTGGCGGCGGCCTGGTGTCAGAGCGTGGCGAAATACCGCTCGAGCCGCTCGGCCAGCTCAACCGGACGGCTCAACGCGACGCCGTGGGACCCGTCGATCTCGTCGGCCTCGAAGCCGAGCCGCTCACGCGCGACGCGCCGCTGCAGCTCGGGCGAGAAGAACTTGTCGTCGCGGCAGAGAAGCACGCGCGTGGGGATGTCGGGCAGCCGCGCGTCGGGCCACGGGTCGTCCCACTCCGCGCTGAGCTGGTCGCGGCTGCGGGTCAAGGCTTCGGCCGCCAGCTCGGGTGGAACGTCGCCGAGGTAGGTCTCCGTCTCGGTGAGGCCCGAGTCAGGGCCTTCGAACCCGACGTTGCCCCACCACTGCCCCGGCGCCTCCCCGGGCGCAGGAACCATGCCGGCGAGGAAGACGAGCAACCGCGCGTTTTCCAGCCTCGCCGCGGCCAAGGGAGCGGTGAATCCGCCGTAGGAATGCCCGACCACGACGATGTCCGGCTTCCCCTCGACCGCCGCGGTGGCCGTGGCCGCGAAGTCCGCCAGCTTCGCCTCGGGGTTCCCGATCGGCAGGTCCGGGGCGACGGCTTCGTGGCCGCGCCACCGCAGCTCGTCGACGACGAGGTGCCAGTCCCAGCCGCTGCCACCACCGCCGTGGATGAGGAGGAAGGTCGCCATGCCGGGGACAGTAACCGAGCGGTCTGACAATTCCGACCGGCGCGACGTCGGCTACGGGTCCGAATCCGTCCGGAAGCCAAGGTACGCAGCGTGCGGGAGGTGGACTTCGCCCTCTCCGGCTCGGCCGGGTCAGCCGAGGACCATGGCGAGCCTGTTGCGCCCGTCGGCGTCGTCAGGCGCCAGCTCGACGCACCTCGTCAACGGCGCGGAGGGGTCCCGTGGCGGAGATCAGCTCGCCGCCGGGCAGCGGCGCAGCATGTCCTGCAGCGCCGCCTTCTCCCCCGTCGTGATGGTGAGGCCGTAGAAGTGCTTCACGGTCACCCAGTCCGTGGCGTAGGTGCACCAGAACGACACCAGCGGCGGCTTCCACTCGTCGGGTGCCTTGTCACTCTTCTGCTGGTTGAGGTTGTCCGTCACGGCGAACAGCTGGGGGCGCGTGAGGTCGTTGGCGAACTGTTCGCGTTTGTCCTGGGGCCAGTCGCGCGCGCCGCTGGCCCAGGCCTGGCCGAGGGGCACCATGTGGTCGATGTCGACGTCGCCGGGTTTGGTCCAGGTCTCGGCGTCGTAGACGCTGAACCAGGTGCCGGACGTCGGGTTGCAGTCGGTGCCGGCCTTGACGTCCTTGCCGTCGCGCTTGAGCACGAGCTCGCGCGTGTTGCAGTTGTGCCCCTGGTTGTCCCAGTGCGGGAATTTGTCACGGGAGTAGCCGGACATCGACGCGCGCGGCGCGATTTTCAGCTCCGCCAGCTGCTGCGTGACGTCGGCGGGCGCGGCACCCGTGGACTCGGCGCCGCTTTGCCGTCCGGCGTACCAGATCCCGGCGACAGCCACCACGAGAACCACGACGACCAGCAGAATCCGCTGGGTGGGAAACGTCCGGGCCATGCGCGCGTGATCCTCTCGACGGGTTCGGGAGGCGGCAGTATGCCCGGCGCGAGGCCCGTGACCGCGCCGACACTCTCAGCTGCGCGCGAACCGTGTCCGGGACCACGGTGTCACGTCCGCGGCGCGCCGAGCGACTACCGAGGTGAGGACAGGCGGAAGGGAGCGTGGCCGATGAGCGGGCGGCTGCGGAAGTGGAACTCGCGCGTCGACGACTACCTGCAGCGCAAGGCCGCGGAAGGCGGCAACGTCGTCGCGATGACACGCCTCGGAGCGGCGCTGCGAGAACGGGGCGAGGCAGCGGAGGCCGAGACGTGGTTCCGCCGCGCCGCGGCCGGCGGCGACCGCATCGCGATGACCGCGTTGGCGAACCTCCTGGCCGAGCGCGGCGTGCTCGACGAGGCCGAACGCTGGTACCACGAGGCCGCCCACGCCGGCGAGCCGCGCGGGATGCTGGGGCTCGGGCGCGCGTACGAACGGCGCGGCCGCGTCGAGGACGCCGAGTACTGGTTCCACGAGGCCGCCGTGACCGGTGACGTCGAGGCGATGGGCGCGCTTGGGCACCTGCTCGCCGAACGCGGCCGCTACGACGAGGCCGAGGACTGGTGCCGCCGCGCCGCGAGCGCGGGCAACACGTCCGCGATGATCGACGTCGGCATCGTCATGCGCGAACGCGGCCGCTACAGCGAGGCCACGCGCTGGTGGCGCGAGGCCCTCGCCGACGGCGACCTCTCGGCGACATGCCTGCTCGGCCGCCAGTCCGAACGCTTCGGCAAGGTCCAGGACGCCGAATCCTGGTACCGCCAGGGCGCGACCTCCGGCAACGTCGAGGCCACCGTCCGCCTGGGCCTGCTCCTGCACCGCCGCGGCGACGTCGACGAGGCCGAAGCCTGGTACCTCGACGCGGCCGAAGCCGGCGACGCCGCCGCGATGACCAACCTCGGCGTCCTGGCCCGCAACCGCGGCGACGAGGGCGAAGCCGCGGCCTGGTACCGCAAGGCGGCGGAGCACGGGAGCATTCCGGCCCTGACGAACCTCGGGCACCTCGCGGAGGCGCGCGACGAGCTGGCGAAGGCGGAACGGTTCTTCCGCGCGGCGGCAGAGACCGGGGATGTGCAGGGGATGTTGAGCTTGGCCCGGATGCTGCAGGCGCGCGGGGCGGTGGAGGAGGCGGATACGTGGTTGTCGCGGGCGGAGGAGTCTCAGGGGGAGCATGACCGCGCTTGACGACGGGTTCGGGGACCGGCTGGGCACGAGGCCTTGTTGAGCCGCCGGACAGAGCCACACAGCCGCCGGACGGAAACACACAGCCGCCGGGAAGAGACGCTCAGCCGCGGAGCGGAGACACGCAGTCGCCTGGGCAGAGACACACAGCCCCCGCCCTCCCAGGCAGGGTTCCGGCAAAGTCGTTGTGGTGTTTAGGGGTGGATGCCGAGCAGGGTGAGTGGGCGGGTGGTGTCTCGGGTCATGTGGCGTAGTCCTGCGGCGATGTTGGTCCAGCCTGTGTGGCGGAGTGCGCTGGTGGCGAGGTTGCGGAGGGTGGCCATGACGCGGGGTGCGGTGCCGGTGCGGGCTCGGGATGCGTCTTCTTGGTAGGTGACGTCGCGGGTCCAGTGGAGTTTGTTTTCGATGTGCCAGTGGTTGCGGACGTAGGCTCCGATGTGGGCAGGGTGGGCCCAGGTGGCGGTGATGTTGGTGATGCCCAGGGCGGTGTGGGCGGTGTGTTTTCCGCTGGTGTGGTGGGTGGTGTAGCGCTCGATGAGGAACGCGTGGGTGGCGTGGGGGAAATCGATCGCGGGGTAGTCGAGGAAGTCACCGAGGGGCGCGAGCTGGGTGGTGCGGCGTTCGCTGCGGCCGTGTCCGCGTTCTTCGGTGACGTGGGTGGGGATGTCGTGCCAGGGCAGGGTGTCGAGCAGGGTGTAGAGGCGCTGCTGGTTCTGTTTGACGGTGAATACGTAGTAGGCGCCGCGGGCGTGGAGGTAGCGGGCGTGGGCGGTGGTGGTGTGCAGGGCGTCGGCGGTGACGACCCGCCCGGTCAGGCCGATGGTGTCCAGCAGTGTGGGGAACCAGGTGATTTCGCTGGCCCCGGCCGGGACTTGGCGTTGCCCGAGCACGATGGCGTTGTCGTGGGTGATGGCGGCGAGCAGGTGCACTCCGGCGCCGCCGGTGCGGGCGAAGGTGCCGCGCAGGGATTTCCCGTCCACCGCGATCGCCGGTGGCAGGGTGTCGGGGCCGGGCTGGGCGGGATCGTGGTCGGCCAGCCAGGCACTGATCACGTCGTCGAGGATGTCGCCGTCGAGGCGGCCGGCCACTCGTCGCAGCGTGGCTTCATCCGGTGCCACATACCGGTCCGCGCGTGAATCGAAGCGTGTTCCCAGTAGCGCCAGCACGTGTTGCGGTGCGTCGGCGGCCCATTCCCCGATCGCGGTGAACGATCGTGCCCCGGCCGCCACCGCAACCGCGGTCAGCGCCAGAATCGATTCGATTGAATGCCGCACCCCCCGCCGATGCCGCGGGTCCGGCACCCTGGCCAGGTGTTTGCGCAGGTCACCCGGCCATCCAGGAGCAGCGTCCACCGTGATGAGCGGGGTCAGACGATCAAACACAGCAGGGATCAGGCACGATGACGCAGCGGGCACGGCTCTCTCACACGATCATGGGACCTAGACAATCACATGATCACCAAGAGCCGTGCCCGCCCTGCACCCAGGCCACAAGACTTTGCCGGAACCCTGGCCCTCCCAGGGGGCCGTCCCCGTCCCATTTTATCGGCCCCCACCGACAATTCCGGGAAAGCGACGCCCAAGGGGCGCAGTTGTCCACAGCCCCAAGCGGCTGTGGACAAATCAAAGAACCAAGATCAACGTCAGCCGCCACTCGGGTGAATTACTGCCCATTACCGCGATCTATTGTGTGATCCAACTCACAGCTCTAATGTGGGACGGGACTGCTCCCACCACCGAGCGTAGGGAAGTGCCGCCATGGTCGGCTCTCCGAGTACTTCTCCCGGTGCGGTGGCGGCGCTTTTCGAGCGCCGCGTCGTGCCGGGTGGAGAGCTGGGCGGGCAAGCCGAGGCGGTGGCCAAGGCGTGTCACGGGATGGCGCAGCGGTTCCACCGCGGCGGGAAGCTCGTGGTGTTCGGCAACGGGGGCGCGGGCACCGATGCGCAGCACGTGGCCGTGGAGTTCGTGCACCCCGTGATCGTCGGAAAGCGGGCGTTGCCGGCAATTTCGCTGACGGCCGATGTCGCGACCCTCACCAGCGTCGCGAACCGCCGAGGGCTCAACGAGATTTTCGCCTACCAGATCAAGTTCCTCGCCGAGCCGCAGGACATCGCGCTCGGCATCTCGTCCGACGGCGACTGTGCCAACGTCCGGCGCGGCCTCGAAGCCGCCCGTGAGCTGGGGATGCTCACCATCGCGCTCACGGGCGGGACCGGCCCGGGCACCATCACGGCCGACCACGTGCTGCGAGCGCGCTCCGACGACCCCCGCGTGGTCAAGGAAATCCACGTCACGACCTACCACGTCCTGTGGGAACTCGTGCACGTGTTCTTCGAACAGCCCGGTGTCCTCGCACCGGAGGTGGCGACGTGAACGCCCGTGACGCCGACAGAGCACCGGCCCCCGCCTGTCACGACGGGGTGTGCATCACCTGTTCCGATATCGCAGTCGAAGTGACCGTCGTCGAACTCCTGGACCTCGGGTTCGCAGTCGTGGATACCGGCCAAGGCAGGGAAGAAGTGAGCGTCGCACTGGTGCAAGCCGGTGTCGGCGATCGCATCCTCGTCCACGCCGGCGAAGCCATCGCACGTCTGGAGATTCCCGAATAGCCGAGGGAGTTGAGCGGCCATGGCAAGGGATTCCGTGGGCGCAAGTGGACTCGAGGAGCTGTACCCGTTCCTGTACTCGGGTACGAGCGACCTCGACGCCGTCCTGACCCAGGTCCGACAGTCCACTGTGGAGAAAGCCCGCGAGATCGTCGCGCTGCGCCGTCAGGTTCTCGAGACCGACGGCGAGCGCCTCGCCGCGTGCGCGCGGGACCTCGCGCAGGCGTTCGCCGGCGGTGGCCGGTTGCTGGCCTTCGGCAACGGCGGCAGCTCCACCGACGCGCAGGACCTCGCGAGCCTGTTCCTCAGCCCCGACAGCCCCGACGGCGATGCGAGGCCACTGCCCGCGTTCGGCCTCACCAACGACATCGCGGTGGTCACCGCCCTGTCCAACGACATCGGGTTCGACGTCGTGTTCTCCCGGCAGGTCGCCGCGTTCGGCCGCCGCGGTGACATCGCCGTGGGGCTGTCAACCAGCGGGAACTCGGCGAACCTGCTGTCCGCGTTCGACGAGGCCGCGCGCCGCGGCCTCGTCACCGTCGGCATCGCCGGGTACGACGGCGGCAAGATGGCCGAGCTGCACTCGATCGACCACCTCTTCGTGGTGCCGTCGCCTTCCGTGCACCGCATCCAAGAAGCCCAGACGACCCTTTACCACGCACTGTGGGAACTCACCCTCGGTGCGCTCGACGACCTCGAGGGTGAACAGCCGTGACCCATGCCCAAGAAGAAGAGAAGCCCATCCACATCCTGTGGATCAACGCCGGACTGTCCTGCGACGGCGACTCGGTCGCGCTGACCGCCGCCACGCAGCCGAGCATCGAGGAGATCGTGCTCGGCGCGCTGCCCGGCCTGCCGAAGATCCAGGTGCACTGGCCGCTGATCGACTTCGAGTGCGGTCCGGACAAGGGCGCCGACACGTTCATCGAGTGGTTCTACAAGGCCGACCGCGGCGAGCTGGAACCGTTCGTGCTGGTCGTGGAAGGATCGATTCCCAACGAGGCCATCAAGGCTGAGGGCTACTGGTGCGGCTTCGGCAACAACCCCGCGACCGGCCAGCCGATGACCACGAGCGAGTGGCTCGACCGCCTGACGCCCAAGGCCCTCGCTGTGGTCGCGGCCGGCACGTGCGCCGCGTACGGCGGCATCCACGCCATGGAGGGCAACCCCACCGGCGCGATGGGCGTGCCCGACTACCTGGGCTGGGACTGGAAATCGAAAGCCGGCCTGCCGATCGTGTGCATCCCCGGCTGCCCGACGCACCCGGACAACTTCTCCGAGACACTCACCTACCTGCTCTACCAGGCGGCCGGCCACGCGCCGATGATCCCGCTCGACGACCACCTCCGTCCACAGTGGCTCTTCGGCGCGACAGTCCACGAGGGGTGCGATCGCGCCGGCTACTACGAGCAGGGCCAGTTCGCCGAGGAGTACGACTCGCCGAAGTGCCTGGTGAAGCTCGGCTGCTGGGGCCCGGTCGTGAAGTGCAACGTGCCCAAGCGCGGCTGGATCAACGGTGTGGGTGGCTGCCCGAACGTCGGCGGCATCTGCATCGGCTGCACCATGCCCGGCTTCCCGGACAAGTTCATGCCGTTCATGGACGAACCGCCCGGCGCTCACATCTCCTCGCTCGCGAGCGGCGCGTACGGCTCGGTGATCCGGCGCCTGCGCAAGATCACCGAACGCAAGGCCGATGCCGAACCCAAGTGGCGGCACAAGGGCAAGCAGCTCGAGACCGGCTACCGCTCCTCGTGGCGCTGAAAGGACTGGGGACATGACGCGAACGGAAAGCGACAAGGGCATCAGCACCAAGGGCAAAACCGACCTCGTCGAGATGGCCTGGGACCCGATCACGCGCATCGTCGGCAGCCTCGGGATCTACACGAAGATCGACTGGGCGGCCAAGAAGGTCGTCGAGTGCCACAGCACGTCTTCGGTCTTCCGCGGCTACAGCATCTTCATGAAAGGCAAGGACCCGCGCGACGCGCACTTCATCACCAGCCGCATCTGCGGGATCTGCGGCGACAACCACGCCACGTGCTCGGTCTACAACCAGAACATGGCCTACGGCGTACGCCCGCCGCACCTCGGCGAGTGGATCATCAACCTCGGCGAGGCCGCCGAGTACATGTTCGACCACAACATCTTTCAAGAGAACCTGGTCGGGGTCGACTACTGCGAGAAGATGGTGGCTGAGACCAACCCCGGCGTGCTGGAGCTGGCCAACCGCACCGAGGCGCCGCACGCGCGTGACCACGGGTACAAGACCATCGGCGACATCATGCGCTCGCTCAACCCGCTGGAGGGCGAGTTCTACCGCGAGGCCCTGCAGGTCAGCCGTTCCACGCGCGAGATGTTCTGCCTCATGGAAGGCCGCCACGTCCATCCGTCCACTTTGTACCCGGGCGGCGTCGGGACGATCGCGACGGTGCAGCTGTTCACTGACTACCTCACCCGGCTGATGCGCTACGTCGAGTTCATGAAGCGCTGCCTGCCGATGCACGACGACCTGTTCGACTTCTTCTACGAAGCCATCCCCGGTTACGAAGAGGTCGGCCGCCGGCGCATCCTGCTCGGCTGCTGGGGCAGTCTCAACGATCCGCAGTACTGCGACTTCACCTACGAGAACATGGAGTCGTGGGGCCGCAAGATGTTCGTCACGCCCGGCGTGGTCGTCGACGGCAAGCTGGTCACCACGAGCCTGCTCGACATCAACCTCGGCATCCGGATCCTGCTCGGCTCGTCCTTCTACGAAGACTGGGAGGGCATGGACAAGTTCGTGACGCACGACCCGCTGGGCAACCCCGTGGACGCGCGCCACCCGTGGAACCAGCACACGATCCCGCGCCCGCAGAAGCGCGACTTCGACGACAAGTACTCGTGGACGATGTCGCCGCGCTGGTTCGACGGCACCGACCACCTCGCGCTCGACACCGGCGGCGGCCCGATCGCCCGGCTGTGGGTCACGGCGCTGGCCGGCCTCGTGGACACCGACTACGTGAAGTCCACCGGCCACAGCGTGGTGATCAACCTCCCGCGCACGGCCACGAAACCCGAGGTCAGCTTCGAGTGGAAGATCCCGAAGTGGAGCAACGCGCTCGAACGCAACCGGGCGCGCACGTACTTCCAGGCGTATGCGGCCGGCCTCGCGCTGCACTTCGCGGAACGCGCGCTGGGCGAGGTCCGCAGCGGCAACACGAAGACGTGGGAGCCGTTCAAGGTGCCCGAGGAAGGCGTGTCGTGCGGGTTCACCGAGGCGGTGCGCGGGATCCTTTCGCACCACATGGTGATCAAGGGCGGCAAGATCGCGAACTACCACCCGTACCCGCCGACGCCGTGGAACGGCAGCGTGCGCGACTCCTTCGGCACACCGGGCCCATACGAGGACGCGGTGCAGAACACGCCGATCTTCGAGGAGAACACGCAGGAGAACTTCAAGGGCATCGACATCATGCGCGCCGTGCGCAGCTTCGACCCCTGCCTGCCCTGCGGCGTGCACATGTACACCGGCAAGGGCAAGACGCTCGACCGGATCCACACCCCCCACGCATTCGGCGGAGAGGTGTTCTGAACCATGACGGAGCGCGACATCGGCCAGGTCGGCGAACGCATCGAGCAGCTCCTCGGTGAGCTCGCGGCGGAGGCGGGCAGCACCGTGGCGGACAGGGCCGAGGACCTCGTCCACACGCTGCTCGAGTTCTACGGCGCCGGCCTGACGACGATCGTGTCCGTCCTGCGAGAGGACGTCGCCGGCGAGGTGCTGCTGGAGCGCCTCGCCGGCGACGACCACGTACGTGGGCTGCTGGTCCTCCACGACCTGCACCCGAAGTCCACTTTGGACCGCGTCAGCGAGGCGCTCGACGAGGTGCGGCCCTACCTGGGTTCGCACTCCGGAGACGTCGACATCGTCGGCATCGACGCCGAAGGCGTGCTGCGGCTGCAGCTGCAGGGCACGTGCGACGGCTGCCCGTCCTCGACCGTCACGGCGAAGATGGCGATCGAACGCGTGGTGCGCGAGGCTGCGCCGGAGCTCACCGACGTCGTCGTGGCCGGGGTGGTGCCCGAAGAGACCGGCCCGGGCGGACGTCCGCTGCTGCCGCTCGAAGCGATCGAGTGCCCGGTCCCCGTGGAGCAGGCATGACGGGCGGTCTGCGCAAGTTCCTGACACCGGCCGAACGACCGGCGCGCGGTGAAAGGTGTGAGTTGTGCACGGAGCCGATCGGCATCGGCCACGGGCACGTGATCGACCTCGAATCCCGCACCATCATGTGCACGTGCCGGGGCTGCTACCTCCTGTTCACCCACACCGGTGCCGGCGGCCTGCGCCACCGCGCGGTGCCGACCCGCTACCGGCACGCCGCGCGGTTCCCGGCCGGCGCGACGCTGTGGGAGACAGCCGGGATCCCCGTGCGGATGGCGTTCCTGTTCTACAACTCGGTGCAGGACCGCGCGGTCGCGTTCTACCCGAGCCCGGCCGGCGCGACGGAGTCGCTGCTGCCGTTGGACACGTGGACGGAGCTGCTGCGGGAGGAGCCCGAGTTCGCCACCGTGGCCCCCGACGTGGAAGCGGTGCTGATCAACAAGCACGACGTCGGGTTCGAGGCCTTCCTCGTGCCCATCGACGTGTGTTACGAGCTCGTCGGCCTGGTCCGCCTGCACTGGCGCGGATTCGACGGCGGCGACGAAGCGCACGAAGCCATCGACAGCTTCTTCGCCGACCTTCGCGCCCGCGGAGAGGTCGCCGCGGATGGCTGAGCTCACCTTCGACTGCCTGGACGTGCGCCCCGTGAAGTACGCGGCGTCGCCGACGCTCGCGTTCAGCATGAAGATCACCGAGCTCACCGCCCAGCCGATCCACGCGCTGGTGCTGCGAGTCCAGCTGCGGATCGAACCGCAGCGGCGCCGCTACAGCAGCGGGGAGTCGGAGCTGCTCACGAACCTGTTCGGCGACCCGGCGCGCTGGGGCGAGACGCTGCGGCCGTTCCAGTTCGCGACCGTGGCGGTGATGGTGCCGAGCTTCACGCGCACCACGGAGTTCCAGCTCGAGGTGCCCTGCACGTACGACCTGGAAGTGGCCGCCGGCAAGTACTTCCACGCGCTCGCCGACGGTGTGGTCCCGCTCGTGCTGCTGTTCAGCGGCACGGTGTTCGCGAAGGGTGGCCCGGGGTTCTGGGTCGAGCCGGTGCCGTGGCACACCGAAGCCGAGTGCCGGATGCCGATCGCCGCGTGGGACGAGCTGATGAACCAGTACTTCCCCAACGTCGCGTGGCTGAAGCTGCACCGCGAGACCGTCGATGCGCTGCTGCGGTACAAGTCGCGCCACGCCATCCCGACCTGGGACGCGGCGATGGAGCACCTGCTGGCGAACGTGGGTGATGGCCCGTGACCAGCGTGTTCGACCAGGCTCGCGCCGTCGGCGACGCCGTGCTGTACGAGGGGTACCTGCTCTACCCGTACCGCGCGTCGGCGCGGAAGAACCGCGTGCGCTGGCAGTGGGGTGTGCTGATGCCGCCAACGTATGCGTCGGAGGAGCGCGGCGAGTACGCGACTTCACGCACGGAGTGCCTGCTGGAGCCCCGCAAGCACACCTCGGTGCACCTGACGCTGCGGTTCCTGCAGGCCCAGGAGCGCCTGGTGCACGACGGCCACGGGTTCGTCGACTCCGTGACCGTGGCCGGCAAGGACTACACGACGTGGGACGAGGCCGTGGAGCACGAGCTGAACTTCGTGGTCCCCGTGGCCGAGCTGCTCGCGCAGCCCGTGGAGCTGCCGTTCTCCGTGCCGCCGGCCGAGACGCGCGAGTGCGTGGGCAACCACTGCACGCTCGTGCGCCGCTCCGGCGCGCTGACCGGCGCGCTCACGGCTCGCCTCGACGCGCTCGACGGCCCCTTCGGCGGCACGCGGCTGCGACTGGACCTGCGCAACACGAGTGCGTGGCCGTCGGACGGCGTCCGCGAATCGGCGCTGCGCAGGGCGTTGCTCGCCGCGCACGTGATCCTGGCGGTGGACTCGGGCCACTTCCTCTCGATGCTCGACCCGCCCGAATGGGCGAAGCCGGCCGTCGAGGCGTGTGTGAACGAGCGCGTGTGGCCGGTGCTGATCGGCGGGTCGTCGCGAAGCGGGGTGATGCTGGCGTCCCCCATCATCCTCTACGACGACCCGTCGATCGCGCCCGAAAGCCCAGGTGAGCTCTTCGACGGCACGGAGATCGACGAGATCCTGACGCTGCGCACGATGGCGCTCACCGACGAGGAGAAGCGCCAGGCCCGCGCGACGGATCCCCGGGCGGCCGCGCTGCTGGACCGCGTGGACGACCTGCCGCAGGAGCTGCTCGACCGGCTGCACGGGACGGTGCGATACCTGCGTTCGGTGACCGGGGAGGAAACCGATCTGCCGGTGAACCCCGACGTGCCCTGGTGGGACCCCGGGGCCGACGCGTCCGTCTCCCCGGAGACCGACGGCGTCGTGGTCGCCGGCGTCCGCGTGGCCGCGGGCTCGCGCGTGCGGCTGCACCCGAACCTGCGTGGCGCCGACGCCCAGGACATGTTCCTCACCGGCCGCGTCGCCACTGTGCGCGCGGTGCTGTCCGATGTGGACGGAACCACGCACGTGGCCGTGACGCTCGACGACGACCCGGGCGCCGACCTGCAGAACGCCCACGGCCGCTTCCGCTACTTCTCCCCTGACGAGCTGGAGCCGACATGAGACCACAGGTGCTGGTGGCGGGGATCGGCAACATCTTCCTCGGCGACGACGGCTTCGGCGTCGAAGTGCTCAAGCAGCTCGAACACGAAGTGCTGCCGGAGTGGGTGCAGATCGCCGACTACGGCGTCTCCGGCCTGCATCTGGCCTACGACCTGCTCGGTGGCTACGACACCACGATACTGCTCGACGCGACGCCGCACGGGGTCGAGCCGGGCACGTTGTCGCTGATCGAGGCCGACGTCGACGCGATGGCGGCGGCGCCCGTGATCGACGCCCACGGCATGCAGCCCGAGGCGGTGTTCCGCCTGCTGCGGCTGCTCGGCGGCGACGCGGGGCGGGTGCTGATCGTGGGCTGCGAGCCGAAGTCGGTCGAGTCCGGGATCGGACTCAGCGCCGAGGTCGCGGCGGCCGTGCCCGCGGCCGTGCGCGCGGTGAAGGAACTGGCGTGGGGCACCACCCCGCGTCTCCCGGAAGACACCCTCAAGACGGAGGTCTGACCATGCTCAAGCGGTTGCTGCTGCTGATCGTGCTCGTCGGCGTGGTGGCGTGGATCGCCATGCAGGTGAAGCCGGACGTGCAGCGTTACGTCGACATGAGCCGGAAATAGCCGTGTGCCTCGGCATTCCGGGCGAGATCATCGAGATCAGCGAGGAACGTCCGGACCTCGCGAAAGTCTCGGTGTGCGGGGTGAAGCGGGCCATCAACATCGGCCTGCTCGCCGACGACCCACCCGAGCCCGGTGAGTGGATCCTCATCCACGTCGGGTTCGCACTGTCCAAAATAGATGAGGAGGAGGCCGCCGCGGCGCTGGAGTTCCTGGAGAGCATCGGGAAGGCGTACGAGGACGAGATGGCCGCCCTGCTCGAGTCCAGAATCGATTAGGAGCGCTCATGCGGTTCGTCGACGAGTTCCGCGACGCGGACAAGGCGCGGGCGCTGTCCGCCAAGATCACCGCGCTGTGCGAGCCCGGCAGGCACTACAAGTTCATGGAGGTGTGCGGGGGCCACACGCACACGATCTACAAGCACGGCCTCGAGGACTACCTGCCCGAGAGCGTCGAGCTCGTGCACGGCCCGGGCTGCCCGGTGTGCGTGATCCCGATGGGCCGCATCGACGACGCGATCAGCATCGCGCGCCGGCCCGGGGTGCTGATGACCTCGTTCGGCGACATGATGCGCGTGCCGGGCTCGGGCGGGAACTTCTTCGACTCCAACGCCGAGGGCACCAACATCAGGATGGTGTACTCGCCGCTCGACTCGCTGAAGATCGCCCGGCAGAACCCCGACCTGCAGGTGGTCTTCATGGCCATCGGGTTCGAGACGACCACGCCGTCGACCGCGATGACGCTGCTGCGTGCGGCCGACGAGGGCCTCCCGAACTTCTCGGTGTTCGCCAACCACGTGACGATCGTGCCGGCCATCAAAGCCATCCTCGACTCGCCCGACCTGCGGCTCGACGGGTTCCTCGGCCCGGGCCACGTCTCGACGGTGATCGGCTGCCGGCCGTACGAGTTCATCTCGCGCGACTACGGCAAGCCCGTGGTGGTGGCCGGGTTCGAGCCGCTGGACATCCTGCAGTCGATCTATATGTTGATGGTGCAGCTGTCCGAAGACCGCGCCGAGGTGGAGAACCAGTACTCACGCGTGGTGCCGTGGGACGGCAACCTCGTGGCGCTCAAGGTGATCAACGAGGTGATGGAGCTGCGGCCGTACTTCGAGTGGCGCGGCCTCGGGTTCATCTCGCACTCGGCGATGCGCGTGCGCGAGAAGTACGCGGCGTTCGACGCCGAGCGCCTCTTCGACGTGCCGGGCGTACGAGTGGCGGATCCCAAGGCGTGCCAGTGCGGTGAGGTGCTCAAGGGCGTGCTGAAGCCGTGGGAGTGCAAGGTGTTCGGCACGGCGTGCACACCGGAGACGCCGATCGGCACCTGCATGGTCTCGCCCGAAGGCGCGTGCGCGGCGTACTACAACTTCGGCCGGTTCAGCCGCAAGCGCGTGCGGGAGGCGAGCCACGCATGACCACCACGGAACGCGAGCAGCAGGTGCTCGATCGCATCGAACGCGCCCGGCGGCGGCGCGCGAAGGTGCGCGAGGAGCGCATCACGCTGTCCCACGGCTCGGGCGGCAAGGCGACGCACACGCTGATCGAGGCGGTGTTCCTCGACGCGTTCCGCAACCCGCTGCTGGAGCCGCTGGAGGACGCGGCCGCGCTCGCCATCGGCGGGGCGCAGCTGGCGCTGACCACGGACTCGTTCGTGGTGTCGCCGCTGTTCTTCCCCGGCGGCGACATCGGCGACCTGGCCGTGAACGGCACGGTCAACGACCTCGCTGTGTCCGGCTCGCGGCCGCTCTACCTCACGGCCGGGTTCATCCTCGAGGAAGGCTTCCCCGTCGAGGACCTGCTGAAGATCGTCGACTCGATGAAGGCGGCGGCGCTCGCGGCCGACGTGCAGATCGTCACCGGGGACACGAAGGTCGTGCAGCGCGGCAAGGGCGACGGCGTGTACATCAACACCGCCGGCATCGGCGTCTCGATCCGTTCGGGGCTGGGGGTTTCCTCGGTTCGACCGGGCGACGCGGTGCTGGTGTCGGGGCCGATCGGGGACCACGGCGTCACGATCATGCTGGCCCGTGGCGAGCTGGACATCGACGCCGACATCGAGTCCGACACCGCGCCCGTGCACGGGCTGGTGGCGGGGCTGCTCGCGGCGGTGCCCGGCGTGCGCGCGATGCGCGACGCGACCCGCGGCGGCGTGGCGACGATCCTCAACGAGGTCGCCAAGGCCGCCGAGGTCGCGGTGATCGTCGACGAGAACGCGGTGCCCGTGCGCGACGAGGTGCGCGGTGCGTCGGAGCTGCTGGGCATCGACCCGCTGTACGTGGCGTGCGAGGGCCGGATCGTGACGTTCGTCGACGGCGCCCAGGTCGACGCCGCGCTGGCCGCGCTGCGTTCGCACCCGCTCGGCGCGGAGGCGGCGGTGATCGGCCGCGTGGCCGACGATCCGCCGGGCCTGGTGCTGCTGAACACCGCGTTCGGCGGCACACGGATCGTGGACATGCTGGTGGGCGACCCGCTGCCGAGGATCTGCTAGTGCACGAGATGTCGATCACGCAGAGCGTCGTGGACGCGATCGTCTCGCGGCTGGGGTCTCAGGCCGTGCGCAGTGTGCGGCTGGAGATCGGGCGGCTGTCCGGCGTGGTGCCGGACAGCGTGCGGTTCTGCTTCGACGTGGTGTGCGAGGGGACGTCGTTGCAGGGCGCGGAGTTGGAGATCGACGAGCCACCCGGGCGGGCCGCGTGCCGGGACTGCGGGGCGGAGTTCGGGATCGACGACCCGATCCTGCTGTGCGCGTGCGGCAGCGCGAACGTCGAGGTGCTGGCGGGACGGCAGCTTCGCATCAAGTCCGTGGAGGTGGTTTGAGGTGTGTGCGACGTGTGGTTGTTCGGATGACGCGGCGGTCCATTCCCACGCCGATGATCATTCGCACGCGGAGGGTTCTCACACGGTGCTGCTGGAGCAGGACGTGCTGGCCAAGAACGACCACCTGGCCGGGCACAACCGCTCACGGCTTGCCGAGCTGGGGGTCTTCGCGGTCAACCTGATGAGTTCCCCTGGTGCGGGCAAGACGACGTTGCTGGAACAGACCGTGCACGCTTTGGGTGCGTCAGTGCCGCTCGCGGTGGTCGAAGGTGACCAGGAGACACTGCTGGACGCCGACCGGATCAAGGCTTCGGGCGCGCCGGTCGTGCAGATCAACACCGGCGCCGGCTGTCACCTCGACGCGACGATGCTCTCGCGCGCGCTCGACACGTTGGCGCCGGCGCGGGGTTCGGTGCTGTTCGTGGAGAACGTCGGGAACCTCGTGTGCCCCGCGTTGTTCGACCTCGGCGAGGCGGCGCGCGTGGTGATCATGTCCGTGACCGAGGGGCCGGGGAAACCGCTGAAGTACCCGCACATGTTCGCATCGACGGATCTGGTGCTGCTCAACAAGATCGACCTGCTGCCGTATGTGTCGTTCTCGGTGCCGGAGTTCCTGCACGACCTGCGGCACGTCAACCCGGACGCGCGCGTGGTGGAGATCAGCGCGACCCGGGGTGACGGCCTGGACGAGTGGTACGGCTGGCTGCGACAGCGACCTGGCCGAGGCTGATGCCGCCGTCGTTGGTCGGCACACGGGAGTGGGTGAGGACCCGGAAACCCTTGTCTTCCAATGATTCCACGGTTCTTTCCAGGAGAAGAAGATTCTGGAAGACGCCGCCGGACAGGGCGACGGTCGTGAGTGCTGTCGTGTCCCTGAGCCGCGTGCAGGTTTCGGTGATGGCTTCGGCGACGCCGTTGTGGAAACGGGCGGCGACGACCGGGCGTGGGGTGCCGTGGTCGAGGTCCTCGACGACGGCTCGGAGCAAGTCCACACCGGACACTCCCGCCGGGGTCTGCTCGCAGCGGTAAGCGGTGCGTTCTGCCGGATCGGCGAGTTGCTCCAGCTCGACGGCGGCCTGGCCCTCGTAGTTGATCTCGTCGCGGACGCCGAGCACGGCGGCGACGGCGTCGAACAGCCGGCCGGCGCTGGACGTCAGAGGGGAAGCCAGGCCGGTGCGGGCGAGGTGGAGGACGTCTTCCCACTGGTCTTCGTGGCGGGCTCGCAGGGCTGTCACCTGGATGTTTGCGGCGTCGAGGTAGGCGGCGGCCATGCGCCAGGGCTGGCGGATGGCCGTGGTGCCGCCGGGCAGCCGGATGGGCGCGAGGTGCGCCAGACGGTCGAACCCGGCGAGGTCGGCTTTGAGGAACTCGCCGCCCCAGAGCGTGCCGTCGGTGCCGTAGCCGGTGCCGTCGAACGCGACGCCGAGGACGGGGCCGGCTTCGCCGTTGTCGGCGAGGCAGGAGGCGATGTGGGCGTGGTGGTGCTGCACGCCGACGAGCTCGACGTCGTCCAGGTCCAGGGCGTATTTCGTCGACAGGTACTCGGGGTGCAGGTCGTGGGCGACGACTGTCGGCGTGAGGTCGAACAGCTCGCGGAAGTGCGCGATGCCGGTCTCGTAGGCCTTGAACGTCTCGTAGTTGTCAAGGTCACCGATGTGGTGGGAGAGGAACGCGTGGGTGTCCTTGGCCAGGCAGAACGTGTTCTTCAGTTCGGCGCCGCACCCCAGGATGTGCTCGGGGAGCCTTGAGCGCAGCGTCACGGGCTCCGGCACGTAACCACGCGAACGGCGCTGCAGCTGCACCCGGTCGCGCCACACCCGCACCACGGAGTCGTCGGTTCGGGTGTGGATGGCCCGGCCGTGCGTGAGGAAGGCGTCGGCGATCCCGGACAGCCGCGCGAAGGCGTCTTCGTCGCGGTAGACGATGGGTTCGTCGGACACGTTCGCGCTGGTCAGCACGATCGGCCGGCCGAGATCACCGAGCAGCAGGTGGTGCAGCGGCGTGTACGGCAGCATGACCCCGACGCGTCGGTTGCCGGGCGCCACCGAGCGCGCGAGCGGTCCGTTCGCGACGCGTGGGAGCAGCACGATCGGCCGCCGGTGCCCGGTCAGCACTGCCGCGGCGACCTCGTCGACCTCCGCGATCTCCCGCGCGGCCGCGAGATCGGGGACCATCACGGCGAACGGCTTGTCCTCGCGGTGTTTCCTGCCGCGCAGCGCGGCGACGGCCGTTTCGTTCGCCGCGTCAACGGCGAGGTGATAACCGCCGAGTCCCTTCACCGCGACCACCGCGCCCGCTGCCAATGCGTCCACAGTGGACCTGATCGGCTCCCCGCCACCCGAGAACTCCAGCCGTGGCCCGCAAACCGGGCAGCACACGGGCTGCGCGTGGAACCGCCGATCACCCGGATCTTCGTACTCCTGCTTGCATTCCGCGCACAACGCGAACCCGGCCATCGTCGTCAGCGGCCGGTCGTACGGCACCCCGCGCACGATCGTGAACCGCGGCCCGCAGTTGGTGCAGTTGACGAACGGGTACCGGTACCTTCGGTCCCCCGGATTCCGCAGCTCGGCCAGGCACTCCGCGCAGGTCGCACTGTCCGCGGACACCAACGTCGCCGCTTCGCCTCCGGCCGGGCTGGCGACGATCTCGAAGCCGATTGATCCCGTGGCCGGCACCGACGTCACCCGCACGTCGTCGACCACAGCCAACGGCGGCGCCTCGTCCCGCAACGCCGTCACGAAGGCGTTCAGTGCCTCGGAAGCGCCTTCAACCTCGGCAAACACCCCGCGGCTGTCGTTGCCGACGAAGCCGGTGAGCCCGAACCGCCGCGCGAGCCCGTGGACGAAGGGCCGGAACCCTACGCCCTGCACCACTCCGTCGACCCGCACCGCGAAGCGCCCGAGCGCCATCGGCTCAGTCTGCGCCGCCCCGGCCGGGAGCGGAAGCGATCCGCCACTCCCGTGGTGAAACCCCGTAGGCCGCCTTGAACGAACGGCTGAAGTGCGCAGCGTCCGAGAAGCCCCAGCGGTGGGCGATGGCGGCGACCGTCGCGCTGGTGCGGCCCAGGTCGCGGCGCGATTCCGCCAGCCGCTGCTGCTGGATCCAGCGCACGACGGACACGCCGTCGGCGGAGAAGAGCTTGTGCAGGTAGCGCACGGAAATCCGGTGCGCGGCCGCGATCGTCGCCGGCGACAGGTCGGGCTCGCCGAGGTGGTCGGCGATGAAGGTGCGGATCCGCAGCAGGAGCGTCGGCTCGGGCGTTTCGGCGCCGTCGAGGACCAGCGATTCGAGCAGGTTCAACGCCGACGCGGCCAGCCGTTCGCCCGCCGCGCCTTCGGCCGCGGTGAGCCGCGCCAGGAACGGCGAGGCGAGCGCGGGCACGCCGGCGTCGGGGCGCAGCGTGGTGGCCGTGACGCGGTGCAGATCCGCGTCGCCGACGCCGAGGAACCGGCGCGGCACCATGAAGACCTTCATCTCGAACTCGCCGGGGAACCACAGCTCGTACGGACGCGCGGCGTCGTAGAACACCAGGTCGCCGGGGCGGATCACGGCGCGGCGGCCGTCCTGCGTGACCACGCCGGGGCCGAGCCGCTGCAAACCGAGGAGCACGAACTCGTCGCCCGCCTCGGCCACGAGCCGCGGAGTCCGGCGGACGCGCTGCGCGGCGGCGTGCACGGTGGAGAGCTGGACGCGGCCGAGGCGGTCATTGGCGACGGAGCCGGAGAACGCTTCGGCGTCGGGAGTGGCGACGTTGAGCGGCACGAACGAACGGCACACGACCTCGTGCCAGAAGGCCACGCGTTCGGCCTCCGGCTGCGTGTCGGTTGTCAGCACCATGCTCATCGCACCACCACCTGAGCAGCAAGTATGCGCTGATCCGGGCGCGACACACCAGCCGTGCGCTCTCCGTCAACCCCCGGTGCGCTGTGAGGCAAGCCACTGGGTTCGGGTGCTCCTACCTTCGGCCGAACAGGCAGGCGAAGGGAAGGACAGCGCGTGATCACCTACTCGGGCTCTTTCAAGGCAGCGGCCGTGCAGGCGGAGCCGGTGTGGCTGGACGCCGACGCGACCATCGACAAGTCGATCGCACTCATGGCCGAGGCCTCGCGCAACGGCGCCGGTTTGATCACCTTCCCGGAGACGTTCGTCCCGGGGTACCCGTGGTGGCTGTGGCTCGACTCGCCGGCGTGGGGCATGCAGTTCGTGGGCCGCTACCACGAAAACTCGATCAGCCTCGACAGCCCGCGCTTCAAGCGGCTGCTCGACGGCGCGAAGCAGCACGGCATCAACGTGGTGATGGGCTTTTCCGAGCAGTCGGGCGGCAGCCTGTACATGGCGCAGGCGACGATCTCCGCCGACGGCGAGCTGGTCGGCGCCCGCCGCAAGCTGAAGCCGACGTTCGTGGAGCGCACGGTGTACGGCGAGGGCGACGGCTCCGACCTGGTGGTGCACGACGTCGCCGGCATCGGCCGCGTCGGCGCGCTGTGCTGCTGGGAGCACCTGCAGCCGCTCACGAAGTACGCGATGTACGGCATGGACGAGCAGGTGCACGTGGCTTCGTGGCCGAGCTTCTCCGTCTACAAGGGAGCGGCGTACGCGCTCGGGGCGGAGGTGAACACGTCGGCTTCGCGCATGTACGCGGTGGAGGGGCAGTGTTTCGTGATCGCTCCGTGCGCGCTCGTGGGTGACGCCGGGATGGAGCTGTTCTGCGACACCCCGATGAAGGAACAGCTGCTCCAGCGCGGCGGCGGGTTCGCGCGCATCTTCGGCCCGGACGGCAGCCCGCTCGCCGAGCCGCTGGCGGAGGACGAGGAAGGAATCCTGTACGCGGACATCGATCTTTCGGCGATCCCGATCGCGAAGGCGGCGGCGGACCCGGTCGGGCACTACTCGCGGCCCGATGTGACGCGGCTGCTGCTGAACCGCACCCGGCGTCGTCCGGTGGAGGAAACCCGGCCGGCGCCTGAGCAGATCGAGGAAATCCCCGCCGAGCCGGCGGCTGTCTAACCCGTTTCGCCCCCCCGGCGGTGGCGCGCTCATCCCCTGTCACCGCTGGGTCCCCAAGGTTGTCCACAGCCGTTCGGGCGTTGTGGACAACCTTGGTCCATTTCGGCTTCGTGGCCGGTTGTTGTCGGATGGCGGCGGTAGCTTCCGAGGCATGACCCACTTCGAGCTCCAGCCCATCGCCCATGTCGAATCCTCGTTGACGGACCTCGACGGGGCGCCGAAACAACCTGATGAAGGCGCGCCCCCGGCGTGGCTGGTGTTTTCTCCGTCTGTCGGCGAAGGCTTGCGCGATTTGCGAGCCGGTCAGCAGGTGCTCGTGTTCACCTGGCTGCACCTGGCCGACCGCTCGGTGCTGTCCGTGCGCCCGCGCAGCGATCCGACGCGCGCGATGGCCGGGGTGTTCAGCACACGCTCGCCCGCGCGGCCGAATCCGATCGGGCTGCACCGCGCGGAGATCGTCGAGGTCGACGGGTTGCGCGTGCTCGTTTCGCACCTCGAAGCGATCGACGGCACCCCCGTGGTCGACGTGAAGCCGGTGCGCTCTCCGGACGACGGGTAGAAAATCTTCGAGATCGGTGAACCACCCCCAGGCCGGCGTCCGTTTTCAGAGCAACGGACGAGAGGGTGGTGACGGATGACCGGGATGCGAGCCCGCCGGCAGGTGGCCGACGAGGCACTCGTGCGGACGTTGTTCGCCGAACACGGCAAGGCGATGCTCGCCTACGCCACGCGGCTGCTTGGCGACCGCGCGGCGGCGGAGGACGTTGTGCAGGAGGCGCTGGTCCGTGCGTGGCGCAACCCGGACAGCCTGGTCAACGGCAAGGGTTCCGTACGGGCGTGGCTGCTCACGGTCGTACGCAACCTCGTCGTCGACAAGGTCCGGGCGCGCGCGGCCCGGCCAACGGAGGTCGCCGAATCGCCGACGACCGTGCCGGTCGCTCGTGACCACTCCTCGGCGGTGGTCGACTCGATCGTGGTGCGGGAGGCGCTCGACGGCCTGTCGCCCGAACACCGCGAGGTGCTGGAGCAGGTGTACCTGCGTGGCCACACGGTGCCGGAAGCCGCAGCGCAGCTGGGCATTCCGGCAGGCACCGTGAAGTCGCGCTCGCACCGCGCCCTGCGCCTGCTGCGCGAATCGTTCGGCGGTCGGCAACCGGTGGGTGCCGCGTGAACGACGACCCCCTCGACCACACCCACGCGATGACCTGCGAGCACTGCCGGAAGGAGGTGGAATCAGTGCGCGAGATGCAGGAGTTCCTCGAGGCGATCCCGCCCGAACTGCTCCTCGACGGCCCACCCGACGACGCGGACCTACTGCTGCAACGCACGTTGCGGCAGGTGCGCTCCGAAGCGTCGGGTGCGCGCCGGCGCGGCAGAACGCTGGCCGCCACGGCTGCCGTGGCCGTGGCGGCCGCCGCGCTCGGCCTCGGCGCGCTGCTCGGCCACACCGGCACCGCACCGCCCCTGCTCCCGGCCGCCGCCCCCGACCCGGACCTGGCCGTCGCACCCAGGCCCGACCCTGTGCTGCTCACCGGTTCCGCCGGCCCCACCCACCTCTCCGCCGCCGTCACCCCGGCCAGCGGCTGGGTCCGCGTGGAAGCCCACGTCCAAGGCCTCCCGGACGGCACCCAGTGCCGCCTGGTCGTCCTCGGCAAGGACGGCACCCGCCAGCTCACGGGCGGCTGGCAGTTCTCGACCTCGGCCACGGGTGACGGGGCTGAGCTGTACGGCTCCGCCAGCATGCCCGCGTCGGAAGTCGCCGCGGTGACCCTGGAAGACATGTCCGGCCACGAGTTCGTCCGAACGGGGGTGTGAGTCGGCGATTCGTCGCAGTCCGCCGGAGAAACCGCGCTCGCGGGCCGGTGATGGCCGAGGGTCGAGCGCGCCTGCCGAGCGGCGAAGCCTCTGGCGCACCGCCACCGCAGGCGGGGCACCTCGCCCACGGCCCTCCCCGGCAACGTCACGGCCACCACCGATGCGCCTCGCGCAACGGCTCGGAACGCCGCTGGCCGGGAAACCCCAGGCGTCCCCATGGTTCTCCGGCCGGCGGGCTGTGCAACGCGGTCTGGCGCTCCCCGACACCACACCCACGCAGGTCACTCCCCCGACCGAAAATCCCGGGCGTCCGCGGAATGCCCCGGCCGGCCGCTGAGGCAGCACGGTCGGGCACTCGCCGACGCCATGCCCGTGCGGTCACTCCGTCGGCCCGTACCACTGGTCGGGAACCTCAGGCGTCCCCGGGGTTTCCCGACCAGGCGGTCAAGCAGCGTGGTCGAGCACGACCCGGAACCGGGCGTGGCCCGTCATCATGTGGTCGTACGCCTTCGGCGCCTCGGCCCACGGGCGGACCTCCGTGTAGGGACGGATGCCCTGCGCGAGGCTGAAGGCGAGGTTGTCCTCGTTGTCGATCGCGCTGCCGGTGAGGCTGCCGGCAATCGTGCGGGTGCCGAAGATCAGGTCCATGGTCTGCACGGACATCGGGTCGGGTGCGGCGCCGACCACCATGAGACGGCCCTGCGGCGCGAGGCCCGTGACCAGCGGAGACATCGACGCGCCGCTGACCGCCGTCGCGACGATCGTTTCCGCGCCGCCCAGCTTCTGCAGGGCCGTGCCGGGGTCTTCGGCTGTGCTGTCGAGGTAGACGTCGGCACCCAGTTCGGTCGCGAGCTCGGCCTTGTCCGTGCCGCGCGCGATGGCGGCGACGCGGAAGCCGAGGTGCTTGGCCTGCTGCACCGCGAGGTGCCCCAGCCCACCGATCCCTTGCACCGCAACCAAAGCACCCGGGCGCCCATCCGCCAAGCGCAGCGCGGTGAGCGTGGTCAGTCCGGCGCACAGCAGTGGCGCGGCGGTGATCGCGTCCATCCCTTCGGGCACGCGCACCAGGCCGCTGGCGCGCACGTACGCGTATTCGGCGTAGCCACCGTCCACTGTGGTCCCGGTGTAGGGCTGGTCGGTGCAGTTGATGAAGTCGCCGCGGCGGCACCGCTCGCATTCGCCGCAGTGGCCGCCGAGGAACCCGACGCCGACGCGGTCATCGACGTGCCACGCGTGGACCCCGGCCCCGACCGCGTCGATCACGCCGACGACCTCGTGGCCCGGCACGATCGGCGCCGAGGGGTCTTCGCGCATCCCCTCGACGGCCGCGACGTCGGAGTGGCAGATGCCGCACGCTTCGACGCGGATCCGGACCTGGCCCGGCAGTGGCTCGACGAGAGTGCGCTCGACCAGCTCGAACTGGCGCGTCCCGGTGACTTGGAACGCCTGGTAGGTAGGCATTTCTTCTCCGTGAAGGGTGGGTGCGGGCGCCGCCGCTGGAGGTCGGCCGCGCCCGCACCGGGTTAAATATGACCGGTCGTCTTCCTGAATGTCAAGGAAGTCCCGACATCCGAAGCACCACTCTCAGAACGTGAACAGCACCTTGCCCGCACGACCGGGCTTGCGAGCGTGGTCGAACGCGGCCTGGTAGTCCTCGAGCTGGTACGTCGCCTCGACCTTCGCGCTCAGCACGCCCTTCGCGACGAGGTCGGCCAGCTCGCCGTAAACGCGCTGAATTTCCTCACGCGGCGCGGTGCGGATCCAGTTGATGAGCCAGAACCCGCGCAGGTTCAGCTCGCGGTAGATCAGGTCGCCGAGCGGCAGCTGGGCCGCCGCGCCCGTCGCGGACGAGTACGCGACCACCGTGCCGCCGAACTCGAGCGCCGTGGCCAGCGCGCCGGCGGTGGCGTCGGCCGCACCGTCGAGCACGAGCTTCAGCTGCGCGCCGTCCAACGCGCCGGCGATGCGCTCGCCGAGGTCCTCGCCATCGACCAGCACCAGGTCACCGCCGAGGTCGCGCACCTGCTGGGCGGCGTCCTCGCGCCGGACGATGCTGAGCGTCTTCACGCCGGCCCGCTTGGCCAGCGCGACCGCGGCCTGCCCGACGGCCGAGTTGCCGAGGTTCTGTCCGATCCAGTCGCCCGGCTTGAGGTCGACGTAGCGGCTGAGCAGCAGGTACGCCGTCGCCGGGTTGATGGCGAGCATCGCCAGCTGCCGCGCGTCGGCGTCGTCGGGGACCACAACCAGGTTGCGCGCCGGCACCACGGCCTGGTCGGCCCAGGTGCCCTGCTCGTACGTCGGCAGGATGACCACGCGCTTGCCGGCCAGCGCCGCGTCCACGTTCGGGCCGACGCTCGCGACGCGGCCGACACCCTCCGAACCGAGCACACTCGGGATCTGCGGCTGCACGCCGTACCAGCCGTTGGCGAGCAGGAAGTCGGCCGGGTTCACGGGCGCGGCCTCCAGGGTCACCAGCACGTCGCCGTCGCCGAGTGCCAGGTCCGCGTTGCGCTCGATGCGGATGTTGGCGTCGCCGACGCCGGTGAGGATGAGCTGACTCATGGGAGTTCCCCTTGAAGTGAAGGTGTTCCGTAATCGTCTTCGGAACTTTGACGATTACCGTTCTAGCACCCTTCCGGCGAAGCTGTAAAGATCTTTTCAAAAAAGACCATTTCACGTACGCTGACGCCATGACCACCACTGCCGCCTCGGAGGCGAGCGTCCCGTCGACCGCGGCCGCGGTCGTGGACCTGCTCAACTCCCGCACTTACGCCATCCACGCCGACAAACTCGACGACCCAGCCCTCGCCCACACCCTGCTGGCCCCCTTCGGCCAGGACGCCGGCGCCATCCCGCCCCAGCGCCTGGACCTCGTCCGCGGCCTGCGGGGCAACTTGATGACGCTCCTGACCACCGAAGACCCGGCCGAGGCCTGGACGACGTTCACCGAACGCACGTCGGGCGTCGCCTTCACCCAGGACTTCTCGACCCCCGGCGAGGTCGTCCCCCACCAGATCACCGGCGACGCGGTCGTCGGCGGCATCACGCTGCACGTCGCCGAGCTCGTGGCCACCGGCACTTGGTCACGCCTTCGGATCTGCGCCAACCACGAGTGCGCCAAGGTCTTCTACGACACCACCCGCAGCCGCACGCGCCGCTGGCACTCCTACGAGCTCTGCGGCAACCGCGCCAACGTCGCGACCCACCGCGCCCGCAAATCCGGCCACTGACCAGGAGAAACCATGTACTTCCTCGCGACGGGCCGAATCCTGCGCCCCGAAGAAACCGCCGCCCACATGCCCGAAGAGGTCCGCGAGTTCGACCGCCTGCGCGCCGAGGGCTTCATCCAGGAAGTCTTCTTCCTGCAACCCGGCCCGGGCGTGGTGAACGTCGTCGAAGCCGCCTCACGCGAAGACGCGGAAGCCAAGCTGGCGCAGCTGCCGTTCGTCTCCCTCGGCCTGATGGAGTTCGAGCTGGCAGAGGTCACGCGGCACTGACGGTCCCTTGTGGACCGTGACCTTCGCCAAGGACAGACGTGTAGCTCATTGGGTTATTTCTTCTCGTTGGCACGAGACCTGCGTCACTCCACCACGGCAACGTGCTCGCCCCGCCGCATACTGTGACAAGACAGAGCTAATTCCATTACAGTTATGTCGAAAGGGCGAACCCCATGACCACCCTGTCCTATGACCTCCTGGTCACCGCCGGCGCCAGACGCGAGCGCGGCCAAACCCTTCCGACGGGCGAGCCGATCATCTCCTCGCCGGTCTCCACGACGCTCATCACCGGGGCCGAAGACGCCGTGCTCGTGGACCCGCCGTTCCTCGACTTCCAGATCCGCGAGGTCGCCGGCTGGGTCGCCCGCAGCGGCAAACGCCTGCGCCACATCTTCGCCACCCACGGCCACGGTGACCACTGGTTCGGCACCGCCGAGCTGCTCGGCCAGTTCCCCGGCGCCCAGGTCTACGCGACGCCCGGCACCATCGACGTGATGCACAAGCAGGCCACCGACGGCCGCGCTCAGATGTGGGACCTCGACTTCCCCGGCCGCATCCCGCCGTCACCCGTACTGGCGCAACCGATCCCCGAAGACGGTTTCCTGTTGGAGGGCCACGTCGTGCGCGCGGTGGACGTCGGCCACACCGACACCGACGCCACCTCCGTGCTCCATGTGCCGGACCTCGGCCTCGTCGTCGCCGGCGACACCGTCTACAACGGAATCCACCAGTACATCCTCGAAGGCGGCGACGGCGGCCTGCAGGAATGGCTCCGCGCGCTCGACCGGATCGCCGAACTCAAGCCGCGCGCCGTCGTCGCCGGCCACAAGAACAAGGACCTGCCCGACGACCCGCTCACCATCGACCAGACGCGCGCCTACCTGCTCGACGTCATCCGCCTGCTCGACACCAAGCCGACCGCCCGCGAGTTCTACGACGAAATCCTGCGCCTGCACCCAGAGCGCCTCAACCCGGGCCCCGTCTGGTACGGCGCCGTCGCACTGCTGGGGGACTGAATGAACATCGAATCCGCAGGCCTGGACGCGAAGTCCGCGTACAAGCTCCTCATCGGCAGCATCATCCCGCGCCCCATCGCGTGGATCAGCACGGAGTCGACGTCCGGCGTCGGCAACCTCGCGCCCGTGTCGTTCTTCACCTGCGTCGGCCGCAAACCGCCCAAGGTTTCCCTGTCCATCCAACCGAAATCCGACGGCGCGACACTCAAGGACAGCTTCGTCAACATCCGCGACACGGGCGAGTTCGTCACCAACATGGCCACGCTGCCCCAAGCCTTCGCCCTGCACCGCAGCGCCACCGAGTTCGAACCCGACGTCGACGAGTTCGACGCGGTGGGCGTCGAAAAGGTCGCCTCGGCTCTCGTGAAACCCCCACGCATCAAGGACGCGCCCGTCGCCCTCGAGTGCAAAGTGGACCAGATCTTCTCCGCCCCCGACGGCCTCCACCACATCGTCTGGGGCGAAGTCGTCAACTTCTACGTCCGCGACGACCTCTACGTCAACGGCCGCATCGACTTCGGCGCCATCGCCCCCATCGGCCGCCTCGCCGCCGAATACACCGTGGTGGACAACGCCTTCGTGCCCCCTCTGGACCCCACCGTCCTCGCCGAACGCGCCTCCCGCCGCATGCGCCGCCTCGACGGCCAAGGCGAGGAATACTCCGCGGTGGACTCCCCGACGTGGTCGGCGTCGGGCTCCGTACAGGGGTGAGGTTTCAGCGCTGAACGCCGCCCGCGCCCACGCCGGATCGACGCCGCGTTCGGCAGGCCAGGCAGGGCCTCCCGAACTTCGACCTGCCCGGAACGTCAGCAGAACCCCGAGCGCACCCGGACCCGGTCCGGTGCCGAACCGAACTCAGCCGGTTGGCAGGTGGTTTCGAGAACCGACATCCACAGGTCACCGTCGGGGTCGACCTGGTTGCGGCGGCTGGTCATGAGGGACAGCGGGACGTGGACGAAGCGGCGCCGCCAGCGGGCGACGGCGGCTTCGGTGTGGCCGGCCATGGCGGCGTGCACCGCGGCATGGGCCAGCCGCAGGCAGTAGACGGCGTCGTAGGCGTTGGCGGCGATGCTGCGGACCGCGTAGCTCGGGTCGATGTAGCGCATCGTGGGGGGCAGGCCGACGGACAGCAGGTGTGCTGTGATGCGCTCCTTGAGCAGTTCCCCGATGTTGCCGAGTTTGACGTTGCCGGATGCGTCGCGGCCGTTGAGCTGAGGCAGGCCGTGTTCTTCGAGGAGGTCCTGGCCCGCTCCCTCGGCGAGGACGATGACGACGAAACCCTTGGCTCTCACGCGCTGCTCCACGTGGGCCAGCAGGCCGTCCGCTCCCTCGAGGGCGAACGGGATCTCGGGGATCAAGACGATGTCCGCGGCGTTGGCGGACAACGCGGCATAGCTGGCGATGAAACCCGAGTGCCGGCCCATCAGCTTCACGATCCCGACGCCGTTCGGGCTGGCCGCGGCTTCGACGGAGACCGCGGTGATGAAGTCGGTGGCCCGCGCGAACGCGCTTTGGAACCCGAATGACTGGTCGGTGAAGGGCAGGTCGTTGTCGATCGTCTTCGGCACCCCGATGACGGCGATGTCCAGACCACGCGCCCGGATCGCCTTGCTGAGGAACGTCGCCGCGCGCATCCCCCCGTCGCCGCCGATGACGAACATGATGTCGACGCCGCGCAGGACGAGGCTGTCGACCATTTCGTCGGCGTCCTGGCCGCCGCGCGAGCTGCCCAGGATGGTGCCGCCGGCGTTGTGGATGTCGCGGACGCGATCGGGCGTCAGGTCGACGGTGTCGTAGCGGTGTTGTTCCGTCAGGCCCTGCAGACCGTTGCGGAAACCCAGAATCCGCTTGACTTTGTAGTGCACCGCGAGTTCTTGCACGAGACCGCGGATGACGTTGTTGAGCCCGGGACACAACCCCCCGCAGGTGACGATGCCGGCGGTCACGCGCGGAGGGTCGAAATAGATCTTCCGCCGAGGACCGG
Organism: Amycolatopsis sp. DSM 110486; assembly: GCF_019468465.1. NCBI lineage: Bacteria > Bacillati > Actinomycetota > Actinomycetes > Pseudonocardiales > Pseudonocardiaceae > Amycolatopsis > Amycolatopsis sp. DSM 110486. The sequence goes on along the minus strand of NZ_CP080519.1, from coordinate 4,071,987 downwards.
CGGCTTCGAAACTCGGCACCTGGCCGGGCGGGAGGCTGTGCTCGGCGAGCATGGAAACGGTGTCCTCGAGCAGGACCCGGTCGCCTTCCGCGACGTAGTGCGGAGAGGTCTGCTTGGTGGAGAGCATCTCGGAGAACGGCGAGTCGTAACGGCACTCGCCGAGGCGGCGAACGCCGAGGTCGTCCAGGTGCAACGTCACCGTGTCTCCTTGATCTCGATGGTCAACGGGGTTCGCGTTGAGCGCGAACCAGCCGGGAAGTCAGTCGAAGGTGGTGTGTGTTACGTGGCGAACCTGGCCCCGGGAAATCAGGAGCGATTCGGTGATCGTCGCCCCGGCACCGGTGCGCGGCCGCCCGACCAGCGGCCCGCCGTTGACGCCGGTGGCGACGAAAAACGCGTCGCCGGTGACGAGCTCGGCACACTCGTAAACGCGGTCGAGGGACATGCCCGCGGCGCGGATGGCGTCCGCTTCGTCGGCGCGTTGCGGGGCCAGGCGGCCCAGCATCCCGCCGCCCAGTGCCCGGACCGCGGCGGCGGTCAGCACTCCCTCGGGCGTGCCGCCGACTCCGATGAGCAGGTCGACATCGAGCGTCGGCAGGAGCACCGCGAGGCTGCCCCCGACGTCGCCGCCCGCCGGGGTCTGCACGGCAGCGCCGGCCCGCACCACCCGGGCGATCAGGTCCTTGTGCCGCGGCTTGTCCATGATGACCACGCGCAGCTCGCTGACCTGCTTGCCGAGCGCCTTGGCGACGTTGGCCAAGGTCACCTCGGCGGGATCGTCGAGATCGATGACGTCCTTCGCCGCGGCGGGCACCACGATCTTGTCCATGTAGAACCCGGGCCCGGGTGACCACAGCGTGCCCGGTTCGCCGAACGCGATCGTGGCCAGCGCACCGGGCAGGTCCTTCGCGCAGAACGACGTTCCCTCAAGGGGGTCGACGGCGATGTCGAAGTCCGGGCCGTGACCGTTGCCCACGACCTCACCGTTGAACAACATGGGGGCGTCGTCCTTCTCGCCCTCCCCGATGACGACGGTCCCGCGCCCGGGCGCGTCGGCCAGCGCCGCCCGCATCGCTGCGGTCGCGGCCGCGTCGGCGCCTTTCTGGTCGTGCCGGCCCACCCAGGCGTAGCTGGCCACCGCGGCGCGGCAGGTGGCGGCCAGCGCCACCGCCTCCAAAGTGTGGATGTCAACGCAAGTCCGCGCTTCGACCTCAGTCTGATACTGCATCTCGAACTCCTCTTCTCGTCTGTAGCATCAGGACAGTGAGATCGCGGCACCTGCGTTGCGGTCACTCGAGATTCGCGTGCAGCCGCCACAGTTCGCGGGCCTGGCTCCCGCTGGTCTTCCACAACGCGTGGAACAGTGCGTCGGTGGTCAGCAGCACCGACTGCTCGAACAAGCTGCCGGCGTACTGCACGGAGGCGGCACCGTCGAAGTCCTGCTTGTCCGCGGCCGGGATGATCAGCACTTCGGTCGCGGTCTTGGCCAGCGGTGACTCCGCCGCCGTGGTCAGCGCGATCACGTCCGCGCCCTGGTCACGGGCGGTCTGAGCGGCCCGCACCACGCGCGCCGTGGTCCCCGAGCCCGACGCCGCCACGAGGACGTCGCGCGCGCCGATCGCCGGCGCGGTCACCTCTCCGACGACGTGGGTGGGGAGTCCGAGGTGCATGAACCGCATCGCGGCCATCTGCAGAGCCAGCCCGCTGCGCCCGGTGCCGATCGTGAACACGGCCGGAGCCTTGAGCAACAACGCGCCGGCCCGGATCCAGGACGGGGATTGCACCCCCGCGCTCACCCGGTCGACTTCGCCGATGACAGCTCGCGTTGCGTCCACGAACAGGCCGGTGTCGAGCTTCTTCGAAATCGAGTGCGTCACCGAGATCTTCCTCCACAACTCAAGTAGGACAACGAATTCACGGCCGCGCGGCGCGCACGCTCCGCCGGGCCGCTTCGACCACGGCCTCGGTGGTGATGCCGAACTGGCTGAACAGGGTCTTGAAGTCGGCCGAAGCACCGAAGTGCTCCAGTGACACGATTTCTCCCGCGTCGCCGGCGAACCGGTGCCACGGCTGCGCGATACCGGCTTCGACGACCACCCGCGCGCGCACCGACGGGGGCAGCACCTTGTCCCGGTAGGACCGGTCCTGCCGGTCGAACCACTCCACGCACGGCACCGACACGACGCGGGTGGGCACCCCTTCGGCCTCGAGCACCTCCCTGGCCGCCACGGCCAGCTGCACCTCGGAACCAGTACCGACCAGCAGCACCTCGGGCCGCCCCGTGGAAGCCTCGGCGAGGACGTAACCGCCGCGGGCCACCCCCTCGGCGGAGGTGCCCTCCAGCGTCGGCAGGTCCTGGCGGCTCAGCGCCAGCCCGGCCGGGCCGGCGGTGTCCTCCAGCACGGCCTTCCAGGCGTACGCGGTCTCGTTCGCGTCGGCCGGGCGGACCACCGACATCCCGGGGATGGCGCGCAGGGACGCCAGCTGCTCGACGGGCTGGTGCGTCGGGCCGTCCTCGCCGAGGCCGATCGAGTCGTGCGTCCACACGTAGATGACGGGCAGCCGCATCAGCGCGGCCAGGCGCACCGCCGGGCGCATGTAGTCGCTGAAGATGAGGAAGGTACCGCCGTACGGGCGGGTTCCGCCGTGCAGCGCGATGCCGTTGAGGATCGAACCCATCGCGTGCTCGCGGATACCGAAGTGCAGCGTGCGACCGTAGGGGTTGGCCTGCCAGGCGTTGGTGGAGATCTCGACCGGGCCGAAGGAGTCAGCGCCCTTGATCGTGGTGTTGTTGCTCTCGGCCAGGTCCGCCGACCCACCCCAGAGTTCCGGCAGCACCGCGCCGAGCTTGGCCAGTACCGCGGCCGACGCCTTGCGGGTGGCGACGCCCTTGGCGTCGGGCTGCCAGGTGGGCAGATCGTCGGCCCACCTGGCCGGCAGCGCGCGCCTGCTGATGCGGTCGAGCAGCGCCTTTTGCTGCGGGTTGCTCTTCGCCCAGGCGTCGAACTCCAGCTGCCACTTCTCGTGGTCGGCCCGCCCGCGCTCGGCCACCTCACGGGTGTGGCGCAGCACGTCGTCGTCGACCTGGAAGCTCTGCTTCGGGTCCAGGCCCACGGCGCGCTTGACCGCGGCGAGCTCGTCTGCGCCCAGCGCGGCACCGTGCGCCTTGCCGGTGTTCATCTTGGTCGGGGCCGGGTACCCGATCACGGTGCGCAGCACGATCAGGGTCGGGCGGGCAGTCTCGGCCTTGGCCTGCTCGATCGCCGCCAGGATCCCGGTCACGTCCTCACCGCCGTAGACCGTGACGACGTGCCAGCCATACGCTTCGTAGCGCTTGGCGGTGTCTTCGGACAGCGCGATGCGGGTGTCGTCCTCGATGGAGATCTCGTTGCTGTCGTAGATCACCGTGAGGTTGCCGAGCTGCTGCGTGCCGGCCAGCGACGAAGCCTCCGAGGTGACGCCCTCCTCGATGTCGCCGTCCGAGGCGATCACGTAGACCTGGTGGTCGAACGGGCTCTTGCCCGGCTCGGCGTCCGGGTCGAACAGGCCACGCTCGCGGCGGGCGGCCATGGCCATCCCGACCGCGGTGGCCAGGCCCTGGCCCAGCGGGCCGGTGGTGGTCTCCACGCCCTTGGTGTGCCCGTACTCGGGGTGACCAGGGGTCAGCGAACCCCACTTGCGCAGGGCCTTCAGGTCGTCGAGCTCCAGGCCGTAGCCGGAGAGGAACAGCTGGATGTACAGGGTGAGGCTCGAATGCCCGGCCGACAGCACGAACCGGTCCCGGCCGAGCCACTGCGCGTCGGCGGGGTCGTGCCGCATGACCCGCTGGAACAGCGCGTAGGCGACGGGCGCGAGGCTCATGGCCGTGCCGGGGTGCCCGCTCCCGCAGTGCTCGACCGCGTCCGCCGCCAGCACGCGGGCGGTGTCCACCGCACGCCGGTCCAACTCGGTCCAGTCTTCGGGGAGTCGCTTGGTGGTCAAGCGAACAAGCTCTTCGGCTGATTCGATCGCGCGGGAACGGGAGATCGATCCGTTTGCTGCCATGGACGCGCACTCCTGATAATTCTCACTCGGCACATTCCGGCCAAATTAGAAAATGTGATATCGGGTCTTTTTCGCTGTGTGCCGAGCCGGTGCCCGGCACACAGCGAGTGGGTTCGGTCAGGCGGTGGCGCGCTTTTTGAGTTCCTTCGCTGCGGCACCCGGGTCGGCCGCGTTGTAGATCGCACCCCCCGCAACAGCGACCGTGGCGCCGGCTTCGCGGACCGCGGCGATGGTGTCGATCTTGATCCCGCCCGCGATCGAGAACGGCACACCCGCGAGGCGGCCGTCTTCCAGCAGGGTGTCGATCGTGTAACCGGGGCGGGCCTGCTCGTCCAGACCGGCGTGGATCTCCACAAAGGACACACCCAGCTTCGAGACCTCCCGGATCCGCGCGACCCGGCCCTCCACCACCGTGATCATGTCCGCCACGACCTGCTTGCCGTACTTACGACCCGCCGCCACCGCACCGCGCACAGTGTCGTCATCAGCCGCACCCATCACCGTCACCAGGTCCGCGCCCGCCTCGAACGCCAGCGCCGCTTCCAGCTCACCCGCATCCGCGGTCTTCAAATCCACGAACACCAGCTTGTCCGGATGAGCCGCCTTGATCGCACTCACCGCCGCGATCCCCGCCGACTTCACCAACGGCGTCCCCAACTCCAAAATGTCCACATGCTCAGCCACCTGATTCGCCAACGTCAACGCCGCCGGCAGATCCAACACATCCAACGCCACCTGCAACCGCACAACGATCTCCTCACAACCCACCGACGGCGAACCCGCCGACCAACCAACCGATAGCCCCCACAACAATCCTCACCCACCCGAAAACCGGCAACACTCCACCACATGCAAAAACACAATCCCCCAATGCGCACAACAAATACCCACCCATCGACCCACGCTGCTTTACGCTTGACGGCGTGTCGAACCAGCCCTTGATCGCGCCGTCCATCCTCTCCGCCGACTTCGCCCGGCTCGCCGACGAAGTCGCTGCCGTGCAAGGAAAACCAGGCCGCGGAGCGGACTGGCTGCACGTGGACGTGATGGACGCGCACTTCGTGCCGAACCTGACCCTGGGCCTGCCGGTCGTGCAGTCGTTGCTGGCCACCACGGACCTACCGCTGGACTGCCACCTGATGATCGAGAACCCGGATCACTGGGCGATCGGTTACGCGGAAGCGGGTTCCTACAACGTGACCGTGCACGTCGAAGCCGCCGACGATCCGGTCAAGCTCGCGAAGGACTTGCGCGCCGCGGGTTCGAAGGCGGGGCTGGCGATCAAGCCGAACACACCCCTGGAACCGTACGTCGACGTGCTCAAGCACTACGACACCCTGCTGGTGATGTCCGTGGAGCCCGGGTTCGGCGGCCAGAAGTTCATCGCGGACGTGCTCGACAAGGTCCGCAAGGCGCGCAGGATGGTCGACACCGGCCACCTGAACCTGGTCGTGGAGATCGACGGCGGCATCAACACCGACACGATCGAACAGGCCGCCGAGGCCGGCGTCGACTGCTTCGTCGCCGGCTCGGCCGTCTACGCCGCCGACGATCCGGCGCACGCCGTGGAGGGCCTGCGCCGCCAGGCACAGGCCCTCTCCGCCCGCGCCCAGCGGTGATTCCCTTGGCGCGGACCGGTTTCGGTCAGACGCCGAGCAACCGCCGCAGCTCCGGCGCGTGGCGTCGCGACACGGGAACGAACTCGTGGGAGCGGGAATCCATGATCAGGAAGAGCTCACCCTTGATCCCCCGCTCCAGTTCCGCCACCCGGCGGAGATTGACCAGAAAACGCCGGTGCACCCGGCTGAACCCGTAGGGCGTCAGTAAGCGCTCGACGTTTTCCAGGCCACGAGTCGCGGCTTGGATCCTCCCCCGTTCCGTGACCAGCCAGACGATGTTCCGGTCCGCCTCGGCGTAGCGGATCTCAGACGGGGCAAGCAGAACCAGACGGTCGTTGCGCATCCCGATCACGCGCCGGGGCAGCGGGCCGACGTCCGATTCCGAAGTGCTCTCGTACGGCTCGCCCTCTTGCACGCCGAACACGCACAGCATGCCCACCACGTGGTTCGAGTCGACAACGGGCCGCATGGTCACCGGAGTCGCTTCCTCCCCCGGGCTCACCGGCAGGTACGCGTAGCCGCTCCATTGTGTACTGCCCTGTGCCCGTTCCTTGGCCCACCGCACCACCTCAGGAAGCCCTGAGATATCCGGCATCCAGCGTTGCGCCGGCTCGATCGCGCCCGCGACGATGGTGGTTTCGCCGGCCAACCCGAGCAACGCGACGGCGGCCTCGTTCGCGGTGATCACGTTTCCACCCCGGTCCATCGCCATGAACGGACCATTGGCCTGGGCACACTTCTTGTTGAACTCGGAGATCACCTTGTCCGCCTCGTAGACGGCACGCCGGTAAATCTCCTGTTCGACGCACGAGACTGCTGTTGTCAGCCACGACGGCACGAGCTTGGACAGCGAAGCGTTCCACCGCGAGATGTTGATCGACGCGACCGGCGCGCCGGTCACCACGTCACGGATGGAAATGCCCGCGCAGGCCCATTGGTGGAAGGCTTCGCACCAGTGCTCCGGCCCGGTCACCGTGACCGGGCCGGACACCTCGAGCGAGGTCCCCATCCCGTTCGTGCCGGTGCACTCCTCCGACCACGACGACCACGGAGCGAGGTTGTGCAGCTCGGCCCGCCGCTGCGCGGAGGGATCACCCCAGGCCCCCAGGACTCGCCCGTCCCCGTCCGTGACGGTGACGACGGCGCCATCCTCTTCCACTTCCTGACCGGCCATCGCACCGAGGCCGCCGAGCGCGGTGAAGATGACGCCGTTGTCGATACGCGGGGAGTCGTCGCCCAGCGCTCCCGGAGCGACGTCCAACCTCCGATCCACCTCGTACCGATCGCGGCAGCGGTACCAGGACGCGAGGATCTCAGGCCGGACGCCCGTTTCGATGTCTTCGCCCCCGGCAAAACTTTCCCAGGCGCGAGCCACTTCTCTCGACGAAGTGGTCACCAGGGAGCCACCCGTCACCTGGTCACGTCCGCTCGGCCTGCTCGGCCCGATCGCCAGCGGCGGCACTCTCCCGGTCATCGCGACCTCCTTGTCGCCAGGCACGCCGGGGTCAGAGGGGACCACCGGGCAGTGACGGAAGTTACAAACTAACTCGCTGCCGCAAGCATTTCAAGACAGCTTCGCGTCGTTCAGCCACATAGCTGTAGACATAACATGACCAGCTCGGCGCCGCCGGATCAACGACGCAACCCGGCGGAACAACCGCCAAAACGGGCAGCGTCGGCAACAGGAAAACACCTTATGGCACAACATCATCTGGCGGAGTCAGCGGGGCCGCCCCTGTGGTTCCCCCTGGTCAGAACGGAAAACCCTGCTTCCGGCGGCCCCGTCGAGGGCTTTTGTGGAAAGCCACAACAAAAGACGCCGTTCACCAACAGGCAGTGGACCACAAATGATCTTGTTCCAAATACGGAACGACGATCATCGAAGCCGATACCGGGTGACCGTTGATGGGCGGATGACAACCGATAATCGCCGCCGCGCGACCGTTCGTTGGTCTTCCGCCCACAGTCAGCACAGTCGGCTTGCCCTCTAATCAGCGGAGAGTTTAGCTTGCGACGGCGGCGAAGCTACGCGGTGCGGCCCGATACGTCGGGATGCACCCGAGCGGTCATCGGCACCCCGGCGCTGGGGTGCCGTCCGGGGTGGCACCAGACCAAAGGCGGTCTCAGATGACACAGGTACGCCGGCTCGACCCGACCTCTCGCAGCTGCGGTGACGCCACGGTGCACGGAGCGTGGGAGCGGTTCGTGCGAGGCGAGGACGACCTGCGTGGCGTGCGGCCCGAGATAGCGATTTCCTGGCAGCGGTGCCGGGACCAGTACCGGGTCGACCCGTACCTCACCGAAGCCCCCGTAGCCGTCGCCGAGGTCGACCACGCGCTGGAGCACGACGTCGTGATCGCCGAGCTCGGCTTCCGCGCCGCCTCGCTGGCCCGTGAGGTCAGCAGCATCGGCGGCATCGTGACCATCACCGACGCCTCCGGCCGCGTCCTGGCCCAGTGGGGCGACCAGGCGACGCGCACCGTCGCCGCCGAGGCCAACCTGGCGCCGTGGTTCTGCTGGGCGGAGGGCGCGACCGGCACGAACGGCATGGGTACCGCGCTGATGTCCTACACCCCCGTGCTGATCCGCGGTGCGGAGCACTGGTGCCAGGCTTTCCACGACTGGACCTGCGCGGGTGTGGCGGTCCGCGACGTCGTGACCAGGGAACCGGTCGCGGTCCTCAACATCTCGTGCTGGCGCAGCGAGCCCCCCGCGGCGACGGGTGCCTGGCTCGGCAACGCCGCCACGATGACGCAGCGCATCCTGCGCCAGCGCGCCCAGGACGACGGTGCCGAACTGATGGCCGCCTTCAACCACGCCAGGTCACGCTCGATCGCGGCGCTCGCTGCCGTGGATCCCGCGGGCCGGGTCGTGCTCGCCGACGACACCGCGGGCGTGCTCCTCGGTATCCCGGGCTCCACGCCGGCGCCCGATCCTTCGGTGCGGTGGAAGCCGGAGCTGCCGGAGTTCATCCGGGCCACCCGGTACGCCGCCAAGCAGGCCGCCCGCAACCGTGACTGGACCGGTTCGACGCAGATCTTCACCCGCCTCTCCAGCGAACCGACCTCGATCAGCATCCGGCCGGTATTCCTGTCCGGGCACCTGGTCGGCACCCTGGTCTCGTTCGGAGTGTCCGAAGGCGATCCGCTACCTCGGGCCGGAGGCGACAGTCCCCTTCGCGCGCAACCGCACCGAATGGTCGCGACGCGCGAGAACCGCATGGTCCTGCTGCGGCTCCCCGAGGTCTCATTCGCACAATCGGACGGCAGTGACGTGTGGCTGTCCACCGACCAGGGACGATTGCGATCCGCCTCGCCGGGCCTCGACAAGCTCGAGACCGAGTTGGGCGATTCCGGTTTCCTGCGCGTGCACCGCCAGTACGTGGTGAACCTCAGTCGCATCAGGGAAGTCGAGCGCCGGTACAAGGGCGAGTTGTTCCTCGTCATGGACGACCAGGCGAAAACGATGGTGCCGGTTTCCCGGCGGAACACCCCCGCGGTGCGCCGAGCGCTGGAGATCTGATGACCCCGTTCGTGGGCTTGACAAGGTTTTCCTTGCCCCAGAACACCGTTGGCGCAGTGCACGAACGGTACCTCTCGTCGGGAGAACGGCGGAGTCTGGCCGATCTGTGGTGACGCATATCGGAATCCCTTGCGCGGAGGTAGAGTTCAAACTCGTTACAGGCTCGGAAATCAGCGCTCGGGTCGAAGCGGAATTCGGAACCGGCCAACGCCTGTAACCGCCGCGCAGAGCCAATTGTGGTGTGGCACTTGAGAAATTACGCGATCTCGCCGCCGACGAGCCGGCGCTTTCGTGTAGGTGAAGTGTATCCGCGAAATCTGTCAGAAGATTTATTTTTGCTGACGAGGAGGTGAAGTCCGATGACGGCTACCCAGGATCGTGAAGATCTCTTGGCCGAGCTCAGCGGACAGAACAAGGCAACCATCGGTGCCGTGCTCGGCACCGGCACGATCGCCAAGGCGACCGAGCGTCCCGACGGGACGATGGAAGGGACCATCCGGATCCCGGAGGACGCGATGGCGTGGGAGCCGGGGGTGCTGATCATGCCGCACGCCGGCATCCTCGAACTGACGATCATCAACGACGACAAGAACACCCACGCCTGCCTGCTGCCCAGCAACGGCGACCGGCAGTTCATCGGTCTGCTGAACCACTCGAAGGGCAGCGCGACGCTCGAGCTGGACGGTCCGGGCTGCTACTGGTACGGCTCGCCGGCCGGCAACGACGAGGGTCGCGGGCTGCAGGGCGCCATCGTCGTGTCCGGTGAGGTTCCGCCGGAAGCCAAGCTCGACCGACCCGCCCAGCCCCGGCCGTAGAAAGGCAGGACTCGCCATGACCCTCGAATACATCGACGCCGGTAAGGCGTTCAACCACAACAAGCTCTCGAACCTGCCGCACAGCGCGCCGGACGTGACGCGCGGCGTCAACTACGAGCGCATCCTCGACGCGCGCAACGAAGCCCAGAACTGGCTCACCTACTACGGCGACTACGACGGCAAGCGGCACAGCCTGCTCGACCAGATCAACGTCGACACCGTCAAGAACCTGAAGGTCGCCTGGATCCACCAGGCGAGCGCGACGGGGATGATCGCCTCGACGTCGACCTACGCCTTCGAGGCCAGCCCGCTGATGATCGACGGCGTCATGTTCGTCACTGGCTGGGACGGCTGGCTCTGGGCGCTCGACGCCAGGACCGGCGAGCAGCTGTGGCGCTACAAGCACGCGATCCCGATCGACGTGACCCTGTGCTGTGCCAACGTCAACCGCGGCTGCGCGGTGGCCAACGGCAAGGTCTACATGGTGACCCAGAACGCCCAGCTGGTGGCGCTCGACGCCACCACCGGCCAGAAGGTCTGGCAGAAGACCATCGGCGACGTGCGCGCGGGAGAGAGCGCTTCCATCGCTCCGCTGGTCATCAAGGACACGCTCATCACGGGTTCCGCCGGTGGCGAGTACGGCGTCCGCGGTCACATCGACTGCTGGGACCTGGAGACCGGCGAGCGGCGCTGGCGCACCTACACCGTGCCGAAGCCGGGTGAGCCCGGCTCGGAGACCTGGCCAGCCGACGGCGAGGCCTGGCAGCGCGGCGGTGCGAACCACTGGGTCACCGGAACGTTCGACCCCGACCTGAACCTGTACTACGCGGGCACCGGTAACCCGGCTCCCGACTTCGACGGCGAGGTCCGTGAAGGGGACAACCTCTACACCGACAGCGTGGTCGCGCTGGACGTCGACACGGGCGAGATCAAGTGGCACTACCAGTTCACGCCGCACGACCTGTGGGACTACGACTCCACAATGGAGATGACCCTGTTCGAGCGGGACGGCAAGAAGCTGCTGGCCCACTTCGACAAGAACGGGTACATGTTCGTCCTCGACCGCACCAACGGCGAGCTGCAGCACGTCACGCCGTTCGTCGACCGGATCGACTGGGGCGTCATCACCCGCGACGGCAAGGTGACCCCGCGCAAGTACCCGGACAAGGAAGGCGAGCCCTGCCACTTCTACCCCGGCCCCGCCGGTGCGAAGGAGTGGACGCACGCCTCGTACAACCCGGAGCACGACCTGTTCTACGTTCCGGTCGCCGACGTGGGCGCCACGGCCACCCGCCGTCGTCGCGAGTTCAAGGAAGGCATGCCCTACTGGGGTGCCGCCGTCGAGGTCGACGTCGACAACATGGCCGGGTCGGTCAGCGCGTTCGACTCCCACGGTGAAGAGAAGTGGCGCTACCGGCTCCCATTCCCGATGGCCGCTTCGACCCTGAGCACCGCGGGCAACCTGGTGTTCGCCGGCACGCCGGCGGGCGAGTTCATGGCGCTGCACGCCGAGACCGGTGAGAAGCTCTGGAGTTTCCAGTGCGGTAGCGGTCACCACAGCAGCCCGTCGACCTGGTCCCTTGACGGCAAGCAGTACATCTCGGTGCCGGTCGGCTGGGGTGGCTGGCTCGAAGGCATCGTCCCCGGCATGTCCGGCCAGGGTCACGGTGCCGCGCTGATCACGTTCTCCCTGTGACAACGAGTGCACCACTGATGCGAGACCCGGGGTGACTTCCCGACAGTCCCCCTTCCGCCCGTCCGGTGATCGAGGCCTCTCGATCACCGGGCGGGCGCCTTCGCGCGCGCAGGAAAGCCGCGCACCCCGGTCAAGGGCAAACAGCGAAAGGTGACGTGATGAACCAGTCGTCGATCCCCCAGCAGGACAACGAAATCGAGCGCCTGCCGTGCTTCAACTGCGGGGATTCCTACGAGTCCGGCGATCTCGCACGGCACACCGAGCCGGTGCACTGCGGGCCCTGCATCTCGTGCGTCGACCGGCCCGCGTGCTTCACCTGCCGGCTCATGTACTGCGTGTGCGAGGTGCACAAGTACCGGGGCTGAGGAGCCCCGGTCGGGGTCAGCGCAGGTCGAACCGGTCGAGCTCCATGACCTTGACCCAGGCGGACACGAAGTCCCGCACGAACTTCGCGCCGGCGTCCTCGCTCGCGTAGACCTCCGAGAGCGCCCGCAGCTCGGAGTTCGATCCGAAGATGAGGTCGACCCGGCTCGCGATCCACTTCACCTCACCGGTGCCGCGGTCTCGGCCTTCGTAGACCACCGTCCAGACGTCCGCGTTCCGCCTCGGCGCCCACTCCGTCCCCAGGTCCAGCAGGTTGACGAAGAAGTCGTTGGTCAACGTCCCGGGCGCCGAGGTCAACGCACCCAGCGGGGACCGCCGGTGGTTGGCTCCGAGCACGCGCAACCCGCCGACCAGCACGGTCAGCTCGGGCGCGGTCAAGGTCAGCAGGTTCGCCCGGTCCACCAGCAAGTGCTCCGGCGACATCCAGAAGCCGTCGCCGAGGTAGTTCCGGAAGCCGTCGGCAAGGGGCCGCAACGCATCGAACCACTCGACGTCGGTCCAGTCCTGCGTCGCGTCGGTGCGCCCGGGGCGGAACGGGACGTCGACGACGTGGCCGCCGGCCGCGGCGGCGTGTTCCACCGCGGCACACCCGCCGAGCACGATCAAGTCGGCCATCGAGATCCGTGTGCCCGACGGCTGCGAGGCGTTGAACCGCTCCCGGATCGCCTCCAGCACGGGCAGGACGACATCCAGCTGCTCGGGCTCGTTGACCGCCCAGCCGCACTGCGGCTCGAGCCGCAGCCGCGCCCCGTTCGCGCCACCTCGCTTGTCGCTGTCGCGGTAAGTCGACGCCGAGGCCCACGCCGTCGAGACGAGCTGCGCGACCGTCAGGCCCGATTCGAGAAGCTCGCGCTTGAGGGCGGCGACGCCATAGGCGTCCACGAGCGCGTGGTCGGACTCCGGCACCGGGTCCTGCCAGATCAGCCGTTCGGCCGGGACGAGCGACCCGAGATAACGCTGGATCGGGCCCATGTCGACGTGCGTCAGCTTGAACCAGGCCCGCGCGAACGCGTCCTCGAACTCGTCCGGGTGCTCCAGGAAACGCCGGGAGATCCGCTCGTAGGCCGAGTCCTCCTGCAGGGACAGGTCCGTGGTGAGCATGACCGGGTGGTGCTTCTCGTCCGGGTCGTACGGGTCCGGCACGGTGCCCTCACCCTGGCCGTCGGCCGGGATCCATTGCCACAGCCCGGCCGGGCTGAGCTCGACGTCCCACTTGTACTCGAACAGCGTCTCGAAGAAGGTGTGGTCCCACGTGACAGGCGTGCGCGTCCACATCCCCTCCAGCCCGCTGCTCGTGGTGTCGGGGCCCTTGCCGGTGCCGTGTTCGTTCGCCCAGCCCAGGCCTTGCGCGGTGAGCGGCGCGGCTTCGGGGTCGGGGCCGAGGTGCACGGCCGGGTCCAGCAGCCCGTGGGTCTTTCCGAAGCTGTGGCCGCCGGCGATCAGCGCGACCGTCTCCTCGTCGTTCAGGCCCATCCGCCGGAACGTCTGCCGGATGTCGCGGGCCGCGAGTACCGGGTCGGGGTTGGTGGCGGGGCCCTGCGGGTCGACGTAGATCAGGCCCATGTCGCTGGCCGCCAGCGGCTCGTCGAGGTCACGGCGGCCGCTGTGCCGGTCGTCCGCCAACCACTTGCGTTCCGGCCCCCAGTACGTCTCGTCGGGCTCCCACACCTCGGCCCGGCCGCCGCCGAAGCCGAAGGTCTTGAAGCCCATCGACTCCAGTGCCCGGTTGCCGGCGAAGACCATCAGGTCCGCCCAGGAGATCCCGCGCCCGTATTTCTTCTTCACCGGCCACAACAACCGGCGCGCCTTGTCCAGGTTTCGGTTGTCGGGCCAGCTGTTCAAGGGGGCGAAGCGTTGCATCCCGGCGCTCGCACCGCCTCGGCCGTCGCTGACGCGATAGGTACCCGCGGCGTGCCAGGCCATGCGCAGCACGAGCGGGCCGTAATGCCCGAAGTCGGCGGGCCACCAGTCCTGCGAGGTTGTCAGCACCTCGTCGACGTCACGCGCCAGCTCGTCGAGGTCCACCGTCGCGAACTGCTCGGCGTAGTCGAAATCCGGGTCCAGCGGGCTGTCGGCGGGTTGGTTGCGGTGCAAGGTCCTCAAGTCGATGCGGTGCGGCCACCAGTCGTTGGGGTTGCCGCTCGCCGTGGGGTGGTTGCGCCGCCGAGCCGGCCGCGACTCTTCCAGGACCCGGTCGTAAGTGCGGTAGACGTGGGTATCGGGATTCTCCGGCATGGCTGTCCTCCCCCGGCCGCGTCGATCAGTCGAAGACCAGCGGCAGCAGGATCGCCGCGCCGAGCAGCGAGATGCCGCAGAGCAAGTCGGCACGAACGCGGATGACCTTGGCCGCCATCTTCCCGACGAAGAGCCCGACGAACGACATGATCATCGTCATGACACCGAAGGCCACCATGGGGACGATGAGGGAGAACCCGGCGATCCCCAGACCGGCGCCCGCGACGAAATTGTCGATGCTCAGCGAAAGCGGCATGCCGAAGAGCGTCACCCACGGGTGGTCCAGGTCTTCCTCCGCCGGCTCCGGGTTCCGGATCGCTCCGACGATGAAGTAGATGCCGTACAACCCGAGCGCGGCCGCCCCGACGTAGTCCGCCCAGTCTCCGAGGAAGTCACCCAGGAAGTGCCCGATCAACCCGCCCAGCAGCGGACTCACGGCATCCCACACTCCGAAGACGACGGCGACCTGCACGGCGCGACGCCAACCGAAAGGAATGGTTCCGATAGCGATCGACGAGCGGAAATTGTCGAGACTGAGCCCGAAGGCAAGCGCTATCAGCGGAAGAAATTCAAGAGACACCTGAACCACCTCAACAGATCAACCAGGGTTCACCGGGGAGGGAGACTGTGAATATCAGCCTGTTCTCGACAGGGGGTTTTGCTACTTTCCGCGGGTGCCGCAAGGCCCCGGCGCGATGGATTCACTCGCTCCGGGGCCTTGCGTCAACACAGAGGTAGCCTGGCCGCGGATTTCAGCCCTCTGCCGCGGCTACGAGAAATCAAGCGACACGGGCCGTGGAGCCCGGCTGTCAGGCCCGGTAAAAGTAGCCGGTGGCCTCAGCGCACACCTCGACGACCGTGTACTCCGGAGTTTCCCACTGCATGTTTTCCTCCTCAGCTGTTGGCTGCGCCCGGCGACTGAGCCAAAACCGGACATCCGTGATCCGCGCAATTTCGCGAACAACGTCGCGAAATTTCGCGGTCATGAAACAGCATCTTGGATTTAACGTAGGTGTCGCAACCGACCTTGAACCAGTGGTCGGGAACCGGTGTCGAACGGCGCCCTGAGGCCGACGAGTGGAGGAGGCACGCTCACCGACGGCACGCGGCACGACGCCCGGCCGTCCCACCAAACACCCCTACGACCTGCGAGAACGTGGTCGCGAGCAGCTGGACCGACACCGGTGCCGCGGCGGCGGGCAACACCTGGCCCCGCCGGCAGACCCCGCTGTGTCGAAGCCCGTTCTCGGACATACTCCAGCGCCAGAGTACGAGTCAGCGGGCGCGGACGTCAATCGTCCCCATCAACGATCCCAATGCCGTCCCAGCGAATAACGAAGCACCGATTCACAAATCCGGAATTAGACTGCTCACGTGCGAATCTACCTTGGCTCCGATCACGCCGGACTCGAACTCAAGAACCACTTCGTCAAAAGGCTCACCGACCTCGGCCACGAGGTGATCGACGTCGGCCCCGCGACCTATGACGCGAATGACGACTACCCACCGTTCTGCGTCGAGGCGGCGCAGCGCGTGGTCGCCGACGAAGGCAGTCTCGGTCTCGTCATCGGCGGTTCCGGAAACGGGGAACAGATCGCCGCGAACAAGGTGCCCGGCGCCCGCGCCGCGCTGACCTGGAACGAGGACACGGCGAAGCTGGCCCGGCGGCACAACAACGCACAGCTGGCCGGCATCGGCGCCCGGATGCACACCGTCGAGGAGGCCGAGCGCATCGCGGACGCGTTCCTCGGCACCGAGTTCGAGGGCGGCCGCCACCAGCGCCGGATCGACTTGCTGGCCGACTACGAGCGCACCGGTGAACCGCCCGCGCTGCCAGGACAGTGACGTGAGGGGCCGCGCCGGGGAGAACCGGCGCGGCCCCTCACGAACGCTTTCACAGCAACCAGGTCACCGGGCTTGATCCATCCGGCGGAGTCCGAGCTGTCGTTCGATCTCGTCCCACCGGCCGTCGTCGTCGGAGACCGCACGACCGGCGTCGCGAGCGGCCCACGCCGTGATGACGACGGACCGCAGCGCTTGGCCGTCGTCACCGCCGTACGGCATTCGGGGGACGGCGTCCGGCCCGAGGTCGACGAGGTGCTCGGGCGAAGTGGCGGACAACCGCAGTGCGGGCGCGAGCAGCCCGCTCAGATCGGTGGCGACATACGTCGGACGCGCGGCTCGCTCGGCGAAGGCCAGGTCCCGCAGCCGCGACGCCCCGGTCAGGACGAAGAGCGAGTCGAGGCCGGCCGAGTTGGCGCCCTCGATGTCGGTCTCCAGCCGGTCCCCACACACCAGGGTGTCCGGCCGATCGGTCCCGAGCCGGGAGCGGGACAGGTCGAACAGGGCGGCCTGCGGCTTGCCGACGACGTGGGGCGCCGCGTCGACCGCCGTCTGCACCAAGGCGACCAGCGCGCCGTTGCCGGGCGCTTCTCCGTACGGCGTGGGCAGCGTGAGGTCGACGTTCGTGGCCACCCAGGTGGCTCCGGCCCCGACGAGGTAGCCCACCGCCGCGAGCTCGGTCCAGGTGACGTCGGATCCCAGCCCCTGAACCACGGCTTCGACCGGCCTGCCGCTCAGATCCGCGACGCGGACCGGCGTCAAGCCGGCTTCGGTGAGTGCCTGGGCGACGCCCGGGCCGCCCACCGCACACACCAGCGCACCCGGCACCAGCCGCTCGGCCAGGTACGCCGCGGCCGCCTGCGAGCTGTTGACGACCGACCAGCGCCGCGGTGCGATCCCCAGCCCGCGCAGGTGGTTGCCCACGTCTTCGGGAGGGCGCGACGCGTTGTTGGTCGCGAACACGACCGGGACACCGTCCGCCGTCACCCGGTTCAAGGTCTCCACCGCACGGGGGACCGCGTCCGCCCCGCGGTAGACCACGCCGTCGAGATCGCAGATCAGTCCGCGGTAGCGCGTGATGAGGGGCTCGGCCCGGACGGACGTCGTGGTGTCCCCGGTCATGCGGATCGGTGTTGGGTCTTGACGATCCGCGCCGTTTCCGGCTGCGAACACAGCACAATGGACTGTGTCGTGGTCCGGCCGGCGTGCTGCTGCACCCCGCGCAGCACCTCGCTGCCGGTCACCCCGGTGGCGCAGAACAGAATGCGCTCGCCGCGGACCAGGTCCTCGGTGTGGAGAACATCGTGGCGGGTGCCGGAGTCGTCCGACCGCAACCGCGCCTGCACGGACCCGCCGAGGCAGGACAGGGCAGCCGCGGCCATGACCCCCTCCGCCGCGCCCCCGGTGCCCAGCAAGACGTCCACCGGGCTCTCCGGACGGGCCACGGCGATCGCACCCGCGATCTCGCCGCCCTCGATCAGGTGCACGCGCGCACCCGCGTCGCGGATTTCGTGCACGAGCTCCCGGTGCCATGGCCGGTTGAGCACGGCGACGACGACGTCCGAAACCCGGCCGCCCTTGGCCGAGGCGACCGCTCGCAGGTTCTCGGCCACCGGGCGGTCGAGCTCGACGACGCCGGCGCACTCGGGCCCGACGACCAGCTTCTCCATGGCGACATCCGGCGGCGGGTCGAAAAGCGCACCACGCTCGGCCACCGCGACCGCCGCGAGCGCGTTCGGCACGTCTCTGGCCACGGAAAGCGCGCCGTCACCCGCGTTGATCGCGACGTCGCAGGCCGGCCCGGCTCCGGTGCCGACCTCTTCGCCCTTGATCAGTCGTTTCCCGTCCTCGCCGAGCACCACGACGCCACGCATCGGCACCGACCCGATCACGTTGTGCATCGCCTCGACGGCGGCGGCCTTGCCGCTGATCTCGTCACCGTGCCCGACCCACCGGCCGGCCGCGAGCGCGGCGGCTTCGGTGACCTGCACGAGTTCGAGCGCAAGGGCGTGATCGAGTCCGTCGACGCCGGTGGCCCATTCTTTGGTTTTCATGAACCTCAATCCCCTCGGACTGGTCGGTGAAGGGTGTGCTGTCGTGAACACCGAACCGAGGGCGACCGGACCGGCAGACCACCTCGCCGTTCCGGTCGCCCCCTTCAAGGAGGCGCCGGCCGCCGGCACCGCGGACGGCCCCCCGGCTCGAACGCTCAGCGGGCGGCGGCGTTCGCGACAGCTCGGTCGGAGAGCACCTGCTGGGCGGCGGCCCGCTTGCCCTCGTCGCCCCGCCACGCCTCCAGAGCCGGCCCGACCAGTGCCCGGCCGAAGGAGTACGTGAGCTCCCAGGGCAGCGGATCGAGCTTCTGCATCGCTCCGAGGTGCTGGGTCGCCACCTCCGGGCGTTGCCCACCGGAAAGGAAGGCGATGCCCGGCACGGACGCCGGCACCGTCGCGCGCAGAGTGTCCACTGTGGCCTTGGCGACATCGGCGACCGAGGGCCGATCCGAGCTGCCCGCTCCGGCGACGACCATGTTGGGCTTGAGGACGATGCCGTCGAGCTGCACCCGCATCAGGTCGAGCTCCTCGAACAACACCTCCAGCACCGACGTCGTCACCTGCCGGCACTGGGCCAGCGAGTGGGAACCATCCATCAGCACCTCGGGTTCCACGATGGGCACCAGGCCGCCTTCCTGGCAGAGGCCCGCGTACCGCGCCAACGCGTGCACGTTCGCGTGCACCGCGCGCTCCGACGGCACGTTGTCGCCGATCGTGATCACCGCGCGCCACTTGGCGAACGTCGCTCCGCCTCGCACGTAGGCCGCGACTCGTTCACGCAGCCCGTCGAGCCCTTCGGTGATCTTCTCGTCGGAGGCTCCCGCCAACGGCTTCGCCCCGGTGTCGACCTTGATCCCGGCCAGAATCCCGAGATCGTCGAGGAACTCCGGGAACGTACGTCCGTTGGTCAATTTCTGGTGGAACGTCTCGTCCGCGAGAATGACGCCGCTGATCGATTCGGCGAGCCGGGGGGTCGTGACGATCAGCTCGCGGTAGACCCGGCGGCTTTCCTCGGTCGGCTCGACCCCCACCTTCTCCAGGCGAGAAGACATCGTCCCGATGCTCTCATCGGCAGCGAGAATACCGCGCCTGTTGGAGACGAGCGTGCGCGCGATTTTATTCAGTGCTGACATCTACCTTGCTCCTCCTGAGTCTCGACCGACGTTGACCGTCGTCTTACGTTTTGGTGGTGGTTTTCGCGACCGCGAGCCGACTGCCTTTGACTTTCTGCCCAGGCACGAAAACCGGCATCGGACTGCCTTTCGACGCTGCGATCTCCACCAGTTCCCGCGCGTACCCCGGGAGATCCCGGCGCTCACTCCACGCCGCGTAGATGGGTTTCGCCGGCATTTCCTGGTCGACTGCCACCAGGTGCAGCCGGCCTTCCGCGAGTTCGGACCGCACGGTCGAAATGTTCAGCACGGTCACCCGCTGGCTCGTCGCGACCGCTTGCTTGATCGCGGCGCTGGAGGGAAATTCGACGTAACTGCGCGGGGTGCGGGCAGTTCCCAGCAGCTCATCCGTGAACTCCCGGAGTCCTGAACCGCGCTCGCGCAGGACGAGTGGCGCGGATGCCAGCTCCCGCACCGTCAGGGGACGGGTCCTCCTGGCCCACGGGTGCTTCGCGCCGACCACCACGGCCAGCATGTCGTCGCAGATGTAGCGGGTGACCATGTCGTCGCCGAACTGCTTCTGCACGTGGCTTCCGGCCTGGCACCAGCCATCGATGAACGCGAGATCGACGTGGCCCGCCCGGATCAGCCGGCGGAGCTCGTCGATGCTGCCGGTCTGCACCTCCACCCGGGCCTCACCGAACGAGAACCCGGACCGGTTCAGCCATTCAGGGATCAAATGCTCGGAGACGGCCGGGCTGCCCGCGACCCGCAGCCGTTTCGCATCGGCGGACGGAGCCCCGGATCCGAACTCCAGCAACTCCCGCGCGGCACTCATCACGTTGCGGGCGTACTTCGCCAGCATTTCCCCGTCCTCGGTGAGCTTCGAACCGGTAGGAGAACGCTCCAGCAGCCGAAGACCCAGACGGCGTTCCATCGCGCTGATCCGGATACTGGCGGCCGGCTGCGAAAGACTGTGCGCTTGAGCGGCTTTTCCCACGCTGCCATAACTTTCCACTGACAGCAGTAAATCGAGGTCGGCGAGCTGAGGCATCTTTGACGGAAGAACCACGTTTCCACCTCTCGCTCCGCAGAAAAGCAGTTGTCGGCTACACCGGCGGCTCCCGGTGTGCAACGAGCGTGCCCGGCCCGGATTGCGTGGTCAATCTGTTGAGCACGAACGCGCACTGTGCGGACATGAACGGTGTGCACCGCGCCACATACGGACGTTCGGGGTAATCGGGCGGCGGCGAAGAGGCCGTGAACTGCACCCGTTCGGCAATCTCAACACGGCGAACGGCCGGTAGTCAAGGGACTCGTGTTCCCCTTCGTGGCAGCCCCGACACCGTTCGTCCTGGATTCACGGCCATTCGTTCGACCTGGCTTGCCGCAATTTCCACGCGCCGACCATAGTTCGGCGACGAAGTTCCGGGTTTCGGGACGCAGCTGCTTTTCCCGGACAGTAACAGTTCCATTCCCTTTCTCGCCATCGCGGCGGTCGGCCGGCACCCGCGGGCGGGACTCCTGCTGGCGCAAGGTTCCGGCCTGCACAGAGCACCGGGGCCTTGCGCCATCCACCTCGATTCCGCCTCAGCGCGCCGCGTCGCACGCCCGCGCGGCCCGCATGAGGGCCAGTTCGGTCCGCTCCTCGCGGACGACCTTACGCACGTTTTCGGGGAGCAATCCGCTCTCCAGCAGGCGATCCGTGCGAGCCAGCACCGCGTGCTCGTCGGTCGTGAACCGCGGGTACAGCCCCCGCGCGAACGCCAGCGGGAACTCAGCCTCGCCTGCGCCGCTCTCCAACGCCCGCAGGTAGCGGTCCGCGTACGGGGTGAGCAGCGCCTCCTGCCCCGGTTGCCGCAGCCCCGCCATGACGGCTTTCCGTTCCGCGAGCGAGAAATCCTCGCCGACCACCCGCGTCCAGGCCTCTTCTTTGGCGGCCCGCGTGGGACGCGCGGCTTCTGCCGTCAAGGCGTTGCGGCGGCCGCCGTCCCCCGGATCGGCTTCCCGTGCGACGCGCAGCAGTCCGTCGACGTCGCCTCCGGTCAAGGCCAGGCGGACCGCTGCCCGCCACCGCAGGTCCCGATCCACTTCCAGGTCCAGCCACGGCGACCGGCCGCGCACGAGGTCGCTCAGCAAGCCGTGGTCCTGGCCGACACCGACGAGAGCTCGGGCGAGAACCAGCCGGCGGTCACTGCCGAGCGCGGCGGCGGCCAGCTGCGCGCGCACCCGGCGCGCGACGGCTTCGAGCAGCCGGTCCCGGTCGAGCGGGTCTCCGTAGAGCTCGACCGCTCGCACCGCACGTTCCACCAACGCTTCCAGCACACCGACATCGCTCTCCCGGACGCCGTGGGTGAGCACGGCCGCCGCGTAGCTGCGTGCCGGCAGGCGTGCGTCGAGCACGTCGTCCCACAACGCTCCCCAGACGACTGCCCGCGCCCGCCGATCATCCAATGTGGACAGACTCCGCAGGGCCGTCCGCCGGGACCGCGGGTCCAGCCTGACCTTGACGTGGCGCACCGCGTCGTCGTTGGGCACGAGCAGGTCGGCGCCGGCGACGGCACGGTCACCCTCACGGGGACCGAGTGACACGTGCGCGCGGTGCCGCAGCAGCAGCTCGCCCTCGCGTTCGTCAAACGCGGCGACCCGCAACGTCAAGTGGCGCGGCCGAACCTCCGGATCGGGAAGCTGGACCAGGCGGCCGCGAGCCACCTCGACCGTGTTGACCCCGCGGCGCAGCAGCCACTCGTCGACCCACCGGTCCACGTCCTCGTTCGACAGCTTCCGAAGCGCGGCCACGAAATCCTCGAGGTCGGCGTTGCCCCACGCGTGCGTCCGCAAGAAGGTCCGCACGCCGGCGACGAAAGTTTCCCAGCCCACGCGCGAAGCGAGGTCGTGGAGCACCGCCGCGCCCCTCAGGTAGACGATCGGCCCGAGATTCGACCGCGCGGCGGCGGTGTCGGCGGTTTCCACCCGGATCGCGTGGGCCGTGGGCAGCCGGTCGGCGTGCCGGGCGGCCGGCAGGGCGTGGTGGGCGAACGCGGTCCAGCCTTCCCCGTACGGCGTCGCTTCGGCCTGCGCGACGACGGCCATCATCGTCGCGAAGGCCTCGTTCAGCCACAGGTCGTCCCACCAGCGCATCGTCACGTAGTCGCCGAACCACATGTGCGCCATCTCGTGCAGCAGGACCTCGGCGCGTTTTCGCCGCGCTTCCGCGGTGACCCGGTGCTGGAACACGAACCGCTCGTTGAGCGTCACGCAGCCCGGGTGTTCCATCCCGCCGAACGCGTACTCGGGCGCGAAAACGTGGTCGTACTTGGTGAACGGGTACGGCAGGTCGAACAACCGGCCGTAGAAGTCGAGCCCGCGCCCGATCACGTCGAAGAGTTCGGGCGCGTCGCGAGTGAGCTCCTCGAAGAGCGAGCCACGCGCGTACAGCGCCAGCGGCACGGCGCGGTGGCTGGACCGCAGCCGCCGGAACGGGCCGGCGGCGAAAGCCACCAGGTACGGCGGCAGCGGTGGCGTACGGCCGAAGCGCCACGTCGAACGATCGCCGACCGGCGTCGGTGGTTCCTCGGGGTCGGTGTTGGCGACCACGACCCAGCCGGCGTCGGCGGTGACAGTCAGGTCGACCGTCGCCTTCAGATCGGGCTGGTCGAAGCACGCGAACACCTGGTGCGCCGCGAAAGGTTCGAACTTCGTGTGCACGTAAACCTGGCCGTCGAGCGGGTCCTGGAACCAGTGCAGCCCCTCACCGGTTCGCGAATACGCCGCGAAGCCGGCCACGCGAACGGTGTTCCCGCCGGGGCGCACGGCCAGCCGGACGCGCGTCCCTTCGTGCGCGTCCGGCCCCAGCTCACGGCCGTTGCACTCGGCCGACTCGACCTGCCCCGCGAAGTCGAGGAAGACGAACGCATCCCCGGACCGAGCCTGGAAGCGGACCACCGTGCTCGTCGCGAACTTCCGCGCACCGACCGTCAAGTCGAGCTCCACCGCGTAATGGACGTCGAAGACCTCAGCCGAACGCGCTGCCGCCTCGTCCTGCGTCAGCTTGTCACCGGAGGCGACCCGGCCGTCGAACGGCATCCGTCAGGGCCGGTGCGCCGACACCGTCGGGCGGCGGTAAACCAGCTTTTCGCGGAGCTTTTCACCGTCGGTCGGGACATCCTCCTGGTTGGCGCGAACGAGAGCGTCCTGCACCAAGTGGTGGTCGGGCGAGTGCATGCACACGGGATCGGTGCGCGCCGCGTCACCGGTCAACGCGAACGCCTGGCACCGGCAGCCGCCGAAATCGAGCTCCTTGCGCGGGCAGCTCTGGCACGGGTCGGGCATCCACTCCGTTCCGCGGTAGGCCTGGAACGCCTCGGACTTCTCCCAGATCCACGCGAGATCGTGGTCGCGAACCGAGGAGAAGGTCATCGTCGTGATCTCCGCGGCCACCGGGCACGGGTACACGGTGCCGTCCGGCGCGACGGTCAGTGCGTTCTGCGCCCAGCCGCCCATGCACGGCTTCGGGTAGGGCTCGTAGTAGTCCGGAAGGATCCAGAGGAGTTCCATGCTCTCCCCCAGCTCGGCCTTCCGGCGTTCGTAAACACCGACCGCGTCGTCGAGCTGGGCCTTGGTCGGCATCAGCAGATCACGGTTGCGCAGGGCCCAGCCGTAGTACTGGGAGTTCGCGAGCTCCAGCCGCTCGGCGCCCCACGACACGCAGACGTCGATGATCGCGTCCAGCCGCGGCAGGTTCATCCGGTGCAGGACCACGTTCATGTTCAACGGCAGGCCGGCGTCGCGGATGATGCGTGCGGCGGCCTCCTTCTTGTCGAACCGCTTGCTCGCCGCGACCAGGTTCGTCGACTCGGCGGCGTCGCCCTGGATGCTCAGCTGCGCGCTGTTGAGGCCGGCCTCGACAAGTGATTTCGCCCGGCTCTCCGTGAGCCCGAGGCCGCTGGTGATCAGGTTCGTGTACAGCCCGAGGCGACGGCATTCGGCGACCAGCGTCTCCAGATCGCCGCGAACGAGGGGTTCACCGCCCGAGAAGTGCACCTGCACGACCCCGAGCCCAACCGCCTCGTTGATCACCCGCAACCAGTCTTCGGTGGTGAGCTCGTCCTGCCGATCCAGCAGCTCCAACGGGTTCGAGCAGTAGACGCAGTGCAACGGGCACTGGTGCGTGACTTCGGCCAGCAGGCCGTACGGCTGCGGCGTGCCGTTCATGAGACCACCACCCAACCCCGTCCGCGGGCATCCTGGAGGAACGTCATCACGTCGTTCGCGAGATCGGCGGCCGCGAAGTCCTGCTCGAGCTGGTCGACCAGCTGCCGCACGGTCCGGCTGCCGTCGCACAGCCCCAAGATCGCCGCCCCGGACTTGTTCAGGAGCACGACCCGCTCCGGCAACAGGAGCAGCTCCACGTCACGGACGTTGTCGTGCTTGAGCATCGCCTTGGTCGCCAGCTTCGGGATGGCCGTCAAGTCGGATTCGTCCATCACGAACTCTTGCTGTACGCGAGTTCCACGGCATCCAGCAGGCTCCACAGGACGTCACACTTGAACTCCAGGGCTCGTGCGCACGCGTCCTGCTGTTCCTTCGACTTCGCGTGGTTGAGCACCAGTTCGAGCAGGTGTGCGATGTCCTTGGGCTGCTGGGTGAGCCGCGCCCGGAAGTACTCAAGGCCTTCCGAAGCGATCCACGGGTAATGGTGCTGCACGTCGGTGATCCGCCGGCTGAGCAGATCCGGCGCGAACAGTTCGGTCAGCGCCGACGCCACGGCCTCCAGCCACGGCTTCTGACGGCAGAAGTCCACATAGGCGTCGACGGCGAACCGCACTCCGGGAAGCACCGTGTCGGTGTCGAACAACGCTTCGCGGCTCAGGCCGACAGCCGCGCCGAGGCGAATCCACTTCTCGAGACCGCCCTCTGCGCCCGTTCGCCCGTCATGGTCGATGATGCGCTGGATCCACTGGCGCCGATCCTCCCGGCCGGGGAGCTTGGTCAGGATGAACGCGTCCTTCTTGGGCAGGTTCATCTGGTAGTAGAAGCGATTCCGCACCCAACCCCGGAACTCCTCCTCGGTCAGCGTGCCCGAGTGCATCCGCTCGTTGAACGGGTGCAGATGGTGGTACCGCTTTTCTCCGATGGACCGCAGGTGCGCCTCGAACTCCTCGGCAGACCACGGGTTCATACTTCCACCTCCAAGCCGGCTCGGCCGATCTCGATGCCCAAGTCCGTCACCCAACGCCGTTCCGGGGACTCTTCGTCGAGAATCGGGTTCGTGTTGTTGATGTGCGTGTAGATCTTTCGCTTCGCGGGCAGTGCGGCCAGCGCGCGGGCCGAACCGTCGTCACCGCTGACGGGCATGTGGCCCATGGAGCGCCCGGTCCGGCTTCCCGCACCCTGGCCGGCCATTTCGTCGTCCGTCCAGAACGTGCCGTCCACGAAGACGCAGTCGGCCGACGCCACCTGCTCGGAGAACTTGTCGTCCCACTTCGGCAGTGTCGGCGCGTACACCGCGATCCCGCCGGTCACCTTGTCTTCCAGGCGGTAGCCCACCTCCCACTCCGACGACGGGCCGCGAAGCCGGGACTCCCCGATGTAGCGCGGCGCCTTGGAACCGGTCAGGAACGGGGTCACGCGCACTCGATCGTCCAGGTCCAGCGGCTTGCCGACCTCGACCTGGGACCAGGTGAAGTCCGCGTAGTCGCTGAGCAGTTCGCGGATCGGGAACCACAAGGTCAGTGCCTCCAGCACGGGGTATGTCCCGTACACCGTCAGCGAAGACCCTTCGCGCAGCATCAGCAGACCGATCGTGTGGTCGAACTCCGCGTCGGTCAGCAACACACCGGCAACCGGCGTCTTCCTGACCTCCGGGCCGGGGTGCAACGAGGGATCCGCCGCGATCTGGTGGTGGACGTCCGGGGTCGCGTTCAGAAGGACCCACTGTTCGCCGTCTCCGGAAACCGCGATCCCGGCGTGTGTCGTCGCGCCTTCAGGCTTGGCCCGGGCCTTGCGGCAGCCGGCACAAGCGCAATTCCACTGCGGATAACCGCCACCAGCCGCGGCTCCGAGGCAATGTATGAACACAGTACGAAAACAATCCGTCAATACCGGCGCGGGCCGGCGTCGGAGCACGCGTCGAGCAGCGCGAAATAAGGCGTTTGCCACCTCATGGCGTCCTCCCTCACATTCGACCCCGACAACGGCCGGATAAACTCAGGCACCGTTGCCCGTCAAGGGTTCGACCAGGGCGGCTTTCTGGTAACGTCGCCCTGAACTCGGCTTGTCTTTTCCCAGCTTCTTCGCCCTCGCCTGGCCTGGCAACCAATCGCGAACGACCGGCACCGAATCATGGACGAACGGCCGCCGCGCCACCACGAGCGGACTGCCGCGTCCACGGCGGTGCGGCCAGTGCCGAGCAACCCGCCAAAAACAGCCTGTGACCTGCTGTTGTTCGATGATCGGGCAGGCGATCGCACAGCACGAAGCCGAGGCCCGAGGTCGATGACGGCCGCCTCGGGCCACGGCCGGCGACGCGGCTCGACCGGTCGATGGGTGGGTATTTGTTGTGCGCATTGGGGGATTGTGTTTTTGCATGTGGTGGAGTGTTGCCGGTTTTCGGGCGGGTGAGGATTGTTGTGGGGGCTATCGGTTGGTTGGTCGGCGGGTTCGCCGTCGGTGGGTTGTGAGGAGATCGTTGTGCGGTTGCAGGTGGCGTTGGATGTGTTGGATCTGCCGGCGGCGTTGACGTTGGCGAATCAGGTGGCTGAGCATGTGGACATTTTGGAGTTGGGGACGCCGTTGGTGAAGTCGGCGGGGATCGCGGCGGTGAGTGCGATCAAGGCGGCTCATCCGGACAAGCTGGTGTTCGTGGATTTGAAGACCGCGGATGCGGGTGAGCTGGAAGCGGCGCTGGCGTTCGAGGCGGGCGCGGACCTGGTGACGGTGATGGGTGCGGCTGATGACGACACTGTGCGCGGTGCGGTGGCGGCGGGTCGTAAGTACGGCAAGCAGGTCGTGGCGGACATGATCACGGTGGTGGAGGGCCGGGTCGCGCGGATCCGGGAGGTCTCAAAGCTGGGTGTGTCCTTTGTGGAGATCCACGCCGGTCTGGACGAGCAGGCCCGCCCCGGTTACACGATCGACACCCTGCTGGAAGACGGCCGCCTCGCCGGTGTCCCGTTCTCCATCGCCGGCGGCATCAAGATCGAGACCATCGGCGCTGTGCGGGACGCCGGTGCCACGGTCGCTGTTGCGGGGGGTGCGATCTACAACGCTGCCGACCCGGGTGCCGCAGCGAAGGAACTCAAAAAGCGCGCCACCGCCTGACCGGCCGCGTCGGGAGACTTGACGAGAGAAGGGAGTCCGCGTGAAAGGCAAACAGTCAGGTGCTCGATCCGATCGGGCACCAGCCGCGCACAATACGTACTGCGCCTTGCTGATGCAGGCCGCGGGGGTGCTGCGGCTGCGCTACGTGCAGTGCAGCCAGGACACCAGCCTGTCCCCGACCGCGGCGACCGAGCTGGCCGCCGTCTTCGAGGGAATCGCCAAGGGGCATCCCGACTTCGACCAGATCGATCCCAAAGAGGCGATCGCCTTGGCGCACCGCCTGATCGACGACGACCACCCCGAGCTGTCAGGAATGTGGCCCAGAACCCAGTGAAGCGGTTCTCCCCCATCGGGAGATCACCCGGCGCGGCCCGC
The DNA here is from genome assembly GCF_019468465.1 of Amycolatopsis sp. DSM 110486. NCBI lineage: Bacteria > Bacillati > Actinomycetota > Actinomycetes > Pseudonocardiales > Pseudonocardiaceae > Amycolatopsis > Amycolatopsis sp. DSM 110486. The sequence continues at coordinate 4,043,967 of NZ_CP080519.1, read as the reverse complement.
TCAGTCGCAGGCGGTCGTCACGGCGCAGTTCGATCCGCCGGGTCCGCCGCTTCGCCCTGGCGCCGGTGACCCGGCTCGGTGTGGAAAGCGGGTTGTGCCACCGCGTCTCCGCGTCCGGCCGATCACCGACGAGTCCGCCGCTTCGGCCCGGAGCCACTGACCCGGCTCGGACGGAAAGCGGGTGGCGCCACCGCGTCTCTCACTCCGGCTGGTCCGCCGCTTCAGCTCGGAGCCGGTGACCAGCTAGGCGGAGAAAGCGGGTGGTCCCACCGCGTCTCTCCATCGGCCCGATCGCCGACAGGTCCGCCGCTTCAGCCCGGAGCCGGTGACCAGCTCGGCTCGGAAAGCGGGCGGTGCCACCGCGTAACCCCGTCCGGCCGATCTCGGACCACCGCCCAGCCTGACCGCACTCGAGGATCATTCGCAGCTCAACGAGGAGTACACGATGTCCACTGATGTTGCCACCGAAGTCGAAGCCCCTGCCCAAACCGCACCCGTGGGCGACCCCGGCATGATCGGGCTGCCCACCTTCATCGTCGGCACGATCGCGCTCGGCCTGGTTCTGACCGGGTACGTCCCGGCCAGTGCCGTCGGCGCCTCGATCGCCATCATCCTGCCCGCGACGGGCCTTGGCCAGTTCGTCGCCGCGGTGTGGGCGCTGTCGCTGGGCCAGAACGCCGTCGCCTCGGTGTTCGGCATCTTCGCCGGGTTCTGGTGGAGCTACTCGGCGCTGGTGCTCGGCCTGACCCACAACTGGTTCGGCATCACCTCGGACGCGGCCATCGCCACGCAGGGCATCTTCCTGATCGCCTGGCTGATCACGATCGTCCTGCTGACCCTCGGCACGCTGCGGCTGCCTGCCATGTTCACCGTGCTGTTCGTGCTGATCGACCTCGCCGTGGCCCTCGTGCTCTACGGCACGGTGGGCGACGCCCCGGGCGCCTCCACCGCCGGCGGTTACGTCTGCTTCGTCTTCGCCGCGGTCGGCGTCTACCTGTACCTCGGCGCGATGTCCGCCGCGACGGGCGGCAAGGGACTGCCGCTGGGCCGCCCGGTGCTGACCTGAGTGACCCCGGGCGGGCGTGACTCTTCGCCGCCCACCCGCGGTGGTCGACGGACCACCCCGAGCAGACCCCGCCTGGACACGGCCCCGGGCGGGGTCTGCTCCGTGCGCGGGGTCCCCCTGAGCGAACCGGCCCTGGCTACTGAACAAAGCCCGGACAGCAAGAAGCCCGCCGTCTCCGGCGGGCTTCTTGGTACTGCTGTCTCAACCAGACGTGCGCCCGAAGGGATTCGAACCCCTGACCTTCTGATCCGTAGTCAGATGCTCTATCCAGCTGAGCTACGGGCGCTTGTTCAGTTGTTAATCTAGCACCTGCCGAAACAGGCACCAGCGGAGGCTCCGGGATTTGAACCCGGGAGGGGGGGTTACCCCCAACCGCATTAGCAGTGCGGCGCCATAGACCAGACTAGGCGAAGCCTCCTGGGCCTTGTCGACCACTGCCCAGATAGCTTACACACCCCCCATTACCCCGCGAAGGCACCCCCCGAAAGTGAAGATCAGCGTTGCAGCAGGCGCCGCAACCAGGGGGAACGGCCGCCGAGGCCCTCGGCTTCGAAGGTGGCCACGCCGACGCGCGGGAGTTCGCGCACGCCGGGGTACACGAGGTACCGCGGGACCCACCGCGGCTGGAACTTGGCGTTGAAGCGGTACAGGCTCTCGATCTGGATCCAGCGAGAGAAGAAGTGCAGGACCTTTGCCGAGATACGCGCCACAGGACCCGCGCCGATGCGTTGCCCCTGTTCCATCAATGACCGGAACGCGGCGAAGTTCAGAGAGACGTGGTCGATGTCGTGCTCGTGCGAATAGACCAGCAACTCCGAGATCATCAGCTCGTTCACGCCGTTGTCGGCCGAACGGTCCCGCCGCATCACGTCGAGCGACAGGCCCCGCGCACCCCACGGCACGAACTGCAGAACGCCGCGTACGCGTCCGCCCTGTTCGGCCGTCACGATCACCGCGCCGGGGTCGCCCATGCGACCCAGGGCCATCGAGAAGCCGCGTTCCGTCTCGGTGCCCCGCCACGCAGCGGCCAACAGCACCAGCTCGTCCAGCTCCCCCGGCCGCAGGTCCTCCGCCCGCCGCACCAGCACCTTGTACCCCGCCCGGCGCGTCCGCGAAGCCGCCTGGCGGACACCGCGCATGATACGGCCCTCCAGCGTGAAGCCGGCCGTGTCGACGATGGCCTCGTCGCCGATCTCCAGCACCTCCAGCCCGAAGCGCGCCCACACCGTCGCCCCGAGCTCCGACGCGCCCATCGCCGCCGGCACCCACGCGTTGCGCTTGCAGATCTCCAGGTACTCCTCGATCGCGCCGGGCCACGCCTCGTGGTCGCCCAGCGGATCGGCCGACGTCAGCGCAACGCCGGCGATCACGCGGTACGTCACAGCCGCCTTGCCCGTCTTCGAGAACACCGCGAACTTGTCACGCCGCAGCGCGAAGTAGCCCAGCGAGTCGCGGTCGCCGTGCTCGGCCAGCAGGGCCTGCAGGCGCGCCAGCTCGTCGTCCGACAGCTCCGGCGCGGGCTCCGCCGAACGCAGCAGGAAGTACGCGGACACGAGCACCGCCGCGATGCTGAACAGCAGCCCGATCGCCGCCGACAGGTCCTCCAGCCACGCGCCGTGGAACACGGCGGGACCGCTCACGCCCACCAGCGCCAGCCCGGACTGTGAAAGCCGGCCGGGGAAGCTCAGCGGCTCGAGCATCCGCCCGGACGCCACCGAAAGCAGCACCACGTTGATCACGAACCCCGCCAGCACCAGCTGCAGGAACACCCGCACCGCGCGCCAGCGGCCCGTGGTCGGGTCCGGCTCCGCGACGAAGTAGCGGCGGTTCACGATCAGCCCGACCAGCAGCACCACCGACACCACGCCCGCGCCGAACACGTGCCGCAGCCCCAAGTGTGACAAGGTCAACAACACCGCGAAGCCGACCGCGAGCTGCCACGCCCGGCGCTTGCGCCGCCGCAGTCCCGCCGCGAGCATGATCAGCAACACGCCCGTGACCACGGCCACGGTCGCCGCCGCGACGGTCGCCCCCGGCGGCAGCTCCAGCCACTCGGCCAGGTGACCACGCAGGTTACGGCCGGAGGGAACCACCACGGAAAGTAGTGTCAGCAGGCCGGCGAGCCTGGTCACCCAGGTGATCGCCTTGACGGTCGTCACGCCCGCCACCTGCCAGCTGTGCTGCGCGCGTGTCCCCGTCACCACGCGTGCAACACGTACGGCCCAGCCATGCTTCCCCCTGCTTCGTCACCGCCCGGCGAGCTCCCCCGCGAGCTCCGTGAACGGGGCCAACGCGGCCGGGTTGGCCAGCGCGTCCCTGCTCACAGCCCTCTCCGGCGCGACTCCGGAGAGTATCTTCTTCACCGGCACCTCACACTTCTTACCGTTCAAGGTACGGGGGATTTCGCCGACCACCACGAACCGGTCGGGAACGTGGCGCGGTGACAGAGCGCTACGAAGCTCCTTCCGCAGCTTCGGCTCCACGTCGGCAAGATCCACACCCGGCGCCAGCACGAGGAAACACAGCAGCTGCCCGTCGTCGTTGCCGACCGCGGAAGTGTCCACGACCAGGGAGTCGGCGACCTCGTCGAAACCCTCCACCACGCGGTAGAACTCCGCCGTGCCCATGCGCACGCCGCCGCGGTTGAGCGTGGAGTCGCTGCGGCCGTAGATCACCGCGGAGCCGCGCGGGGTCACGCGGATCCAGTCGCCGTGGCGCCAGACGCCGGGATACATGTCGAAGTACGCCTCGTGCAGCCGCGTGCCGTCGGGGTCGTTCCAGAAGAACACCGGCATCGACGGCATGGGCTCCGTGATCACCAGCTCGCCGACCTGGTCGACCAGCGGGTAACCGGCCTCGTCGTACGACGCGACGGCCGCGCCCAGCGCCCGGCACGATAGCTCGCCCAGCCACACCGGCACGTCCGGCGACGCCGCCACGAACGCCGCGCACAGGTCCGTGCCGCCGGAGACAGAGCAGATCTGCACCGACTTCCCGATCTTGTCGGCGATCCACCGGAAGCCCTCGACCGACAGCGGCGCACCCGTGGAACCCAAGGCGCGCAACGCACTCAGGTCGTAACGCGCCGACGGTTCCAGCCCCGCCTTGAGGCAGCTCTGGATGAACGGCGCCGACGTGCCGAAGTACGTGATGCGGTGCTGCTCGGCCAGGCGCCACAGCACGTTGAGGTCCGGGTGGCCGGGGCTGCCGTCGTAGAGGACGATCGTGGACCCCACGAGCAGGCCCGAGATGAGGAAGTTCCACATCATCCAGCCGGTGGTGGTGAACCAGAAGAACCGCTCGCCCGGCCCGAGATCCGCTTGCAGGGAAAGGGCTTTGAGGTGCTCGACGACGATCCCGCCGTGCCCCTGCACGATCCCCTTCGGCAAACCCGTGGTGCCGGACGAGTACAACACCCACAGCGGATGCCCGAACTCCACCGGCGCGTACGCCAGCTCGGTGCCGGCGTGCTCGGCGAGCAGCGCGTTCCAGTCGAGGGCGCCGTCAACGGTCCCGCCACCCACGTATTTCACGAGAACGGTCGCGCTCAGCGACGGGATGTCGGCACTCAACCGCTCGACCGTGGGAGTGACGTCGAACTCGCGGCCGTTGTAGGCGTAGCCGTTCACCGCGATGAGCACCTTCGGCTCGATCTGCGTGAAACGGTCGGAAATCGCGCGCACGCCGAAGTCCGGTGAGCACGACGACCAGATCGCGCCCAGCGACGCCGCCGCCAGGAACGCGACGAGCGTCTGCGGGCAGTTCGGTGCCAGCGCCACCACCCGGTCGCCCTTCGCCACGCCCAACGCCTTCAGCGCTCCGCGCGCCGCGGCGACCTGCGCGCGAAGGTCGCCGTACGTGAGCTGCTCGGCGAAGCCGTCTTCGCGGTGGAAGATCACGGCGAGCTCGTCGTCGCTCTTCGCCGCGCCCGCGACACCCGGGCTGAGCGCGTGTTCCGCGTAGTTCAGCGTGCCGCCGTCGAACCACTTCGCGTTCGGCATCGCGCCCGAGAGGACCTCTCGCGGCTTCTCGTGCCAGCGCACGCCGGAGAACTCGGCGACGGCCGCCCAGAATTCAGGCACGTGCTCCACGGAGTAGCGCCAGAGCGAGTCGTAGTCGTCGACCTCCACGCCGCGTTCTTCCCGCAGCCACCTGCGGAACGCTTCGATGCGAGTGTCGGACACGCGGCTCGGGTCGGGTCGCCAGAGCACTTCGGGAACATCGGCAGTCTGGGTCACCCGCCGATGTTAACTGCGGCTAACCACCCCGGCCACCGTCTTGTCTCTGGCCTGTCTTCGGTCTACCGCAGGTGCGCGTCGAACCAGTCCAACGTGCGCTGCCAGGCTTCCTCGGCCGCGCTGGGGTCGGCGTCGAAGCGGTGGTTGGCGCCCGGGTAGCGCACGACGTTCGTGGCCACCCTCGCCGACGCCGCCGCTTCGCGCAGCTGCTCCACCTCGGCGCCGCCGGCTTCGTCACCGGCGTCGCCGTACATGCCGAGCCACGGGCTGGTCAGGTGGCCCGCGATGTCCAGCAGCCGCGGCAGCTCCGTCACGCGCTGGCCGCCCACACTCACCGCCGCGCCGAGCCGGCGGTGCGACGCGACCACGAGCGCCGCCGTGCCACCCAGGTCGAACCCGACGACGCCGCGCAGATCGGCCTCCACACCGTGCTCGACCAGCCATTCGAGTGTGATGTCCGTCGCGTCGAGGAGGTCCTGTTGCGTGAGCTTCTCGCCGCCGTCGATGTGGGGCGTGACGGTGAGCCAGCCTTCGTTCGCCAGGCTCGCGACGAGCAGCACCACACCGTCGGTGACCCCGTCGCCTTCGTGCAGGACAACGAGGCCGCCGCGGATGGCACCGTCGGGCTCCGCGAAGGTGAGGCGCAGCGCGCGACCGTCGGTACGCTGGTAATCCACGGTGCTCGTCGACGTCATCACCTCATGCAATCACCTCCGGGTGAACATTGGGAACCTTTGTGGATCCGACGTCGCGAGATACGGTGGCCAGGCCATCCCGTTTGACCCGAGGAGTACCGACGATGCCGTCCCTCGCACCGCGCCCCGACCTCGATTCGTTGCCGAAGTACGTCCCCGGCCGGACGATCCAAGGCGCGATCAAGCTCGCGAGCAACGAGGTGCCAGGCGGCCCGCTGCCCAGCGTGCGCGCCGCCATCACCGACGCGATGGCCGACGTCAATCGCTACCCCGACAGCGGTTCCCACGCCCTGCGCGAACGCCTCGCTCGTGACTTGGACGTCCCCATCGAGCACCTCGCGGTCGGCTGCGGCTCGGTTTCCTTGTGCCAGCAGCTCATCCAGGCCGTCTGCGGCCCTGGCGACGAGGTGATGTTCGCGTGGCGCTCGTTCGAGGCGTACCCGATCGTCACGCAGGTCGCGCACGCTCAGTCGGTCAAGGTGCCACTGACCTCCGGGCACGGGCTCGACCTCGACGCCATGCTCGCGGCCATCACCGACCGCACGAAGCTCATCTTCGTCTGCAACCCCAACAACCCCACCGGCACCGTGCTGACGCACGACGAGCTGGAGCGCTTCATCGACGCCGTGCCGCCCCACGTGCTGGTGGTGCTGGACGAGGCCTACAAGGAATTCGTCACAGATATTGACGTGCCGGACGGCGTGGAAATCGCGCGTACCCGGGAAAACGTGGCGGTGCTGCGGACTTTCTCGAAGGCCTACGGGCTGGCCGGCCTGCGGGTGGGCTACGCCGTGGCTTGCGCTTCAATCGCGGAGGCGCTTCGCCAGGTGTACGTGGCCTTCTCGGTGAACGCCATCGCCCAGGTCGCCGCCATGGCTTCGCTGGACGCCGCCGACGAGCTCATGGAACGCTGCGCCGAAATCATGTCCGAACGCGACCGCGTGCGTACAGCGTTGGTTTCCATGGGCTACGAGATTCCGGTTACTCAGGCCAATTTCGTGTGGTTCCCACTGGGCGAGCGCACGGTCGCCTTCTCCGAGCACATGCTGGACCGCAAGCTGATCGTGCGCCCGTTCCCGGGCGATGGTGCTCGCGTGACCATCGGGACCCCGGAGGAGAACGACCTGTTCCTGGCGGCCGCCCGGGAGTTTTTGGTGTGATCTTTGGTGTGACAGGGTGGCATGGGTCGGCGGGACGGCATCCGTTCCGCTGATCTTGCCGCGTCGCACTCCCTCTGCGAGTGGGACTGGCTGAACAGACAGAAGCTTCTGCGCCGCGTGAACCCGCCCAGGTTCAGCGCGTCCATCCACGAAGACGTGCTTCGCGCGCCGGTCGCGGAGCCCGAGGTGACGCGTGATCAGCTCTTCCACCTGCTGTTCGTCTCGTCGGAGCCGCACTGTGCTGTGCGAGTGATCCCGGCCGACAGCTGCCCGGCCGGGGTTTTCGGACCGGCGTTTCGTTTGCTGCATTTCCGGAACCACAAGCCGGTTGTGTACGCGGAGAATCAATTCACGTCGCTGTACCTCGAGAGCCCAAACGAGCTCAGTGAGTACCGGCAAGTTCTCGACCGGGTCAAAGAATTCGCCCTCGACACCGACCGATCAAGGACGCTCCTTGCCACAGTGGCAAGTCACCACGAAGACATCAGCGGCCGGCGTCTCACCCCTGCCATCACCCGTGCACAACACTCACGACCGTGGCAGTGGCAGTCACTTCAGGACTAGTTCCACCACAGCCGCAACACCGATCACCACGATCACGGCCCTCAACACCGTCGGCGACAACTTGCGGCCGACCTTCGCCCCGATCTGCCCCCCGATCGTCGACCCGACGGCCAGCAGCCCGATCACCGGCCAGCTCACCGGGGCGACCACGGCGTAGATGAGGCCGGCGATGACGTTGACGACGGCCGCGAGGACGTTCTTGACCCCGTTGAGCCGTTGCAGGGGCTCCGACAGCAGCATCCCCATGACGGCCATCATCATCACGCCCTGCGCGGCGGTGAAATAGCCGCCGTAAATGCCGATGACGAACAGCAACCCGAGAAGCAGCGGCCCGGGTTTGTGCTCGGTGCCGTTGGCGTCACGACGCTTCTGCACCCACTTCGACACCCTCGGCTGCACGATCACCAGCACCACCGCCAGCCCCACGAGCACCGGCACGATCGTCTCGAAGGCGTCCTTGGGCAACGTCAGCAGCAGAATCGTCCCCCCGATCGCGCCGAAGAACGACGCCACCGAGAACCTCAGCACCTGCGGCCAGTACCCCTCCAGCTCGGCCCGGTAGCCGTACGCCCCACTGATCGTGCCGGGCGCGAGCCCCACGGCGTTGGACGTCGTCGCCGTGATCGGCGGGTACCCCAACGCCACGAGCACCGGAAACGTCACCAACGTCCCCGACCCGACCACCGCGTTGATCGTCCCCGCCCACACCCCGGCGACGAAGATGATCACCGCATGCCACCACGTCATAACGCACCCACCCCGGCACCCTAAGCACCCCCGCCCACCCCCGCGACGCGATGTGTCAGGAGCGACAGTGCCGGTTGGCCCCTAGTAGGTGACGCCCTGTCCCCTTTGTCTCGGTAACCTGAAGTAACCGGCCGATCGCGGCCTGAACACTCGGGGAGGCTGGCCGTGCGTGGATTTGCTGGGCTGGTCACGTTGTGCGGGGCCGCGATAGCCGTCTCCGCTTGCTCGAGCAGCCCCCGGCCGCTCCGGCCACCACCTCCCCGGCCACCGAGACGCTGCCCCACCACGGCGCCCCGAAGGTCGAGCACCACCTGCCCGCCTCCGTGGTCTCCGGTGACCCGTGCCAGGAGGCGTTGACTCCGGACCAGGTCAAGCAGGTCTTCGGAAGTGCGGTGCCCAGCAAACGTGACGACCTCCCGTCTCTCGGCCCGCGTGCCGCTGGACGAACAGCGATACGGGCGCCGTCGTGGGCATCAGCTACACCACACAGGTGCACGACGGGCTCAGCGCCGTGTACGCGAACACGAAACCACGAGCCAGCCTGTGGAAGGAGCTGCCGACTATCCAGGGGTTCCCGGCCGTCTCGGACGTGGCTGTCGGGGCGGAGGCCGAGAAGGATTTCTGCGAGGTGAGCGTTGGCATCCGGGACGACCTGACCGTCGATGTCTCGCTCAACCTGGGCAGCACGAAGGTCGGCAAGGCCGCGCCTTGTGACGTGGGGGCCCAAATCGCCGACCTACTCGTGACCAACCTCCGCCGGCGCGCGGCCGGATGACGGCCGTCCACCCGATCGGCGACTGCGCCCTGGCGCCCTTTGCCCGACTTCGGCAAAATGCCCACCCGAGGGTGATCAGTCCATTACGGTAGACCGCAGGGGGCGGTCCACGGCCGGACCGACGTGTTTTCAGAGGGGGAAGGCAGTGGCTGAGACTGCCTCGGAGCCAAGCTGGCTCACCGGGCTCGACTTCGTCATCACCGACGCACCCGCCGGCGGCGGTGCGGCCAGTGGCGGTGCTGTCGGCGACGTACCCAATCCCGGCGGGCCGGGCGCCGGACGGTTCAGCCTCAGCCGCGAGGAGGCCCAGGGCATGCTCACCCGCGCCAGGAGCGTCCGCGACCGACTTCAGGACCTCCAGCACAAGGCGATCGAACTGCTCCAGATCAAGGCCCCGGCTGACGACCCCAGCAGTGTCAGCTACAACTCTCTGCTCGTCGGCGGGCAGGGCACAGGAGCCTTCGCCTCCGGCAATGATCAGGTCACACAGGAGCTGAAATACGCTTCAGATCTGGTACAGGCGCTGGAGAAAGCGCTGGGACTCACAGTGACGGCCGACGAACAAGCCGGAACCGACGTGAAGAACGCGGCGGCCGGACAACAGAACACGGGGTTGGCGTGACGAAGTATCGGGTGGTCATGACCTTGTCCGCTGCCGCTGCGGTGCTGACTGTCGCGGCCGGCTGCTCGACCGCGAGCCCGTCCACACCGGCGAGCACCGCGCCGTCGGCGACCACGGCCGCGCTGCCTCATGACGGTGCCCCGCGCGTCGAGCACCCGCTTCCGGCATCGGTGCTGTCAGGTGACCCGTGTCAAGACGCGCTCACTCCGGACCAGCTCAATCGGATCCTCACCATCACACCGCAGGGCGCGCGGGACGATTCGGCAGGCCTCGGCCCCGCCTGCAATTGGCACAACAGCACCAGCGGGGCAGCCGTTGGCGTCAGCTTCGTGACCCAGACCCATCAAGGGCTCAGCGGTGTTTACGAGAACACCCAGCGGCAGGTCAAGCGCTGGCAGGTACTCCCTCCGGTCCAAGGTTTCCCGGCAGTCGCGTACTCGACGGAAAGCGCCGGCAACACGAGCTCCTTCTGTGAAGTGAGCACCGGCATCCGCGACGATCTCTCCTTCGACACCTCCTTGTACCTCAGCTCTGCCAAGATCGGCACAAAAGATCCCTGCGACGTCGCGGCTCAAGTAGTCGACATGATTGTCACCAACCTGCGCCAGAAAGCCGGTGCGTAATGGGCTTCTTTGACATGCTCGGGGATGGCGCGAAGTGGGTCGGCGACCGCTTCAGCGACGTCGGGCATTGGGCCGACGACGTCTGGCACGGCAACGTCGGCACGCAGTCGGTGCCGACACCTGAGTTGGTGCAAAAGATCAAGAACAGCGCAGGCGCCGCCAGCTGGCACGACGGCGCCGTCAAGGCCGGCGCTCTCGCCGACGACCACCGAACGCTCAGCGGAGACATCCAGGGCCTGAGCACCAATCTCGAATCCGTGTGGACAGGTGGCGGCGCCGACGCCGCGCAGGCCCGGATCAGGATGTTCACCAACGCCACGACGTCCGCCGCGCAGACATACACGAGCAATCAGGAAAATTTGGATGGCCTGGCACACGGCTTCGACTCCATGAGGCAGTCGATGCAGGACATGCCGAACCAGCCGCCGCACAAGGACTTCATCGACGTGGCGACGCCGTGGGACACGGACACCGAGGACAAGATCAGCCAGTACAACCAGCTGGCTGAACAGAACCTCGCGCGGTATCAGAGTTACGCGAGCCAGGCGCAAACCAGCGGCCAAGGCCTCCAGAACGACTACGGGACGCTCGACAATTTCGGCGGAACTGTCACGATCACCCAGCCGACGAAGCCCGTGAAGCACCTGGTCAAGAAAAAGCGGGACGACGGCAAAGACGGTGACGACACCACCTCCACCTCACAGTCCGAGGTCGACACCCGGCACATCACGACGCCTCCGCCGACGACACCCCCGCCGACCACGCCGCCGCCCAATATTCCGCCGCCGACAGTGTTGCCGCCGCCGACAGGGCGGCCGGTGGTGCCGCCGGAGCAGTGGCCGCCGCGGGATGAGGAGCGGCCGGGTAGGCGGCCGGGTGACGATGACGACACGCACACGTCGAGTGATCTGGACGATCCGCGAGTTCCGCCGCCGGGGCAGAGGTTCCCGGTCGGCAGTGGGAATCCGTCGTGGTCGGCGACGGGAGGGGACGGCTTCGGGCCTGGCGGCTTCGGCGTAGGCGCCGGCGCCGGTGCCGGTGCGGGCGGCGCAGGTGGGTCCGGGGCGTTCGGCGGACGCGGCGGGGCGGGGACTGGAACCGGGTCGCGGCTCGGTGGTGGTGCCGGGTCCGGCGCCTTCGGTGAAGCAGGCGCCCTGGGCAGCCGAGGTGGGGTGGCCGGCGCCAAGGGCTCGCCCGGAATGGGCGGCATGGGCGCAGCCGGCAACAAGGGCAAGGGCGAGGAAGACGCCGAGCACCAACGCAAGTACGGCATCGACGACGACTCCGCCTTCTCGCTCCTCGACGACGAAGACGGCAGGCTCCTCGATCCCCACACCGGCCTTCCGCCGACGCCCCCGACCATCGGAGCCTGAGCAGACCGATGACGATCATCGACAGACCGGTGCGGTTGCCCCGGCCGGTGTTCCTGGTTGCCTGGACCGTCGCCGCGCTCGGTGAGCCGCCGATTGTCGTGGGGCCGGACCAGACGTACCGCACCGACGAAGCCGAGGCGACGCTGCGCCGACGTGCGCTGGATGCGTTGTACGACCGGGGGCTGGCCACATCGGCCGGTGAGCTCGCCCGGCCGTGGCGCGCGACGCTGGACGTCCTCGCCGACCCGGCGCGCGAGATGTACTCGTGGAGCAACTTCCGCGACGGCGCGGACGACGGCGCGATCCTCGTGGCCGAGTCGGGCCGTGACGCCGTCCGCCTGATCACCGACCACCGCGTGGTGCAGCTCGACCCGATCCCGGCGCGGGAGGTTGCGGAGCACCTGGTGGACGCGCTGCCCACGCGCCCGCCGGCGCGGCTGGCGCCGATGAGCGTGCCGAAGGCCCATTTCGAGGACGCGGGGCGCGACTACGAGTCCGACAATCCACTGACCGAGATGTCCCATGAAGCCGACGAGCTCCGCCGCCTCATGCGCGCCGGTCGCGATGCCGCGCACCAGCTGTACGTCGCGACGCGCGACGACGCGGGCCGGCGGACGCGCAGCACCCCGATGTCCGTCCTCGACCTCACCGACCGCGGCCGCGTGCTGACGTTCATCGGCAACACCCACGGCGAGGCGCGCATCAACGTCCACCCCGGACACCGTGCGCACCTGATCGAGGCGCTGCACCTGGCGTCGAACGCGCTCGGTTAACGCTCGGCGAGGCCTTCCGCGGTGGCTTTCAGCAGCCGCGTGAGGCGGGGCTCGAAGTCGAGCGCTGTGTGGGACCAGCGGGGTTCCTGGCGGTAGAGCTCGGCGAGGGTGGCCGTCGGGTGGGAGAGCTGCCAGAAGTACGACGTGGTGCCGAGCAGCGCGGCGATGACGTCGTGGACCTGTTGCGCGGTAAGGGTTCCGGCGTTGACGAGGGTGTCGACGATCACGTCGTACGCCTTGAAGGACCTCGTCTTGTACTGGCGCGCCCGCTCGACGGAGACGTCGCCTTCGAGGCTCAGCGACACGTGCGTGAGCAGGTCGCAGAAGAGCGGGAGCGTGACGATCGTCGTGCTCAGCGCCTCGGCGAGCTCGCCCGGAGGCAGGCCGCGGGCGCCGGCGAGGCGGGCGGTGAGGACGTCGCGCCATTCCTCCCAGCCGCGTTCGGCGAGCTCGAGGAACAGCTCCTCGCGGCTGGCGAAGTACCGCCGCACGGCCGACGCGTGCAGCCCCGCCGCCTCCGTGACGGCCGCGAGCGTCACGTGCCGCACCCCGCCCAGCTCGACGGCCAGCCCGCGGGCCGCGGCGAGGAGGTCCTCGGCGCGCTGCAGCTTGGCTTCCTCGGAACGCGCTCGGCGATGCACACCACACTTTAACGCAAGCCGGATGCGTTACCCCGTCTCGGGGTGCTACGGTCCTGGTAACGCAATCAACTTGCGTTAAATCGGACTTCGGAGGTTGTCGTGGTTTTCTTCGTGACCGGCGCTTCGCGCGGCCTGGGCCGCCAGATCGTGGAGCGCGCCTTGGCGGCCGGGCACCAGGTCGTGGCGACCGCCCGTGACCCGCGTTCGCTCGATGACCTGCGGGAACGCTTCGGGTCGCAGGTGCACGTCGAGGCGCTGGACGTCACCGATCCTGCTGCTGCGGAGGCCGCTGTCGCCGGTGGTGTTCGGGCGTTCGGGCGCCTCGACGTCGTCGTGAACAACGCCGGCCAGGGGGATCGAGCGGCCCTTGAGGACACGTCGCTGGACGTCTTCCGGCGCCAGGTGGAGACCAATTTCCTGGGCACGGTCTATGTCACGAAGGCCGCTGTTCCGGCACTTCGCCGGCAGGGCGGCGGGCGGATCATCCAGATTTCCTCGGTGGGCGGCCGGATCGGGAGCCCGGGGATGACGGCGTACCAGTCAGCGAAGTGGGCTGTCGGCGGGTTCAGCGAGGCGCTTGCGGCGGAGGTCGTGCCGCTCGGGATCAAGGTCACCGTGCTCGAGCCGGGCGGCATGCGCACCGACTGGGCCGGCTCGTCGATGGCGACGCCGCCGATCAGCGCGCCCTACGAGCCGACGGTCGGCGCTTCCGCCCGCGCCATGGCGGGGTTCGAGAAGACCGCGACCAGCGACCCGGCTCTCGTCGCCGACCTGGTGCTTCGCGTTGCGGAGCTTCCGGACCCACCACTGCGGCTGCTGGCCGGCAGCGACGCGTACGAATACGGCCGCGAAGTCTGGCGCAACCGCTTGGCTGTGGACGAGAAATGGGCGGAACTGAGCCGTTCGACGGATCACCCGGACGCCGGTGAGAATTGGCATCAGCAACGGGGAAACAGCCTTCCGGCAGTCAGCAACTGAAAGCAGCCACCCAACTCCAACTGCACCCAGACCCGGCCCTGACACCTCGATCCCCGCCCTCCACGCGGGATCGAGGTGTCAACACTCACCCCCGGGGCGCAATGATCCACGCAGCGGGTCGAGCCGCCCATTCACCGTGGTTCAAACACACAAAACTCATTCCCCTCCGGATCCGCCATGACCCACCAATCGATATCCGCACCCTTGTTCCTCACCAGCACCGCCCCCAACGAAACCAACTCCCCCACATCCCCGAACACGTCGAGGTGCATCCGGTTCTTCACCGTCTTCACCTCAGGCACCGGATTGACCCAGATCAACGGCCCCACCCCGGCGGCGTCGACGATCGGCACCGGGTCGTCGGCTGAGCGGGTCTCGCCGCGCCGCACGTAGCCCAGCGCGACGCACCACCAGTCGGCCAGCTTCTGGTGGTCCTGGGCGTCGAGGGCCAAATCCTTGAACTTCGCAGTCACGTCCTCAGAGTGGCACGCACCACCGACATTTTCCGCCGCCCGCCGCGACCTGCCAGGATGGGCGGGTGGCCCACGAATCCGAACAGGTCTGGAGCGCCACCGTCGACCGCCTGCGCGCGATGATCGACAGTGGCGAGCTCCCGCCGGGCTCGAGGCTGCCCGCGGAACGCGCCCTGTGCGAGCAGCTCGGCATCAGCCGCGGATCGCTGCGGCAGGCGCTGCGGGTGCTGGACTCGATCGGCTACGTCCAGATCCGCGCGGGCTCCGGCACCTACGTCCGCGAGCAGACCGAAGCGCCGCTGAGTAGCTGGTTCTCCGAGCACGAGCAGCTGGTGGAGAAGCTGTTCGACCTGCGCGCGACGGTCGAGCCGACGCTGGCGGAGCGACTCGCCGGCAACCACTCGCCGCGGACGATCCAGAAGCTCGAGGACAACGTCGCCGAGATGGAAGCCGCGGCCGCCGAGGGCGACATGCTGCGCGTCATCGCGACGGACGCCGAGTTCCACCGCGTCATGGCGGGCAACGCCGGCAACGACGACGTCGCCGACCTCCTGCGTTCCGTCCTGGCCCTGGTGGGCGAGGAGCGCCGGGCGGCGCTGCGGTTACCGGGCCAGATCCGCAAGGCGGTGGATGAACACCGGGCGATCCTGTCGGCCTTGAAGGCCTCCGACGGACCTGCCGCGCGGGAGATCACGCTGAAGCATTTGTTGGATGCGAAGTCTTATGCCCACGATTACGCGGCGGGCAACGACTCTGCCGTGTAGCCGAGTCGGAGCCGGCTGAAGTACGTCGGGGAAATCCGAGCACGCTGTGCCTGGGCTGTTGCGTGAGCTTCCGCGTGCATCGCCCGGACCCGGCGCGTCGGCACTACTCCGCCGCGGCCTCGGACCTGCACGGGCGGCGCTCGGTGTCAACCGCGACCCCCGACTTGTCCACACCTCCCGCAGTCGATACCGCAGTTGTCCACAGATTCCCCGATGGCCGTTTTTCGGGGCCTGGCAACGGTAAACTGGGATGGGGACGCCCCCCTTGGGAGGGCGGGGGCTGTCTGGCGGGCGCGAAGGTGGGTGCTGGAAACAAAAATCGCGGTCGAACTTCGGTGGAAGCACTCCGCCATGACGTCCTCACGCCACAACCGTTCCCCGTCAACCACTTCGGTATACGGGCCGTAGTCGGTGTCAACGGTCGAGAACCCGCTGGCGCCCAGCTCGGCCAACAGGGCGCTCTTGCCCACCCCCGACCTGCCTGTGACGAGCACCCGCATTAGTGCGGTTCCAGGATCCGGTCCACAAACCTCCGCACATGGTCCTCCATGCGCGCCACGCGTTCGTCCAGGGTCAGGGTCTCCACGGGCTGCGGGACGGCCGGCTTGAGTTCGCCGCGGACGTACGCGCTGCAAGACAGGTTGGCGCAGACGTACGTGCCCAGGGTGTTGCCCTCGCGGCCGGACTTGCCGGCGCGGCGGCCGGAGAAGAGGGTGATGTCGGACGTGGCGTGGGTGGTGGAGCAGAAGGCGCACATGTTGCTGCGCAAGCGCGACGTCGCGGGGGGCGCGGCGCGCAGGGACAGCCCCACAACCCCGCCGTCTCGGGGCACCACGAGGTACGCGCGGCCGGGGGCCTTCGGGTCGCGCCAGCCGAGGAAGTCGCGCGTGGCCCAGGGGACGTCGGCGGGGAGGGTGACGGACTTGGCCTCGCCGCGGGAGCAGTTCACGAAGGAGGCGCGGATCGCGTCGGCGTCGAGGGGTTGCATGGGCAGCACGGTAGCGACGCGGCCGCGAGAGCTGCCACGCCTTTTCTCGCCGAGCCGGACGCGAGCGCCAGCCCGTACGATCGGCGGCGTGCGCAAGCGAACGGCGGGGCGGTTCCGGCTGGTCCTGCGCACCAGTCTGGGCTTCGCCGCGCTCGGCATCGGGTCGAGTGTCGCCGGGTCGGCCGTCGTCGCGTTGCTGCTGTTCCTGCAGGGGCTGCCCGGGGACGTCGGCGACCGCGGGTGGATCCTCGGCCTGACGGCGGGCGGGATCGTGGCCGCGAGCCTGCTCGTGGGCACGCTCTGGACCGCCTACCTGCAGCGACGCACCGTGGTGTGGTTCACGATCGGCCGCCCGCCGACCGAGGACGAGGCCAAGCGCGCCCTGCGGCTGCCCGTGGACATGGCCGTGGTCAGCGGCACGCTGTGGCTCATCGGCACGATCGCGCTCGGCACGCTGGCCGGCGTGCTCGGCTCGTTCGACGACGCGTCCGGCATGGCGCTGACGATCGGCCTCGGCGGGCTGACCACCGTCGGCCTGATGTACCTCGCCGCGGAGTGGGTGGCGCGGCCGGTGATGACGATCGCGCTCGACGTGACGCCGCCCCACGGCTCACTGCCGGTCACCGTGCTGACCAGGCTGATCGTCACGTGGGCGCTGGCCAGCGGCGTGCCGCTCGTCGGCGTGCTGCTGGTCGCGACGCCGCCCGACGTCAGCCGCGCCAACCCGACGGCGAGCCTGATCACGCTGTCCGTGATCGGCCTCACCACGGGCGCCATCGGCACGGCGCTGCTCGCCCGCGCCGTCGCCGCGCCGCTGCACCGCCTGCGCGTGGCGCTGGACCGGATCGCGCGCGGGACCACGGACGTGTCGGTGGACGTCGACGACTCCAGCGAGATCGGCATGCTCCAGACCTCCGTGAACGAGCTCGCCGCCGGCTTGCGCGAGCAGGAGCGGATGCGGGACCTGTTCGGCCGGCACGTCGGCACGGACGTCGCGCGGCACGCCCTGGAATACGGCGCCTCGCTGTCCGGCGACGTGCGCGAGGTGACGGCGCTGTTCGTGGACGTCGTCGACTCCACCGCGCTCGCGTCGCGCACGCCGCCGGAGGAGCTCGTGGCCAAGCTGAACCGCTTCTTCGCCAGCGTGGTCTCGGCCGTCGACGCGCGCGGCGGCCTGGTCAACAAGTTCCAGGGCGACGCGGCCCTGTGCATCTTCGGCGCGCCCACGCGCTTGTCCGACGCCCCGACCATGGCGCTGGCCGCCGCTCGCGCGATCCGCGACGCCGTGGTGGCGGACGGCGAACTCGACCTGGGCATCGGCGTCGCGTGCGGGCAGGTGTTCGCGGGCCAGCTGGGCACGTCGAGCCGGCTGGAGTACACCGTGATCGGCGACGCCGTGAACGAAGCCGCGCGGCTCACCGAGCACGCGAAGTCCGTGCCGTCACGCATCCTGGCCAGCGAAGGCGCCGTGAAAGCCGCGCTCGGCGGCGAGCGCGAGTTCTGGCAGCCGCACGGCCCGCTCCTGCTGCGCGGCCGTCAGCAAGCGACTGAGGCGTGGACGAACTAGGGCCTGGACGATCTAGCCCAGCTCAGGCCAGGTCAGCAACGTCGAACCCCAGGTCAGCCCGGCCCCGAACGCGGTCAGCAGCACCCGGTGGCCGGGCACCAACGTCCCGTCCTCCACGGCGTCCGCCAAAGCGAGCGGGATCGAGGCGGCGCTGGTGTTGCCGACGCGGTCGATGTTGGCCACCACAGCGTCCGCAGGCAGCCCGAGTTGTTTCGCCGTCGCCTGGAGGATGCGGATGTTCGCCTGGTGGCCCACGAACCGGTCGACGTCGCCGACCATCCAGCCGGCCTGCTCCAGCACGGCACGCGACGATTCGGCCATGCGCGCACACGCGTGGCGGAACACCGCCGTGCCCTGCATGACGAGGTGATGGTCGCGCGGGTCCTCGGAGAAGCGGTGCTTCGAGCCGCCCGCCTCGACCCACAGCAGGTCAGCCAGCTCGCCCTCACTGTGGAGGTCGAACGGGCCGATCGCGCCCGGCTCGTTCGAGTCGCCGGCGCGCAGGACGACCGCGCCCGCGCCGTCGCCGAAGATGGGCACGGTGGTGCGGTCCGTCGGGTCGACCAGCGAGGTGAAGACGTCGGCGCCGATCACCAGCACGCGCTTGGCGATGCCGCCGGCGATGAAGCCCTGCGCGGTGGCCAGGGCGTAGACGAAGCCGCTGCACACGGCGTTCACGTCGAACGCGGCGGCTGTGCCGAGCCCGAGCCGCGCGGCCACCTGGGGCGCGCTGGCGGGGCAGAGCTGGTCGGCGGTGGAGGTGGCGAGCACCACGGCGTCGACGGAGCTGTCGCCGAGCGCTTCGCGGCCCGCGGCAACGGCGAGATCCACTGTGGACTCGCCGGGCGCGGCCATGCGGCGCTCGCGGATGCCGGTGCGCGTGCGGATCCACTCGTCGGAGGTGTCGAGGGTCTGCGCGATCTCGTCGTTGGTCACGACCCGTTCGGGCAGCGCGCGGCCGAGAGCGGTCACGACAGCGGTACGACCAGGTGGGAACCCGACAGGACTCACAGTTACTACCTCCCCGGCCGGTGGACGGCGGTTCCACCGGCTCGCTCCACTTCTATGGGCTACCCCTGGGTAGACCGGTCAGTTGTGGTGCACGTCACTAATCCTCCTCTTTCACGTTCGCTCGATAGGAGGTATTGGGCGAACCCGTTCTTGATCAGTGGGTGAGCCTCGGTAAAGACGAAGCGTCGAGTCGGTGCACCCGGTTAGCCTGAAGCGTGCTCACTCCCGACCTCGACCGGCTGGACCTCGCCATCCTCGCCTGCCTGCAGGCCGACTCGCGCACAATCGCCGAGGTCATCGGCGCGAAGGTGGGCCTCTCGGCCGCCGCCGTGCAGCGCCGCATCAAGCGCCTGCGCGAGACGGGCGTGATCGAGAAGGAGGTCGCCGTGCTGTCCCCCGGCGCCCTCGGGCTGTCGATGACGTTCGTCGTCATGGTGGAGATGGAGCGGGAGAATCTGGCCGTGCTGGACGCGTTCCGCCGGCAGGTGCTGGGCGACGACTGCGTGCAGCAGTGTTACTACGTCACGGGCACGGCGGATTTCGTGTTGATCGTGACCTGCCCCGACATGGCGGGGTTCGAGGCATTCACGCGGCGGATGTTCTTCGACAACCCCAACGTCCGGCACTTCACCACGAGCGTGGCCATGGACCGGGTGAAGGTCGGGCTCACGCTTCCACTGGACTGAACCCCACGGAAAGCACCGGAAAAGCCACGGTCTACATCGGACCGTGACACTTCCGTGACCCTGCACGAAAGTCCCCCACCCCCTGCCCTCCCGGGTGACGGATGGTCAGCGGTCGAACGCAAGGGGTATGTGGTCCGTGTTACGCCATTGAGGACGGATGCAGCCGATCGCGTGAATGGCGGGAAACCGGCGTCACGAGAGCCGAAGCTGATCATCTCCTTGCCGACCAGTTCGCAGGGCGCGAACCACCGGAGGAAACCCCAGGAGCAGCCGTGCACACCGACGCCGTACACCAGACCCAGTTCGTGTTGCTGAACGAGAGCACCACGCCGGTGCTGTCCCGCTTGTCCTACCACTGCGCGGAGCCGTTCGCGGTCACCGTGGCGTTCCGGACCGAGCGCGGCCGGTGGATCGAGTGGACGTTCGCACGTGACCTGCTCGTGACCGGGCTCGAGGAGCCATCCGGGCTGGGCGACGTGCGCATCCGCCCCGACCTGTCCCAGGATCCGGCGATGCTCACACTGGAGATCGAGTCACCCGACGGGTACGCGTCGTTCGAGCTGGAGCGCGAGGACGTCGAGACGTTCCTGGAGTCCTCCTACGAACTGGTTCCACTCGGCACCGAGAGCGAAAACTTCGACATCGACGGGCTGATCGAGGAGATCAGCAACGTCTGACCCCTGAGACTGCCGATCCCGCGGCGGACTGGGCCGATCGTTACCAGTCCGACCACAGTCACGGCCGAATGGCTTCGTAGCAACGGTTACGTGCCGGGTGGGGTTCGGCCTACTTTTGGCCGGACTAGTAACAGGAGAAGGGCGGCTCGAGTGCTCTGGAGGCACTCGATCCGCCCTTCTTCTGTTCGCGGGGGAAATCAGCCGCGCACGAGCGTCGTGCCGGTTGCCGACAGGGCGCTGACGATCGGGTAGAAGTACGTGTTCACGGTGTCACCGCCGGAAAGCAGGCCCTGCGCCTGGTTGCCGGAGATGAACGAGCCGCCCGAGTCGCCGTGGTCGGAGCGGGCGTTGGTGAGCACCATGCCGCTGACTGTGCCCTCGGGGTAGCGCACGGTCTGGTTCTTGGCGCGGATCGTGCCGCAGGTCCAGCCCGTGGTGGAGCCCGACTTGCAGACGGACGCGCCCACGGCCGCAGCCGTCGAGCCCGTCACGCGGGTGCCGTTGTTGATCTGGCCGACCGGGGTCCAGTTGCTGTTGACCCGTGCGTACGCGTAGTCGCTGCCCGGGAAACGGTAGGTGGAGAACGAGCCCATGGACACCCGGTTGTAGCCGGTCAGCGGGCCCGCACCGGTGAGCGCGGCGCAGTGGCCGGCCGTGAGGAAGCCGCCGTTCACGGAGAAGCCGACGGAGCAGCGCGACGAACCGCCGATGTAGTACGCGTCACCGCCGAGCACGTTGTAGTGCAGCTGCGGCTTGGCGGCGGTCTCCGTGACCTCCAGCGCGGAAGTGTCCACACCGGACTGGCGGGCGAACTTCTCCGCCGCCGCCCGCTGTCCCTTGAGGACGGTGATCGTCACTCGGTTCGACGCCGGGTCCACGCCCCACGCCGTGACCGACTGCGGCGCGGTCTTCTCACCCGCGTTGAGCTTGGCCACGCTGGAGTCGAGCTGACGCTCGCTGAAGCGCACGACCTGCGCCTCCGCGCCCGCCGCGCGCACCTTCTCCACGAGCGAAGCGTCGGTCACGCCGACGCGCGCCTTGCCCGTGGCCGCGTCGTAGCTCGCGCCGCCGAAGCTGTCGCCGAGCGCGGTTTCCAGCGCCTGGCCCACCTTCGTTGCGGAGTCCTCGGCGGCGAGCCGGGCGATGGCCTGGTCGTGGGTGAGACCGAGGTCGCGCTGCATCGCCGGCACCATGTCGGGGTTCAACAAGGTGGCACCCGCGACCGGGCTCGTGACCGCGGCCATCGTGCCCGCCGTCGCGGCGGCGACGGCGGCGATACCGAGGAATCTGATGATCTTCATGCTTCCTCCCTCGTGATTACGCGCGGCACCGGTGCGGCCACGCGGCGCATCCCTTCCCCCGGGATGAGAGCGTGCAGCGTGGTCCAGTCCACTGCAATAAGGGCTCGGCGCGGATAGGTATACGCAATCCCCTTGGCCGAACGTCCTGCTCCAGACGCCGTATCGGCACCATTTTCTCTCGCGGCACCGTCCATAAGTAGGGATTCCGGCAACTACTTTGCGTAGCTCTTTCAGCGGCCGGAACGTGTTATGCGCCCCTGGAACGAGGGGATGCCCGAAGTTTCGTACGCATGGTGATCCTGCGCCGAAGATCCGTCTGCCAACCGGTGACGCTGTGTACGCAGACGTGTGAGCCGGGTGCCGAGACGCAGGTCGTCGGCTGGTTTACGGGTGGCTGAACGCTGCTTAGGCTCCCGACGAAACGGACAAGCGTGCAGGGAGGTCGACATGTCGCAGGCCGTCCCCCGTCCGACGTCGGTCACCGTGCGCACCGGGCCGACGGCTTTCGCGGGCCGGGACCAGGAGCTCACCGCGATGGCCGAGGTACTCACCCACCGACCGGCCGCCGTGCTCGTGGAGGGTGAACCGGGGATGGGCCGCTCGCGCCTGCTGGCCGAGCTGGCGCGACGGCCCGAGTTCTCCGATGGCCGCGTGCTGCGTGGGATTTGCCAGCCGTTGCGCGAGCCGTTCCCCTACGGGCCGGTGCTGGAGGCGTTGCACGCGGTGGGCGAGCGTCCGCTGGGACCGCTGAGCCCCGTGGCCGGCGTGCTGCGGCCGCTGCTGCCGGAGCTGGCCGACCGGCTGCCGCCGACGCCCGAGCCGTTGGACGACCCGAACGCGCAGCGGCACCGCGTGTTCCGCGCCGTGCGGGAGCTGTTTGTCGCTTGTGGACCGACGATCCTGCTGGTCGACGACCTGCAGTGGGCCGACGAGGGCACGTGCGACCTGATGCGGTTCCTCGCCGTCGACCTGCCGCCCGAGCTGGCCGTGGTGGCCGCTTATCGCACGGGCGCGCAGCCGTGGCCGGGGCCGTTGGGCGCGCCGGTGCGGGCGGCGCCGAGTGTCCACACGGCACGCGTCGCGCTCGGGCCGCTCGACGTCGCGGCGGTGCGGGCGATGGCTGTGCACGTGCTTGAGCTGCCGCGCGTGACTGACGAGTTCGCGGCGAAGCTGCACGAGTGCACGGGTGGGATCCCGTTCGTGGTCGAGGAAACGTTGCGGGCCTTACGGAACGTGCCGTTGCCG